>CBDVBZ010000022.1:0-33519 GCA_965372355.1 uncultured bacterium | reverse complement strand
GACATGCCTCTGCTCGCATCCAAGAGGGTATACGCCAGAAGAATCACGCTAAGGGCAAGGGCTATGATTCACTGGCCTGACAAGCCGTTCAGGGGAAGGTGACAGGTGCTCTCGACCTCCAAGCCCCCTGCAAGGGCGTGAGGCACTCACACGTACAACCCTCTTTGCCACCGAATGTTCCCTCTTCCTGTGCTCCCTCGTCCGTAGGAACACGCCATTCGTCAGCGAAAGCCAGAACGGCGCAACTAAGAGGGCAACTAACGTGCCAATGTTGCAAAAAGCAACAAATAGACGCCAACCTAACCTATTGAAAAGGAAAGACTAACGGAAAGCCCGGGTTGGGGGCAGGCAAGAACCGACCGTTTTTGATGGGGAGTTGTAAAGAATTTTAACGGTCGGCAAACTGTTTTACTTTTCTGTCCATCCGCCCTCACCGAGCGGAATATCGGTCCAGTTATCCGTGGCAAAACCCTCGAATATATCCTGGGCAGCCTGTTCCCAGAAGATGATGGTCTGCCCGGCTGAGGCACCCGCCATGCCCTGGCCCTGGTCGCGCGAAGCGGCTTTCTTGAAGCTCAGCTCGACGTGGCCGGCGCTCGCCACCGTCAGCTTGATCTTGAGTGCGACCGCTGTCGTGAACACCAGCGTCTGGTTGGCGTATTGGACCGTCGTGACCCCGGGCTGGATGCCACGTTCCAGGGGTGCAACGAGCTGCTCAGACGCCACTAACGACGGGACGGTCAGGAAAGCAATTACCAGCAAGGCGCTTATTGCCCTGACGCGTAGATCCATTCCTTCCCCTCCTTGGAATGCGTACATCCGCGAGAGCTCCATACGGCGAATCCGTGCTTAGTTGTCGTGGTGGAGTTGAACGTTGTGATCTCGTATTTATTAGCTCCCAAACTAGTATAGCACATCCCCTTTGAGATTCAAGGATAGAAAGCCGATAGGAACTCTTGGGGCTATCCGCTCAGGCCGGCGCCTGGAACACGAACGTTTTCCCGCCTCGAGGTATAGCGGTTCGAGTCCAGATACTCCAGCAACGGTATTGCCTGCTTACGGGTAACACCCAGCAGGTCTTTGAATTCGGGAACACTTATGGTGGGCTGCGACCGGAACCATTGCTTCAAGTGGGCGATACCTGACGCGAGCACATCGGCATGGATATACAGATCCTCGCCCACCTTCTCGACGCGACCCGCATCCCGGAGAAACTGCAGGGCCTCTGCAAGCTCGACTCCACCCTTGCGGTTGGCGGCGATGTCTGCTTGTCGCTGAAGCAGATAACCTGCCCTTCTGATCACCGCCTCGACCTCATCGACCTGACGGGATACGTCGCCGGGCAGCCGAACCTCCTCCGTCCCACCCCGCACCGAGTTACCCTTGATGAAAATACCACTCGTTCTCGCAACCGCCTCGAGCACACGATTGAAGGTGGCCGCGGTATGGGGAAACCGGACCCGCTGTCTCAGCTCCTCCTTGTCCAGACCGTAGCGCAGCGGATACTTCTCATTGTAGCTCGCCACCAGCGTATGGATTTCTTCGGCGAGGGACCGGAGCACTTCGGCGTCAAAGAGCATCTTGTCGAAAACGACAACCCGATCGTCATCGAGCAACGTCCGGACGGCGCCCTCGTCCACCTCCGCGACCTTCACACCCGCCAGTCCCGCCACCTGCACCTGCTTTGCCGCGCGGTCGGCCGGATCGCCTTCTTCGAGAACCTTGAGATTCTCGACGACGCTTGAATCACTCCTGTGGTGTTTCTCGGGCCGGGGGTCGATGACGCGACCGCCACCAACCACGCGCGACGGCGAGTACTTCCGCAGCACAAGGTAGTCCCCCTCGTCGGCGACAATCGGTGTCTCGAGCCGCAGCTGGGCGAGGCATTCGCCTCCCGACCGAACGCTGTCCGCCTCGAAGAGAACCAGGCGCCCGAACACCTCGCGCGCCCCGTGATGGATTCGAACGCGTTCACGCTGCTTGAGCTCGAACGTGTCGTACCGGGCGACGAATATCCGGGCATCGAGCATATAGCTAACCGCGAAGCACGAAGGCGTCGCCAACATATCGCCGCGTGAGACCTGGTCGAGCTTTGCCCCCTGAAGCGCGATGGCAAGCCGCTCGCCGGCATACCCCCTCTGCCGCTGTTCGCCAAACGACTGGATCCCGCGGACACGGACGGCTCTTTCGGACGGGAGCAACTGCACGCTGTCGCCGACAGCGACCGACCCCGAGTAGCCGCTGCCCGTGACCACCACACCGATCCCCTGTTTGTGAAAGACGCGGTCGATCGCCAAACGAAACGGGCCGCTTGTATCCCGGTCGGGAACCGTCGCGGCGATTTCTCCAAGCGTCTGCCGGAGGCTCTCCATTCCCTCACCTGTGACAATCGATGTCTCCACGATTGGGGCCGTCTCGAGAAACGTGCCTTCGACCAGCTGGGCGATGTCGTCGTAGAGGATTGGTTTGAGGTCGGGAGACGACAGGTCGATCTTGGTGACGACTACGACGCCGTGCGCAACGGACAGCGATCTCAGCACCTCGAGATGCTCGCGTGTCTGCGGCATGACGCCCTCGTCCGCCGCCACGACGAGCATCGCCATGTCGATCCCGCCCGCACCGGCCACCATGTGTTTGACAAACCGCTCGTGCCCCGGGACATCCACAACCCCGATCATGGTCTCCCCGGCGAGCTTCAATGGCGCGAACCCGAGTTCGATCGAGATGCCGCGTTCCTTCTCCTCCTTTAGCCGATCGGTATCCCAGCCCGTGAGAAGCATCACGAGTTTGGTCTTGCCGTGGTCGACATGACCGGCTGTTCCCAATATGAGGCGTCGTTGGGTCATGGGTTTGAGTGGTCGCTCACGAGCGACCTACCTGAAACGGGGAACAACTACTCGGAGACACGCTGGATGTCCGCGCCGATCGAACGGAGTTTCTCCTCGATGCGCTCGTAGCCTCGATCGATGTGATACACCCGGGAGATATCCGTCTGGCCATTGGCAACCATCGCGGCAATGATAAGAGCGGAGCTCGCCCGTATGTCCGTCGCCATAACCGGCGCTCCCTGCAGCGAATCCACACCGGTTATCACGGCCAGATTGCCGTCGAGTCGAATCCTCGCCCCCAGGCGGCGCAACTCGGGCACGTGGGTGAAGCGATCCGGATAGATCGATTCCTTCACGGTGCTGACACCGTTTGCGCGGGTGAGAACCGCAATGATCTGTGCCTGCATGTCTGTGGGAAAACCCGGGTACTCACGGGTGACAAGATGAACTGCCTCGATACGATCGGGACCGGTGATCTCGAGGTGCTCATCACTGCTTTCGATCTCGGCGCCGCACATCTTGAGGGCGTCCAGAACTGCGCCAAGGTGTGACGTGCTGCAGTTGGCGATCTTCAGATGCCCGCCGGTCGCCGTCGCCGCAGCGGCGAACGTGCCCGCCTCGATCCGATCCGGGATCACCCGGTAACGGAACGGCCGCAGCTCATCGGCCCCTTCAATCGTCAGTGTGTGCGTGCCGATTCCATCGATTTGCGCGCCCGCCTCCACGATAGCCTTAGCCAGCTCGGTAATCTCGGGCTCCATCGCCGCGTTCTTGATCGTCGTCACACCGCTCGCGAGGCTCGCCGCCATAATCGCCTGAGCCGTTGCGCCCACGCTGGATATCGGAAACACGATTTCGTTTCCCTTGAGCCTCTTTGCCGAGGCGTGGATATACCCATGCTTCAGATCGATATCCGCACCGAGCTTTTCCATGGCCATCAGATGCAGGTCGATAGGCCGCGGGCCCCAGGCACATCCGCCGGGGAGGCTCACCCTCGCCTTCTGGTACGCGCCAACGAGCGGGCCAAGCACATAGATCGACGCGCGCATCGTACGAACGAGATCGTACGGCGCCTCGACATTGTTGACCGTCTCGGTGTCGATCGTGAGGGTACCGTCCTTGAACTCAACCGTCGCCCCGAGTATCCCGAGCAGCCGGATCATCGTGGCGACATCTTTCAGGGCGGGCACGTTCTCAATGACACTTTGTCCCTTGACTAGCAACGATGCCGCGATCAACGGAAGCACGGCGTTCTTTGCCCCGCTGATTTGGAGCGTTCCCTCCAGCCGACATGGTCCTTTTACGACAAACTTGTCCAACTCAGAACTCCCCGAGTATGCTAGCTCTCTCTGGCAACCACGACGCGATTCTGCCCTGCGTAGTCCTTGTACACACTTACGTCGGTCAGGGATTCGCCAGCCAACAGCTCACAGACACTCTCTGCCTGACCGGCGCCAACCTCAAAAAACGCGGCCCCACCCGGTTTTAGCGACCGTCGCAAAACGCGGACTATCGCGCAATAAAAATCTAGCCCTACGCGCCCTCCGTCCAGACCTAGCCTGGGCTCGTGTAGCTTGATTTCCGGGGCGAGCGAGGCGAGGTCAGCAGTCGGAACATACGGGGGATTGCACGCGATGACGTCAAAGCCATGCGCGCTGTTTTCCAGAAACTCGATAGCATCGGCGCGGATGCAGTCGACACGACGCCCCACACAGTTGAGATCGGCGTTCCTGGCCGCCACATCGGTCGCGATGTCGGTCACGTCGACCGCCGTGGCAACCGTGCGGGCGACACGTTTGACGATCGATACGGCGATGACGCCGCTCCCGCAACACAGATCCAGCACATGACGCGGCGCGGCGCTCTGGAGAGCGCGAGTCATCTCAGATGAGCTATCTGCCGTTGCTCTTCCATTGACCTTTGCCAGATGCTCCTCGATCTTTTCGACGAGGATTTCCGTATCCGGCCGCGGAATAAACACACCGGGCACCGCGTAGAACGGGAGCGACATGAACTCGGTCATCCCAAGTATGTATTGCAGGGGTTCGCGCGAGCCTCTTCGATCGAGCAGCCGCTCGTAGGCCCTGACTTGAATCGGTGCGGGGACGTAGTGGGTGTCCAGATAGAGATCAGCCGACCGGCACGCCAGAACGTGGGCGAGCAGCCACTCGGCGTTGCGGCGGGCGTTGGGCACGCCACGCATGGTCAGGAATGCCTCTCCGTGCCGAATTAGCTGCGAAACGTCCATGGCCGTGGGCCGTCACTCTTTCATCCGTTCTGCAAGATCCGCCTGGCGCATCGCGGTTGTGATCTCTTCCAAATCGCCGTTGAGGATCTCGTTCAGCCGGTGCAGGGTCAGACCGATGCGGTGATCGGTGACCCGCTGCTGTGGAAAATTGTAAGTACGGATTTTGACGCTGCGATCGCCTGACCCGATCTGGGTCTTTCGCTCCTTCGAAAGCTTTTCCTCCTGCTCCTGCACCGCTTTCTCCAGCAACCGCGCGCGCAGAACCCTGAGCGCCTTGTCCTTGTTTTTGTGCTGCGATTTCTCGTCCTGACAGGTGACAACGAGGTTGCTCGGAATGTGTGTTATCCGGACCGCGCTGTCGGTCGTGTTGACGCTCTGTCCACCCGGTCCGCTGGACCGGAAAACATCGATACGCAGCTCCTTTGGATTGATCTGGATATCGATATCCTCCGCCTCCGGGAGGACCGCCACCGAAACGGCCGATGTGTGTATGCGGCCGCTGGATTCGGTGGCCGGCACACGCTGGACCCGGTGGACGCCGCTCTCATATTTCAGCGTGCCATAGGCTTCGCTGCCCTGGACGAGGAAGATAACTTCCTTGAAACCTCCGATGCCGGTTTCATTGCTGGAGAGGACTTCGATCTTCCATCCTCTGTTCTCCGCGAACCGCGTATACATACGCATCAGATCGGCGGCAAAGAGATTCGCCTCCTCGCCACCGGTGCCGGCGCGGATCTCAATAATCGTGTTCTTGTGATCGCTCGGATCCTTTGGCACTAGAAGACACTTGAGTTCCTCTTCCAGGCGATCGCACGTCGCCTCGAGTTCCTCGAGCTCGCTGCGGGCGATTTCCACGATCTCGGGGTCGTCGCCCTCGGCGATCACGGCCCGGTTGTCTTCGAGGATCCGATACGTATCCGCGAGCTCCCGAGCGACGGCGGCGCCTTTTTCCAGATCGGCCCGCTCCTTCGCGACCGTCTGGTAACGCTTCGGATCGCTGAGAACCGACTCATCGGTCAACTGCTCGGTGAGCTTGTCGAGTTTTTGCAGAATCTGCTCTACTTGTTCTTTCATTGGCTAGCCCGGGCACGACCCGGCCCTTGAAAAGTCAGCTGGCGGGGATTTCAAGCCTTACCGACTGGTGATCCCGGCAGGCTTCGAGCGCGGCGATCGCAACTTCGAGCATATCGTCCGTGGGAGGTTGCGTGGTGATCCGCTGCAGTGCCAGACCCGGCCAGACCACGGGTTTGAATATCTTCCGAAACCGCTCTTTGGCAGACAGCCGGATGAACTCGTAGGATATACCACCGATCAGCGGAATCATCGCGAAACGCAGAAGCCGATCGCTGATGCTCTCCGGCTTGCCCAGGAACACGAACACGATGATGCTGACGAGCATCACGACAATCAGAAAACTTGTTCCGCAGCGCGGGTGAAGACGAGGCTGCCGGCTGGCATGCTCGGTTGTGAGCTCCTCCCCCGACTCATAGGCATAAATCGTCATGTGCTCCGCGCCGTGATACTGGAAGATTCGACGCATTTCTTTCCAGCGTGAGATCAAGTAAACATACAGCAGGAATATCGCGAGCCTGAACACCCCATCCACGAGGTTGAACACCACGCCCCCCTCGAAACCCAATAACTCGGTCAGAAGCAGCGGTATATAGAAAAAGAGGGCAAACCCCATCACCAACGCCAGGGCGACCGACCCGGTCAGCGCGAGATTCGTCGCGAGCTTTCCTTTGGGTTTGGTCTCCGACTCCTCCTCAACGGCCTGTGAGGCGGAGTAAGTCAGCGACTGAACTCCAATATACATCGTTTCGATGAGTGTGATCGCGCCGCGGATCACCGGGATGTTGAGGGGTTTGAAGCGGCGAACGAGGCTCTTGAACCGCACCTTATGAATGACGATGCGCCCCTGCGGTGTCCGCACGGCCGTCGCGTAATGCGTCGGAGAGCGCATCATGACGCCCTCGATTACCGCCTGGCCACCGATGCTCGCACGATTCTCTGGCATGATTGGAACAGGGCCGCGACCGTCGTCACAGCACGAGCGCAAGGCCTAGCTGTTATCCTTGTAGTTGTATTTGGTCCGGAAACGCTCAACCCGACCGGTAGAGTCGATGAGTTTCTGCTTGCCAGTAAAGAAAGGATGGCAGCTGGAGCAAATCTCCACGTGGATCTCTTCCAGCGTTGATCGCGTCTCAATCACGTTGCCGCAGTGGCAGATGATCTTGGTCTGTTTGTATTCCGGATGCGTGTCTTTTCTCATGTCTTTCTCCTGCTATTGCGGCCCGCTCGCAACGGGGTGAACCCAGGCCGGTGCGGTCAAAGTATAACGCTTTTCCCCACCGGCGCAATAACGATTTCACACACGGGGAATTAGGTGTTCATCGATTTGAGGAAGAGCGCGTTCGTTTTCGTCTTGCGCAGCTTGTCCAACAGAAAGTCCATTGCCTCGGGAAGAGGCTTCTCGTTCAGGAACTTGCGAAGGATCCAGATCTTGGGGAGATCCTTCTTATCGATCAACAGCTCCTCTTTTCGCGTGCCGGAGCGGAAGATATCCACCGAAGGGAATGTCCGCTTGTCGCTCAACCGGCGGTCGAGGACCAGCTCCGAATTACCCGTGCCCTTGAACTCCTCAAAAATCACCTCGTCCATCCGGCTACCCGTCTCGATGAGCGCGGTCGCCACGATGGTCAAACTGCCATTGCCCTCGATGTTCCGGGCAGCACCAAAGAAACGCTTCGGCCGCTGGAGCGCATTGGAATCCACGCCACCGGAGAGGATCTTGCCGCTGTGCGGCACAACCGAGTTGTGGGCGCGTGCGAGGCGCGTGATGCTATCGAGGAGAATGATCACGTCCTTGCCGTGCTCGACGAGGCGCTTAGCCTTCTCGATCACCATGTCCGACACCTGGACGTGACGTTCGGCCGGCTCGTCGAACGTCGAGCTGATGACCTCACCTTCCACCGACCGCTCCATGTCGGTCACTTCCTCCGGTCGCTCATCAATGAGCAGAACGATCAGATAGCTATCCCTGTTGTTCGCGGTGATCGCGTTGGCGATCTTCTGCAGAAGGATTGTTTTGCCCGTTCGCGGTGGCGCCACAATGAGCGCACGCTGTCCCTTGCCGAGCGGGATCAGAAGGTTCATCAACCTCGTCGACAGGTCTTCTGGATCGTATTCTAGATCGAGCATTTCCTCCGGATAAAGCGGCGTGAGGTTGTCAAAGAACGGTTTTGTCTTCGCGATGTCAGGATGCTCGAAGTTGACCGCTTCGACTCGGAGAAGCGCAAAATAGCGCTCGGAATCCTTGGGCGAACGAATCTGTCCAGATATCGTGTCTCCGGTACGTAGATCGAACTTCTTGATTTGCGACGGTGAAACATAGATGTCATCCGGTCCGGGAAGATAATTATAGTCGGCCGATCGCAGAAATCCGTACCCCTCGGGAAGGACCTGAAGCACGCCCTCGGCAAAAATCAAACCGTTCTGCTGAGTCTGCGCTTCCAGGATCTTGAAGATCAACTCCTGCTTCCTCATGCTGCTGCTGCCCTCGATACTGAGAGAGTTGGCAACATTGAGAAGTTCGGGAATTGTTTTTCCCTTCAATTCCGCAATGTCCATGGACTCGCTCTTGGTAGTAATGTGAAGTCCTCCTGTTTTTAGTGCTGTGTTGCTTGGTGTGATCTGTTCACCAGTGCTTTGGCCTCACACATGGCCAGATTAGACTCCGCTGTCACCAAATTCGGGTGCAACTATACGCACACTGTTGAAATTCATGAATCTTGAAGACCCAGCGGGCTTGCGATCGAAAGAGAAGTCATGAACTCGAAAGGGCTCATGATCCAACGCCCTGGACATTGACCATCTTTTGCTTCGAAGATACGCCTTGGAATGATTTCCTTGGTAAATGCTGCAAGTTCTATTCCAGAACTTGCTACAAACACTCTATTTGCGCCGGCCGGGCCCCTTCCCGAACCCGGACCGATCCGGGCCACTACTCCGATTTCTTGATGCTCTCGTATTGTGCCGCACACTCGCGTGCCTTGGCATCGTTGCCCGTCTCCGTATAGGCGCGGGAGAGCAACCGCCAGGCAGCCGCGTTTTCCGGAACCATACTGACATATTTCTCTCCCCAGGCGATCACCTCGCGCCAGTCTTTGGCCGCCGAGTACGCCACGACGATGTTGAATACGGTCTGGGCGTCATCGGGCTGGAGCTCCAGGGCCTGCTCGTAGAAGCTCACGGACTTCTCGAGTACTTCGAGATCCGCGGGCTCATCCCCCTGCTTTCGACCCGTCTGAAAACTAGCAACGCCCATGTTGTAGTAGAGATTGAAGTCCTCCGCGCCAATCTTCGAACGCGCCTGTGCGGCGAGCTCGAGAAACACCGCCGCGCCCGCCCAGTCCTTTGCGTCGAGAAGATCGTATCCGATCTTTTCGATTACGCGATAGTTGGTCGGATCCTCTTCGATCAACCGGTTAAAACGCGAAATCGCATCTTCCGGCTGACCCATCCTGGCAAGCACCTCTCCGGCGAGGCTCAACGCCTCGATGTAGTGGCGGTCGGCAGGCGTAGACAAATCGAGCACCTTGTCAAGCGCCTCGATCGCTCTTGGATAATAACTCGGATCATCGGCGGCCATCCGCTCGTAGGCGCTGCCAAGCATGAAGTATCCTTTGGCTTGCCTTGGATCGGCGTGCGTCGCTTTCTCGAACTCGTTGGCAGCGGCTGGCAAATTCTCATCCTGGGAGAGGTTAAGCGCCCGGTTGTAGTGTTTGGCAAAGTTGCTCTGAATGTTGTCGTTAGCCATCTGCTGCCGATTGGGTTCCAGCTCGGCCGATTTCATGAAATTCTGATAAGCCAGGCCGACGCTGTCGAGCTTGGGGTTGCTGTACGCCACCCCCAGCTGGAAGTACGCCTCGGCGTCGTTCGGATCCTTCTCCAAACCCTCCTTTGCCGTCTCGATCGCCTTATCGGGTCGATCCGAGTCGTTATGCAGCATTGCACTGGTCGTTTCCTTCGATTTGCAGCCCGCAACAAACACAACCAGCACAAGAACAAGAACAGCCGACATCCTTGACTTCATTGTGAAAACCCTCCCTGATCAGCCTCAGGTCACCCGCAAGTTTTTGGGTTGAGAAACGATGGTTTGATACGCCCAATCAAACAACTGTGCAAGGCAAACTTGCGAACAGTCAAAACCTCACCCGTGAACTCATAATAAGCGGTTGAATTAACTAAACCGTAAGGTGGGTGCCTTCTTCGGTAACGGTCCCACAACGACCGTCGTTGGCAAACTACACAAACCGGGGGTGGTTCCTGCAAGATATATAACGACCACCTCCAGCAGTGTCAAGGTATTTTAGGAGTTAGCCAATCATGCTGTCAACGCTTTTCGTCTCCGACAATCGGTTGGCTCGTGTTGCTCCGGTCACCGGCGCCACCGGCGGGCGCAAACGAACCCCGGCAGGACAAACGTCTTATTGCATGTAATGATAACCGGTTACAAGAACATGCGTGGGAACTAATGATTATGAGAATGATTCAGGGTCGACGTCCCACCTCAACTCGATGGAGCGACCGCCGGGCTCGTCTTCGGCCACCCGCCGAAAAGCGTTCAGCAGAGCAACTTTATCCGCGCTTACCAGATCGCCCTTGATCAGGATCTGTTCGCGGTATCGATTCTTGACCCGCGCAACAACGGGCTGCACCGGGCCGAGGACCTGAACGGCTCTGCCGGACAACACGCGCCGCATGTCGGCGGCCCATCGCTCTGCCACCCGGCCAACAAGCTCTTCTTTTGTCGCGGTGCAAGACGCAAGAATCAATCTGGAGAACGGAGGATAGCTCAGTTGTTTTCGCGTGTTGAGTTCTTCGGACATGAATCCATCGTAGTCGTGAGACTCCAGGTGTTTGAAGACGTCGTGGTCAGGCATGTACGTCTGAATGACGACTTCCCCCTTGTCGGATCCCCTGCCTGCGCGGCCCGCGACCTGAACGAGTTGACGGAATGTACGCTCGGAAGATCTGAAGTCGGGATAGTTGAGACTTTCTTCCGCGAACAGGACACCAACCAGATTCACGTTCGGGAAGTGGTGTCCCTTTGCCACCATTTGAGTGCCGATGAGAATGGGATATTGACCGCTGCTGAACTTCTCGAGCACTCTTCTGTGTCCGTCCTTGCTCGCCGTCGTGTCCGCATCCATTCTCAGAATCGCCGCACCCGGAAAGAGCGATGCCAGGTCGAGCTCTACACGTTGCGTACCCGCACCCGAGAAGTACAGACTTGCGCTGCAATCCGGGCATCGCGGGACAGATGCCTGAGCGTACCCGCAGAAGTGACATCTCAGTCGGTTCCTTACGCGATGGTACGTCAGGGAGATGTCACAGTTGCGACACCTGGCTACCCAACCGCAGGCCGTGCACTGCACGTATCGAGCGTGACCTCGCTTGTTCAGGAACAGAATGCTTTGGTTACCCGCTTCGATGTTGTAATCGAGGCGTTCTATGAGATAGGGAGCGAGAATCCCCCCATCGGAGGTGCGCATGTCGACAAAATGAATCGTCGGTAGCACGCCGCCGCCTACTCGTTGTCTCAGCGTCAGGTACTGATACCGCCCGTTTTGTGCGTGGTGAAACGACTCGGCGGACGGGGTCGCCGAACCCAGGAGAACCGTCAGATTCTCGTGCTTGCCCCTCATAAGAGCAACGTTCCGGGCGTGGTAGCGAGGCTTGTCCTCCTGCTTGTATGAATCGTCCTGCTCCTCGTCCGCGACAATGAGGCACAGATTGCGCATGGGGCTGAATATCGCCGATCGCGGTCCGAGGACAACGCGGCACTCGCCCCGCTCGATCCTGCGCCAAATCTCGAAACGCTCCGCACCGGTCAGGCGGCTGTGGAGGATTGCCAGCTCGTCGCCGAAGATGCGGCGGTAACGAGCCGTCGCCTGCGGGAGCAGCCCGATCTCGGGAACCAGGACGATACATCCCCCGCCGTTGGACAGCGCAAACTTAGCGGCCCGCAGATACAGCTCAGTCTTGCCGCTCCCCGTCACGCCGTGCAGGAGAAGCGGCCGGAATTCCCGCGATTCGAGGGCGACTACAATCGAGTCGAGCGCGCTTTGCTGCTCCGGGTTTAGCGTTTGAACTTCGGGGTCCATCTGTTCGAGTTGTGAGATGTCCGGCCGCGTATCGAGTTCGACAAGCCCCTTGCCCAGCAAGCCCCTTACGTGAGACGAGTTGAACCCCCATTCTCCAAACACAATCTCGATCGGCTCACGCCCACCCGACGCACGGAGCCGCTGCAGGAGATCGAGCTGCTTCGGGGCACGCTTCAACGGCTGTGGGATATCCTGCGCCTCGGTGGGAGGGTCCTTGAGCACGAGCGCACCGCTGATTCGGGCGCGCCGCGTGGATTTTCTCAAGGCCGGTGGCAAAACCGCCTGGGCGGCCTCTCCGAGCGAACATCCGTAGTACGAGGCAATCCACCCGGTCAGCTCGAACAACTTCTCCGGCAGATACGTATCGTAGACTTTGCGGACCTTTTTGACCCGCGCGACATCACTTTGCGGGAGCAACTGCACGACGACGCCGCTTAGGACTCGTTGCCCGAAGGGCACTTCCACCCTGCAGCCAACAAACACCTTTGTAAGCAGGTCTTCTGGAACCTCGTATGTGAACGCCGTCTGAACGGGGACGGGAAGAACAACCTTTGCGAAGCTACAGGCCTTGGCAGCAGATGGTTTGGATGTGACATGCATCTCGATGATTATATTCACAGAGATGTCTCGAGGCAAGGAGATCGAGGGGAGAACACCGCATTACAAGAAGGATCTTCATTGCTTACTTTCTGCAACCTATGATTTCTTCGATTCTCTCGATCAAACGACTTGGACTAAACGGTTTAACTATGTAATCGGTGGCTCCGACCTCGAAGCCGAGTCGTTTGTCGACATCCCGGCCTTTCGCCGTCAGCAGAATGACAGGAATGTCCTTTGTGTCCTGGTCGGCCTTCAGATGCTTTAGCGTCTCGTACCCGTCCAGAACCGGCATCATGATGTCCAGAACGATCAGGTTTGGCCGTTCTTGTTTGGCCTTTGCGATGGCCATCTCACCGTTGTTTGCTGTGATCACATCGAATCCTTCCGCACCCAGACTGAAATCCAGGATATGGAGAATGTAGACTTCATCATCTACGACGAGTATCTTTCCCTTTTGCATTGTTTGCCTCTCCTTGCTTGTCGACGGTTAGCTGCGTTCCTCAACTGTTTCGTCGGCCTCGGTGTTCGCCCCTTGCCGGGAATTCTTGATATCATCGCTGTCTTCATCCATGACCGCTGCAAACGCGTCCACGACCTTGGGGTCAAAGAAGGTTCCCGCACGGTGTTGGAGAACGTCCAGCGCCTCCCCCATCGAATACTGGCGTTGATACGGACGGCTGGAAACCAGGGCACGAAGCGAGTCAGCGACGCGGATGATCCGCGACTCGATTGGTATCGCGTCGCCCTTGAGCTGGCCCGGATATCCAGTGCCATCGAAGTTCTCGTGATGGCACAACGTGATGTTGCGTATCGCTGGATCCTCATCGAGCGATGCGAGCATTTCGTGCCCGATAGCCGCGTGTCTCTGGATCTCCTCGCGGTCCCTCGGCGACAGATCCCTGGGATTCTTGATGATGTGAAAACCGATCTTCGACAACCCGAGGTCATAGATATTCAGCAGGTAGCGCACCTTGTCCCTGATGTTCTCGTCGAGATCCAGCTTCCTTACAGTTTTCAGGGCGATGGATGCCACGAGATCGGAGTATTTGACGTCGATGTACCGCTTCGAGTCCAGTATCGCCTTGAAGGTATCCCTCACATCCTCGAATCGAACGCATGCATCGACAAAGGTCGTTAGCTTGCCGATCGCAACCGAGTACCTCTGGACGACCGTCTCCAGCAGCCTGGCATCTTCGTCATCGAGGGCCGGCTTGCTCAGCGGACTGGCAACATTGACGACGCCAATCACCTTGCGGTTGACCATGATCGGCACGGACAGAAAAGACTTCGAGACATACAGCATGTCGTTATTGCTACGGCTGAGTTGCGCATCCTCCTCGATGTTCGCCACCAGCATGGTCTCTCCTTGCTCGGCAACCTTGCCAGCGATGCCCTCTCCCATCTTCACCGTCGCATTCGCGACCACTTCCTCCTCCATGCCAATAGCGCACTCGATACGAAGTTCCTTTCTCTCCTTGTCGACGAGCATGATCGACGCTCTTCCGACGTTCATGAACTCCACAACGTTTTCGACCAGCAGCTCGAGAAACCTCTCGATTTCAAATCGTCTGACGGTGCTCGTCGTCGCCAGGACATGCGTGTTCACCACAACTTCCTTCTTGGGCACAACGGCGATGAATCGTGCGCCTCCGCCAGCCACGTTTTCCACCCAGATCTGCCCATCGTGCCACTCGACGATCTTTTTGCACGTCGCCAGCCCCAGACCGCTGCCTCCGTGTTCTCGCGTGCTCGAGTTGTCTGCCTGGTAGAACTGGCCGAAAATCCTCGCTAGCTGGCCGTCAGGAATACCCGCGCCATCGTCTTCCACAACAATCCGCGCGCTGCCGGGATCATCCCGAAGAGTCAGCCACACGTTGCCCTCCGGCTGTGTGAACTTCGACGCGTTGTGCAGAAGATTGATGATCAGCTGTTTGATCTGGTCACCACTGGCGTTTACAACAAGGTCCTGCTTTGGCAGGTCACAATGGAGCGTTACCTGCTTGGTCTCGAAGTTCTTTTCGAGCTCCTGCGCTGCCTGCTTCACGAGATCCTGGATAGCACAAGGCGTCCTCTCGAACTTGACCGCCCCCGATTCCAGTTGTGAGAAATCAAGAATATCCTCGATCAACGTCATCAACCGGCCGCTCTCTTCTTCAATTACATGAAGAAACTGTTTCAGAAGTCCTCTGTCCACCGTATCGGCGTTTTTGATCAGGGTCTCGCAGTATGCTCTGATGGACGTGAGTGGGGTTCTGAACTCGTGCGATACCGTCTGGACGAAGTTCGCCTTGAGTTTGTTCAACCCCGAGAGCTTGTCCGCGTATACCCTGAGCTTTTCGTTCTTGGCTTCGAGCTCTTTGAGGAATCTGGCGTTGCGGATGGCAATCACCGCGAGAGTCGCCACATTCTCAAGCGTGTCTATGACATCTGCCAGGCAGAGTTTCGGATTCTCAGGGTTCTCGACCGACAGATACCCTACCGTCGCCTGATCCTCATTGAGCAGAGGAACGATCAGCATATCGATCTCCCGCCACGAATCCTCCACCAGCACGGTGTGATCCCCATTCAGGTCCTCGCCATACCAGGGACTTCTCTTCTTCTTGATGAAGTAACTCCTGCTGATACGGAACCTGGGTCTGGTCATCTTCTGGTACTCGGTGATCGGGATCCGATAGTTGATGATCGAGTCTTTGTCGTCGTCAGCCAGTCCCACGTACGCATGCGTCTCGAAGGTCTGTGCTTTTTTGTTGAAGAGCCGCAGTGTTACGGTATTGAACCCGACGTTTTCTTTGATCATTTCGACAATCATCTTGAGCACGTCGCCAAGCTTGTGGCGTTTCTGAATGTTTACGCCTATTTGAAGTATCTTCTCGAGACTGTCGGCCTTTTTCATGTAGAGCAGTGTCTGTTCCTTCTGCTTTTTTATCAGATCGTTGCTATCCTCATAGATGTTTGTCGCTATGTTGCTCAGTTTTGTCAGCTCCGCTTTGGCGGCATCCATCTCCGAGGCGACCTCGCTCGCCTCGTTTCTGAAACGGTCACAGATCAGCACATACTTCGACGTCAGGCCGGCGATGACGATCGCGAGCACGGCACAGTCAAACATGTGAGCCACACCGCTGGCCGTCACGGCCATCGATGCGGAGAGGAGCGGCACTGCCTGAAACATCAGCCACGAGGCACTGAACAGCATGATCGAGCCGCGGAGGCTGAACTTCTGATCGCCGAACAAGATAAACGTGCCCCTCAGGAGAAAGACGACAACGCGAAGCGTGGCCACGATGAGTCCGAGATTGATCATCCCCCACGCGAACTCTGCCACTGTGTCTCCGGCAGACCTCAGCAGATACAGGAACAGACCGAACGCCCCCAGATAGAGGGTCTCTCTGCGGAGCCTTCGGATCGACAACGGAAAAAGCCGCGAATTGATCCTGACGGGAAGCTCTTTGCTTGCAAGCGCTAGGAGCGATATCGCCATCAGTCCGCAACCGATGAAGCTCAGCAGCGTGAAGACCGTGAAGCCCACCGTGCCGAAGCCGGGCGGACTCGCTCCAGCCATAAGCAGCCGGCTTGCAGCAAACGCCGGTATCGCGACGTACAATGGCTCCACAACGCGCCTGCCAACCGTCTCTCTCCCGCGCCACGTGGCGAAGAGAACCAGCCCGCTCAGCAGCATCGTTACTAGCACGTACGCAGCCCTGATGGATTCACCAGACAATATGCTTTGCGTGATTGAGGTCATCGTCTTCGTGCCAAGCGAACCTAGGTGCCCGGCACGCCTTCCTTTAGCATCTTTCTGAACTGCTTCTTCTGAGCGATTGTTATCCTGCCGTCATTCGACAGCACGTCGACAAAGGCATCAACGACTTCAACATCGAAATCCGTCCCGGAGCACTCTACCAACTCAAGGACCGCTTCCTCTGGTGTCAGCTTGTCGCGGTACGGCCGCTCACTAGTCATCGACTGGTATGCATCCACTGTCGCCAGTATCCGAGAGCCAATCGGGATCTGATCACCCTTCAACCCCATTGGATAGCCCCGTCCGTCAACGCGTTCGTGGTGATACATGATGATGTTGCTGACCAGTTCGACGAACTCCAAAGGCTTGATGAGGTCTGTACCCACCTTCGGATGCCGGTGAATCTTGCCGACCTCGTCCTGGGTCAGCTGAAATGTTTTGTTCAGAATGTCATCACTGATCTTCGTCATTCCAATATCGTGTACGCTTGTTGCGTACTGGATAACCTTGATCTCTTTGCCCCCGAGCCCGAGTTTCCGTGCCGTCTTGACCGCCAGATCCATGATCTTCTCGATCGCTCCCGTTCGAACCTGTCGCTCCAGGAGCTTTTTGAAAGCCTCTACCGTTTCTTGCAGATCGCTCTCAGCGTCTCCCGTGTTCTCAAAGCGCGCCAACGCCATGGAGATTCTCTCCGCGAACGATGTGATCAGATTCATGTCGTCCTGATGAAAAGGATCGCCGGATGTTTTGTTGTTTACGTTGATAACGCCGATCACCACGCCGTCGAGTGATACCGGCACACTGAGAAGTGACATTGTTTCGTACTGCGGCCTGTTCTGCGTTTCGTATACGTCGTTGTGCTCGATGTTATCGATGAGAAGAGGCAAACCAGACTCTGCAACGGAGCCTGCAATGCCCTCGCCGATCTTGACGCGTGTCTGCTCAACGATCCGCTCGTCCAGACCGTAGGACACCTTGATAAACAGCTCCGAACGCGTTTCATCCACAAGCATGAACGAGACGATTTTCGCTGACAACAACTCAGCAATCATATGAACAACGGTCGCCAGCAACTCGTGGAGTTCGGTCTTGGGTTCTATCTTGTCCGCGATACAACCAAACAGAGTGTTCACGATGTGTTCCTTGGGAATCGCGAACGTGAATGTGCTGCCGACGTTCTCCTCGCTTGCCACCGATATCGTGCCGTTGTGCTGATCAATAATGTTCTTAACGATCGCCAGGCCCAAACCCACACCGTCATAGTGGCGTGACCTCTCTGATTTCACTCGGAAGTACTTCTCGAATATCTTGTCCACCTGCGATGCGGGGATACCTATACCCTCATCCTCGATCGCAATCGACACGTCTACCGCCCTTTCCAACGCGCGCACTCTGATCGTGGTGTCTGGCGGCGAGTACTTTATCGCATTGTTGATCAGGTTTACGAACACCTGCGTTATCAGATCGTTGTCGGCATGAAGCTTGGGAAGACCTTCGGGCATTATGGTCTCGATGGTGATCCGCCTTTCCCGCAGTGCGGGCTGCAGCATCGACACGACTCCAGAGATAAGCTCTTCGAGAGGGAAGTTCGTCAGTTGAAGAGGCCGCTGTCCAAATTCGATATTCGATACATCCAGTATGTCGTTGACCATTCGTATGAGGCGGTCGGTTTCTTTGGATACGATTCCGATGAATTCCCGTTTCTGGTCAAATGTCGGGTCGTCGATGTGGGCTTCGAGCGTTTCCATGTACGCTTTGATCGCGGTCAGCGGCGTCCGCAACTCGTGGGATACGTGCGAGACGTATTCGGATTTCAGGTGATTGACCTCTTGCAGCTCCTCGAGCTCTTTCTCATAGTTGCGCATCTTGTTTTGGATTGACTCATAGAGTTTGCTCTTCGCGATAGCTATGCTGAGCTGATCACAAATGATCGTCAACAACCGCACATGGTTGTCTTCGAAGCCCTTGTTGACGAAGTCACCGACGTAAAACACGCCGATAACGTGTTGCCCGGTGCTCAAAGGCAGCCCTATGAAGGAGCGTACGCCTGTGGCGGAAGGAAACTCTCCCGCGTTCGATCTCTTGTCACCCGGGACATCCCTGACGACAATCGGGTCCTTGCCCTGCAACAGGCTTTCCGTGAATCCGCCGTCTCTGATCCGCGGGCCGAAGTTGTACCTGTACTCGTCGGGCATCCCTACCGTCACGCCGTGCGTAATCTCTCGCTGTTGATTGAACAGGATGATGCTCGCCCACGGCTGGGAAAGGAGTATTGTTACTTCTCTCGCTACCATTTTGAGCAGCGTCTCGACGGTCATGACCGCGTTGATACCCAGGCTGATGTCATAGAGGCGGGACAGCTCCTGCATCTTGTCCTTCGTTTCTCGGCCCTTTCGCTCCAGCGTGTCGATCGACGTGTGAAAGTTCCCTTGGAACGCGTTGGCAAGAAAAACCACAAGGCTCAGGAACCCACTCAACACCAGGAGGGTCCCCACGTAATAGTGAGGATTGGTATAGACGACGTTTCCAAATGGATAGCAGCTAAAATGGGGAATGATCTGCCGCATCTCGAGATAACCCACAGCCGCGACCGATCCTATGACACCGAGAAGAAACGCTCCGACAATCATGCGTTGTGAGAGCATGTGGCATACGAAGAAGAGCGGTACAACCAGTAGAAACAGAAACGGGCTCTCAATTGTGCCCGTCAGATAGACGATGCCGATGACCGCAATGAAGTCGACGATGCTCGAGTACCACACAGTGATAGCATTCGCATTAACGGGCTTATCGGTGTGATCTCTCCACAGCGTGGGAAGATAGCGTCCGACCACCTGGAGCAGGGCAACCGAGAGAAACAGGATGACGAAGGTCCTCGTCTGCAAACTGAAGTCGGCGATTTGCCGGGCGCCGAAGACGATCGCGGAGAACGCAACGAGCTCGATCATCCTGAGCTGGAGAATGCTCCGCGTGCTTCCGATGCCAACCCGCATGACGTTGGTGCTTTTGTCGATCAGCTTGTTCATGCTTCGGGCTCCGGTTCGCCTGATTCCTCGATTTCGGGGATCGTGACGTGTACCGTCGTCCCGTCACCGCTCGAACTCTTTATGTGGACATCTCCGCCATACAACTCCACGAGACTTCTCACCAACGTCAGGCCCAAACCGGATCCATCCGCTATATCTTCGTGCAAGCGTACGAAGGGCACGAAGATCCTCTTGAGGTAGGTCTCCGGGATCCCCAATCCGTGGTCGACGACTTTGATCTTGAGAAGTTCCCGATGGCGCATCCGCCGCTTTTCGGGGTCCCGTCGAACATCGATGAGAACGGTCGATTCTGCAGGAGAGTACTTGAGCGCGTTCTCCACAATGTTCGACAAGATAACCTTGAACGCATCGGGGTTGATTCGAAAGTCGCGTATATTGGGCGAGATCCGTGTTGTTACGCGCTCCTTGACATCACATTCTTCTGGCAAGTGATCGAGCACTTCGAACACCGAATCGCGCAATTTGATTTTGCTCCCGCGAAGGACGTCTTCACCGTTATCGATCTTGAGCAGCTCGAGAAAGAACAGATTGAGTTCGTTCAGCAGATCGCACTCACGTCTCGCCTTCCTGAGGATATTCTCGGTTTCTTCCTCGGTTTCTGGACCGAGTTCCTCCAACGCGAGATCCAGATACCCGCTCAGCGCCGTCGTGGGCTTCTTGATCTCATGCCCCAGAACGAGGCGGGACGACCGGATCACGTGGTTCATTACCTTGAGCTGGGATCGCAGCCGATCGGCCTCTGCCCTGGCTTCCTTTAGCAGATTCAGGGCTGATGTTGATTCCGCTGTCCCGGTATCGATCTCCATGTCCGCTCCAATGGCCCGCATGGCGGGCTATTCGTGACTCTCCGAAGTTTCCGGTGCGGCGTCGTGTCGTCTCTCTTTGATCACGACGCTGCCCTTCATTTTCTTGCCGTATCTCTTCAAGTCGCTGGCGATATCGTTGATCTCCGCAAAGTGGTTGATTTTGTTGTCCGTGCTCACGACCAGCGCGATCGTGATGGACATCAGCGACACCCGTGAGATCTCGCCCTGACGATTTCTGACCTCGAAGAATCCCCGTCTTACATCCTCGTCATTCAGCAAGAAGAGGGCGCCCTTATCGAACTCATCAATGATGTGCTTGGCCATGAATTCGGCTCGTGTAGAATCCACTATGAGCACGAAATCATCTCCCCCGATATGGCCGACAAAATCCTCCTTTGTGCCGAGCTTCTCGACGGCCAGTGTAATAATGGACGCAAGATAACTGATGATCTCGTCGCCTTTCTGATAGCCATAGTAGTCGTTGAAACCTTTGAAATTGTCGATGTCGAGGTAGAGAAAGGCGTACTGCTCTTTGCGGTTGATGCGCGTCTTCAGCTCCCGCTCGATAGCCGTGTTTCCGGGAAACCCAGTCAGCGGATTGGCCTCTTTCTGCTGGGTGTTCCATTCGAGGACGTTTCGAACGCGAAGCAGGAGTTCGTCGTTCGAGTATGGTTTGATCAAGTAGTCGTTCGCGCCGCCCTCGAGCCCCTTGACCCTTTCCGGCAGCTCCCCTTTTGCCGACAGCATGATCACGGGGATCTGGTTCATCTTGAAGTCTTCTCGCATTTTGCGACATACCTCGTACCCGTCCATGACCGGCATCATGACGTCCAGGATGACGAGATCGGGCTGCAGCTCCTCGATTTTCTCGAGAGCATCCTGCCCGTTCTCCGCGGTGAAGACGTGGTAACCAGCCCTCTCCAGCGTAAACCTGAGAATCTGTGCGATATGCGGCTCGTCGTCGACAACGAGAATCGTCGACGGCGAGACATCTTGCGTAAGCATTTGTCTCCCTCGGTTTTCGATACGTAGACCTGGACCAATTTGGCAATAAATATGCCAAGCAAATCCCGGTCCCGAACGACCATTTCTCTGTTGGCACACGAGTTATGAGACCGATATTCTGGTGGTTCTTACCCGCGCCCGAACGACGGCCATTAACGCGGGCGGACGTGCATAATGCCCAGAACAAACCAGCAAGCCGCGGGCCTACGGACGCGGCACTGTGAGGAACAACCGGGAAGTATGAGGAATGATAAGGAAGGTTGTCGGGAGGAAGTGACGTTGGCGAGGACGCGATGGCTTGTTCGCTTGCTCAGGTCCTCGGCGGCGCGTCTTGCATGTCCGAGCGCGTTGCGTTTTCGCCGCGACAAGACGTGGCCCTCGCCAGAGGGAGTGCGTGAGGTCTTTCGTAGGATCCCTTCGCGGGAACCCTCTTTCAGAGGACAGGCGAGCGAGGATCCACCGCATAGGCTGTGGGTGGCGTCGTCCAGCAAGAGCGGAGCCCTGCAAGCACTTGTGGGGTAATCGACGACCCCCTCCGGGGACAGGCAGGACCCGCAGCCGGCTCATGCTTAGTGGAGCGAGGGTCCCTAGGAAGAGCCTCGCGCACTCCCACCAGACCACGAGACAATTGGCCCGCGGGCGAAGACATCGAGCGCAAAGCCATCGTCCCGTCCGTTGGCGAGGTGCCTTTCGGCCGCACAGGCGATCATCGCGCCGTTGTCCGTGCAGTACTCGAGAAGTGGTGCGTGGTATGCGATTTCCTCGTGCGCGCAGGCACGTGCCATCCGCTCACGAAGCGGGCCGTTCGCGGCAACACCGCCAGCCAGATACACATCACCCGCGCGGTGCCCTTTTGCACACGCGATTGTCTTCTCCACAAGAGGGTCCACAATGGCCGCTTGCGCGGAAGCAGCGATGTCCGCCGTCGCCTCTGCGTCGAGGTTCGCCTGTCTTTCGACGTGAAGCCTGACTGCGGTTTTCAAACCGGAGAAACTGAATTCCGGATTGCCCGGTTTCATCATCGCTCTGGGAAATGTCACGGCGCTTGGGTCGCCGTTGCGGGCGATCTGCTCGACGGCCGGGCCACCGGGAAACCCCAGGCCAAGGAGTTTTGCGATCTTGTCGAAGCACTCACCGGCGGCGTCGTCGCGCGTACTGCCAACCAGTTCGTAGCTCCCGACCTCTCTGACATAGTACAAGGATGTGTGTCCCCCCGAGACGACAAGAACGATGGCGGGCGTGTTCAGCTCCTCGCCTACGATTTCGTTTGATAGTATGTGCGCCTCGATATGGTGGACCCCCACGACCGGACGTTGCAAGGCAAGCGCCAGCGATTTGGCAAAGCCCACTCCGACAAGCAGCGACCCGATCAACCCCGGGCCATTGGTAACCCCGATCCCATCTATGTCCTTTGTTTGTAGACGGCAGCGTTCGAGCAGCGATTCGAAGACCGGCAGCAGATTCTTCACGTGTTCCCGGGAGGCAATTTCGGGAACGACTCCCCCATAGCGATCGTGAATCAGCTGGTTGGCCGTGAGGTTGCCGATCACGCCGTCTTTCTTTGAGAACACAGCAAACGACGTGTCGTCACAGGATGTCTCGATACCCAGTACTTTCAAGGGAATGATACTCCGACTGCCGAAGAGAAGGAATTAGCGTGAGAGGTGGGGCGACATCATACGGCAGCGTCACCGCTCTCACCGGTGCGAATGCGGATGACATCCTCGATGGGGATGACGAAGATCTTGCCGTCGCCCACCTGCCCCGTGCTGGCGACCTTCTGAATGACCTCGATGACCTGCTCGACCATGTCGTCGCTCACCACGATTTCGAGTTTGCTCTTGGGCAGGAAATCAACCTGATACTCGCTGCCGCGGTAAAGCTCGGTATGTCCCTTCTGCCGTCCGAATCCTCGGATTTCGGACACACTCATTCCCCGGACCCCAATTTCCATCAGGGCCGCTTTAACGTCATCCACCTTGAAGGGCTTGATGTAAGCCTCGACTTTTTTCATGATCTTTCAGGCGCTGCCCCCACGCGAGGATGCACCCGCCCGCTGGTCGATAGTTTAAGGCAGAGGGAGACGTCTGGCAAGAAAAATGGCAATAGGCTATCATACGCCTGATGACAGCCAAGCGACAGTCGCCCCTAAAGAAGATGCTCGCCGTAGTATCGGACGTTGCAGACCAACCCGATCGGGTCGATGTATCCGAGCGTTTGCACAACGCTGGTTTCTCTGCCGCACCGAATGTTGCCACGTCCTTCAAATCCGTGGTTGCCAGCCTTGGCATCGACCCCGACGCACACCGGCAACTCGCGACCGTGCTGGCCGATCTGTTGCAGACCCCGGATCCCGCCGGCGCCCTCGTCAGCCTGTTCCGCTATATCGAAGCTACCGGCGGGCCGAACGCCCTGCTCAACACCGTTGTCGGGGGGAAACCCATCCGGGAGATTCTCGCCGCCGTCTTTGGCGCCAGCCAGTATATGTCCGACATCATCATTCGTAACCCCGGGTATCTATACTGGCTGCTCGAGAAACAGACCTGGGACCTTGAGGATACAAAAGACACGTATCTATACGAACTCAGATCCGACGCGGCGAACTTTCAATCGACAGAGGGCAAGCTCAACGCCGTCCGGCGATTTCAGAGACGCGCGCTACTCAAGATCGGTGTCCACGACCTGCTCGGGCTGAGAACGATCGAACAAACCACGCTAGGCTTGAGCCGTTTAGCCCATGCGATCACCGATGGCCTCCTCGAGGTCATTCGTGAACAGACACCGGATCTCGAACGCGACAAAGCGGGTTTTGCGGTGCTTGCGCTTGGCAAGCTCGGTGGTAAAGAGCTGAACTACAGCTCCGATATCGATCTCATCTACGTCTGCGACGACGCTGATGACGAGACCATCGAGCGTTATCGTAAGCTCGCTGAAGAACTCACCTCTGCACTATCGGAGGTCACCGCCGAGGGCTACCTTTATCGCGTGGACCTTAGGCTTCGGCCGGATGGCCACGCCGGACCTCTGGTCAATCCGACATCGGCGATGATGGTCTATTACGAGAACCGCGGAAGACCGTGGGAATTTCAGGCAATGTTGAAGGCACGGGTCATCGCCGGTGACGTGATGTTGGGTGAGGGGATCCTCCGCGCCATTGCCGGACTCGTCTTCGGTCCCTCCCAATCGTATTCCCCGTTGGAAACCATTGCCCTCATGAGACAGCGCATCCGCGAGAATATCTCGACGCGCGATCGGGCTTTCAACATAAAACTCATGGAAGGCGGCATTCGGGATATCGAGTTTATGGTACAAGCCCTGCAGCTCATGCATGGCGGCAAACACCTCGATCTTCGATCAACCAACACCGTGAATGGGATCGAAACGGCGCACCAGAAAAAGCTCCTGAAGAAAATAGAGAAAAAGACGCTGCTCGATGCATACCGCTTTTTTCGCCTGGTCGAACACAGACTTCAGATGATGCACCAGATCAAAACCCACTCCATACCCGAGTCGAACGAGGAGATCGGTCTTCTCGCGAAACGCGCATCCCTCGGTCCGCTCGGTCGGTTCACCACCGATCGTTTTCTGTCCACCTTGACGAAACACATCACAAAGATACGACTACTGAGCGACAGCTTCTTTGGCCAGGAAGACATCCCGGAGACCTCTTTGCTGGTGCTGCTTCCCGAGGATGACGTGCTGACCGAACAGATGTTGTCGTCGTTCAATTTCTCCGACACGCGCCACGCATCTTCGATTCTGCGATCCCTCGTGCACGGATCGTTTCCACACCTGGTCGATCGTAGGACACGGACCTCTTTTCAGAAGTTGCTCCCGCTGCTTCTCAAGGATGCCTCCATAACCGGCGATCCCAACCAGACCCTTGTCAATTTTGCCGCACTTGCGGCCTCCGCCCGCAACCCCAGCGCGTTTTACGACGCGTTGAACGAATCCCTGCCGTTTCGGATGCTCGTTCGCGACCTGACCGGATCTTCATCGGTCTTGACGAGGAAGCTTGCCAGCAGCTTTGACGGCATTGACTCGCTTCGCAAAGGCACGCAGGCCGTGATCGACTCGCCGCTGCCCGACGGCAAACTGTGGCGAGCGATCATGGCGGACCCGAGAGGCCGCAACGAGGCCGCGTACAACCAGATCCGGGGCGCCATGGACCGCAAGACGCTCGCCGCGTGGGTAGCCGATATCGACGGCGGCGCCTTCCCGAAGATGCTCTTCCGGACGGTGGCCGCAACCGCTCGCAGTATTGTGACGTCGGCGTGCGATGCGCTGTTTGGCGACCGTACAGACGTCGTGATCTTCGCCCTGGGTTCCTTTGGGATCCGAGAGCCCCGGTTGACGAGCGATCTCGATCTGCTTGTGGTCGCAAGAGGGGGAGATCTCGAGCCCATAACCCGAGGCATCCACGCACTCAACGGTGTCACCGAACGTGCCAGTTTGTTCAAACTCGATTTCCGGTTGAGAGGAGAAGGGACGAACGCGCCACTCGTTCAGGATATCGGGTCCTACAAAAGGTATTTCGAGAAACGAATGTCTCCATGGGAGAAAATCGCCTTCGCAAAATGTGCACACTGGTATGGCGACCCATCGCTGGCTGCGGAATTCGTCGATGCGCTCACGCCTCACCTCATCGGGTCGCCCGACCGGCAGGATATCGAATCGTTGACCCAGACCCGCGATCGTCTCGAAACGCTCGTACCAGAGGGCGCCGACCCGCTGGAAACAAAACGGTCAAAGGGAGGACGTTACGATATCGACTACCTGTGCGCGATCGGTCTGGCGCTTCGAGGCGATCGATTTCCTCTCGATGCCGTCACATCCGACCGGCTTGGGTGGATGGCGGACGCCGGTTTTATCTCTAGCGGCGACCGGGCAACGATCGAGGACGCGCTTACCCTCTACCAGCGTGTGGATTACCTGCTCGAGCTGTCCGGTATGACCCTTCCAAAGACACCCGAGCGGATGGGCAGGATCGTGGAATATCTGGATCGAACACTGACGCTGCTCGGGATGGAGAGCGAGGAGGGTGTCGAAGAAGCGCTGCGTCGTTATAAAATCGCGGTTCGTGAGTGCTACACAGTTGTCCTGGCCAGGGCCCGCTAGCCCAGTATCGTCTCCAGGTGCTTTCTCATGTGTCTGAGCTTGTTGATCGTCGTGATTTTCCTGCCTTTGCTATCCTGGACATCGAACGAGTCGATCGCCCGATTGGCCTCTGTGGAGATTCTTGCGCGGTGGATGATCAGGCCGTCCCGCGCCAGGACCCAAGTCAGCTTGAATAGCAGTCCCGGCTGATCCATCGCAAATATGTCGATGATTGTGACCTCCGGGGAGATGTCGTTATCGAACTCGACCTGCAGTGGCGCGGGGATCAGGGATACCTTCTTGCGTTTCCACTTGGGTAGATGGTTTTCGACCGCTTCGTGAATCTCGAGCCTTCCAAGGAGAACCTCGTCGAGATCTTGCCGGATCTTGTCAATACGGGCATTGTCTATCGGATTGGTGCCGGCGACATCCTCGACATGAAACACATCCAGCACTCTTCCGTCCGTCCTCGTAAACGCGTGCGCGAAGAGGATATTGCAATCGTTTAGCGTCAGTACCCCGCAGAGTTTGGAGAGAAGGTACGGCCGGTCCTGCGTGCAGATTGTGACCTCAGTGGCGGGTCCCCTTCGCCGCTTGCTCACGACCGCGAGTTTGCCGTCGAGCTCCTCGATCAGCCGCATGTGCTCTCTGACCCGCGACGCATTCATCGTCAACAAATAGCGCCCGGGCAGCAGATTGAGGTGGGCCAGCGCCTGTTCTCTCTCGCGGCCTCTGGCAAACCCCGTGAGGATTGTCCGCTTGCGGGACTTGTAGACCGCTTCCGGTTCCTTCTCTGCCCTGGCCATGAAGCGATGAGCACTTACATAGAACATCCAGAGAAGATTCCTCTTCCATTCCGTCCACACAATGGGGGATGTCGCTCTCAGATCAGCGTAGGTGAGCAGACAGAGGTACTTTAGGTTTCCCCGGTTGCCGACACGTCGCGCAAACGAGCGAAGTGTCCCGAGATCGGATGGGTCGCGGCGCTGGCTGAAATGTGACATCAGCAAATGAATCTCGATCAGATAGCACACCGATTCGATGTCTTCGCGTTTAAGGTCCATACGGCCCATGATCTTGCGCGAGAGCACCGCGCCCTTCTTTGCATGTCCCTTGCCCTGGATCTTACCGATGTCGTGGAGCAGCGCCGCCAGATAGAGGACCTGCTTGCTGGCCACTTCCGAATGGACACGCGCGAACGGCATGAGACGGCGCACCTTCGTGTTGTCGAGCAACTCGACATTCTCAACGACTCGAAAGCTGTGCTCGTCCGCTGTGTAGTGGTGATAGAGATCGTATCGCTTGAGGCTCGTGAGGTCCCTATACTCGGGGATAACGGCCGCGAGAAAACCGGTCTCGTGCATCGACCGCAGGACCAGGCTGAGATTCCTGCCGCTCTCCAGCAGCTCGGGAAACGCGCGGCGCATTCTTTTGCGGGTTGCCGCATCCGCCAAATCCTCCTTCAGGGTAGCCTTCAGGCGGCGCTTCAAACCCCGGTCGAGCTTCAGACCCACTTCTTTCTGTCTCGCAAAAATGTAGAGCGGCTCCTGCCTGATCTTTCCGTGATTGATCCTGAGAGACAACCTGCCGTGCGCCCTGGGAACCTTGCGGCGGTCGAGCAAAACCCGGACACCATTGCCATACTGAAGCTCCTCGATGATGTCCTCGATGATCGCGGATATCGTGCGCGTGTGGTTGTAGTAATCCCTCATGAACAGCTCGACGGCCAGGTATTCCTTCTTCGCACGGTAGTTGAGCCGTTCGGCCACAACTTTCTGCATGGCCACGGTGAGCTGATCCTGTTTCGATTCCGTGGCAAGATGCAACTCTACACGGACCTTGAGCAGAAAACCGTACGCTTCTTCCAGGGCCCTTGCTTCGCCGGACAGAAGGAGCCCCTTCGCCCGGAGTGCCGTGAGCCCCGTCTTGTCCCCGACGACCATTCCGAGCCACACGAGTGTCTGGAAGTCCCGCATCCCACCGGGGCTCAGTTTGACGTTTGGCTCTATCAGCTGGTAACTGCCCGAGTACTTCCTGTGACGAGCAACCGCGTCCTTAATTTTTCTCGAAAGGAAGGCCTCACGGTCTTTCTCGCGAAGCCGCTTGATCTGCTTTTCTATCTCTTTTCCGATTTCTCTGGATCCGCAGATCCATCGGCTTTCGAAGACTGCCGTGCGTGTGTCCATGTGTCGACCGAACGTGCTTTCGCTTTCGATCAACGACTCGACGGCATGGCCCAACACAAACCCGACATCCCACATCAGGCGGACAAACGACGACGCGACCTGTTTGGCAAGCGCCGTCTTACGTCTGCATAGTATGAGGATGTCGACATCCGAGTAGGGCGCGAGCTCCGCCCGACCGTATCCACCCATCCCAATGATCGCGATATCCAGATCGCGGGGCGATACGTCGTGCTCCCGAGCAGCCCGTCGGTAAAGCACGCCCACGATGGAGTCGACGATACGACTGTAGTCCCGGGTAAATTTGCCTTCGCCGGGTCCCGAGCGAAAATCGATGAGGCTTTTTCGGAGAACAGCCAGGTAGTCGCGCGAGAGCTTGAGAAACGCCGCGCGAGTCACCGACGAGTCCGCTGGCGGGGGCTTTGGGGCCTTTGTGGATTTCTTCCACTTTTTGTCGCGGGGAATCTCTCGTGGCCGAGTCATGAAAGAGCTACTGACCGCTATGCATCGTAGTAGAGAAAAAACTCGTAAGGATGGGGCCGCTGCGCCATCTCCGCCAGCTCTTTCTCCCTCTTGTAGTCAATCCACGTCCGGACTACGTCTTCATCGAACACGTCGCCCTTCAAAAGGAACTCATGATCATTTTCGAGCGCATTGAGCGCCTCGTCAAGCGATCCCGGTGTTTTCTCGATCTTGGTCAGCTCTTCCGGCGGAAGATCGTAGATATTCTTGTCAAGCGGCTCACCCGGATCGATTCTGTTTTCTATCCCATCCAGGCCCGCCATCATCATCGCCGAGAACGCCAGGTAGGGATTGCAGGTTGGATCGGGACACCGAAACTCCACGCGCTTCGACTTTGGCGACGGTGAGTACATCGGAATCCGCACCGCAGCGCTTCGGTTGCGCTGGGAATACGCAAGGTTGACCGGCGCCTCGAAGCCGGGCACTAGTCGTTTGTACGAGTTGGTTGTCGGGTTCGAAAAAGCAAGAATCGAGGGAGCGTGCTTCAGAATGCCCCCGATGTAGTGCATGGCTATCTCGCTGAGCCCCGCGTAGCCGTTTCCGGCAAACAACGGCTTGTCATCTCTCCAGAGGCTCTGATGCACGTGCATGCCCGAACCGTTGTCGTTGAACACGGGCTTTGCCATAAAGGTTACCGTCTTGCCGTGCTTTCGCGCGACGTTTCTCACCACATACTTGTATATCATCAGCTTGTCGCCCATGCGCGTGAGCGAATCAAACCTCATGTCGATCTCGGCCTGGCCTGCCGTTGCAACCTCGTGGTGCTGTGTCTCGACCTCGCAGCCGAGAGCTATGAGCGTAAGCATCATCTCGGAACGAAGATCCTGGTAGGAATCGGTCGGAGGGACGGGGAAATAGCCTTCCTTGTATCTGGGTTTGTAGCCGAGGTTTGGCTTCTCCTCGCGCCCGGAGTTCCAACTGCCCTCCTGGGAATCGATATAATAGAACCCCATGTTTTCTTTTTGGTCGAACCGGACATCGTCGAATATAAAGAACTCCGCCTCGGGTCCGAAGCTCGCATTGTCGGCGATCCCCGTGCTCTTAAGATAGTTCTCGGCCCTGATCGCCACGCCCCGAGGGTCTCTTGTGTAGCGTTCTTTTGTGATGGGGTCAAAGATATCGCCGATAATGCTCAGCGTCACATCTTTTGTGAAAGGATCCATAATAGCGGTGTTCGGATCGGGTACCACAAGCATGTCGCTCTCGTTGATGTTGCGCCATCCGCGGATGCTCGAGCCATCGAACCCAAATCCGTCCTCGAAGGAATCCTCATCAAGAGCCCCGACCGGCACGCTGAAGTGCTGCCATGTCCCCGGAAAATCCAGGAACTTGAGGTCGACAACCACCGCGTTGTTCTCCTTGGCAAACTTGAGTACTTCCTGTGGAGTTCTTGACTGCATGAGGACACACCTTCCTTGGAGCCGGCGTGGACGGAGAATCGTATGGGAACGGCGAACCAGGGGCGCCGTTTGGCATGAAAGATTTACTGTTCAAACAAAAGTCCCGGGGCTGTCAACAGGATCTCTCGGGTGACGGCCACGTTATCCTTGGAACGTCTCGAGTTCGAGAATCGGATCTCCAAGATATAGCAGGAGATCGCCCGCAACGACGCCGCGAATCCCCCAGTCCTCCGCCGCCCGCTCGGCTGCGCGACCGTGCAAGAAGCACGCCACGCACGCAGCGTCCAGCTCCACAGCCCCCTGCGCACGCACCCCCGCCACCAGACCCGCCAAAACATCTCCCGTACCCCCCGTCGCCAGCGCGGAGTGTCCGTGCTTGTTTACCCACACGTCACCATCCGGCGAGGCGATCAATGTCGGCGCGCCCTTGTGGATCAGCGTGATCCCGGCCCGTTTCGCCGTTTCGCGTGTCAGTTCGATGCGTTCCATCGGGTCCGTCGGCACTTTCCGACCGACCACACTGCCGAGCTCTCCGCTGTGGGGCGTGATGACCGTCGGCGCGGTTAGCGCCTCGAGACCGTCGAGGTCATCGGCAAAGGCGGTGACGGCATCGGCATCCAGCACCAGCGTTTTCGTGCTTCGCGACGCCAGATCACGAACGAAGCCAAGGGTTTCCGGGTTTCTGCCAAGCCCCGGTCCCACCGCGAGCGCGTCGGCACGTTCGATGTAGTATGCAAGCTGCTCCATCGCTCCTTTGGCAATCGACCCCTCCTCGGTCTCGGCCACCGGCACAACGATCGCCTCGCGGAGCCCCGACTGGATCACGGGGCGTATGCTCTCCGGCACGGCGACATAGACCATCCCGCACCCGCTCCTCAGCGCCCCCTCTGCGGTGAGCAGCGCCGCCCCCGTATACGCGCGGCTGCCGGCAACGACGAGGACCGTTCCCATTCGGTACTTGTAACCATCGGGCTCGCGATAGGGCAATCTCCTCGCCGCGTTGTCGCGATCGAGCAGATAGATGCCGAGCGAGTTCACCTCCAGCACCTCGTCAGGAAACCCCAGATCGGCAACAATCAGCTCGCCGACATGGCTCTTTGCGGGATAGAACAGCATTCCCAGCTTGGGAAACCCCATGGTCACCGTATGCGTAGCGCACACGGCTTCACCCAACACTTGCGCCGTATCGCTGTCGATCCCCGACGGTGTGTCGATGCTCACAACGGGAAGCCCGGCACCGTTGATCTGCCTGGCCATATCGAGCGCACGCCCTTCGAGGCTGCGAGACATCCCGGTGCCGAACAGCCCGTCAACAATGACCGTCGAGTCCCTCAGATCTTGTTTGACGATTTTCGCCCAGTCCGGGCGGGTGCTATCGAACTGATCGAGCTTGGTGTAGGTGGCGAGACGCTCCTGAAGGCGCTGGTAGTTCTTTGCCGCGTCAACGCTTAGACTCTGTGGCGTCTTCAGATAATGCAGAACGCATGCGAATCCGGCATCGCTCAAGTGGCGTGCGACGACCAGTGCATCGCCCCCGTTGTTGCCCGGCCCAACGAATATCGATGCCTTGAACTCGGGTTCACCGTAGCGCTCGACGATAAACTCGGCCACCTGGCGCCCCGCGCGTTCCATGAGCTCGAGACCCGGACAGAACCTCTTGATGGTCTCCTCGTCGACCATCCTCATTTTCTCGCCGGTCAGAACATCCACGGTCAACTCTCCTGCCGGTTTAGTCTGTCGACGATTTCGACGAGCTCGATGATACCGTCGATTTCATACTTGGCGCCGCTCTCCACCACTCCCGCGCGGTCGCCGTAACGGGCAAAAACGCTTACGATCCCCAGCTGAGCGGCTCCCTGGATGTCCCTCTCCGGCCAGTCTCCCACCATCATCGCGTTCTCGGGCTCGACACCGAAATGCGCGAGGACCTGCCGAAAGGGCACCGGGCTTGGCTTGCGCTCTCCTGTGTCGTCAAAGGTAAGCACCATGTCGAACATGTGGTGCAGTTGTAGATAGCACAGTCTCAGCCAACCCTCTTTTCGCGGCGCATCGGAAATAACTGCGAGTCGAATACCGCGCTTGATAAGCTCGAACAACGTGACGCGCACGTGCGGATAGAGCACGAGCGCCGCCTCTTTCGCGCGCCGGTACGCCACCACACCAGCCGCCAGCACCTTGTGATCGACCTCACCGAGGAGTTCCTCGAGCACTTGATCGAACACACTCTGAAATTCGATGCCCTTCTCTTCGTAGACTTCGTAGATTTTGTTCTTGATGGTTTCTGTGGGCAGCCTCAACCCAGCGTCGATCATGGCGTCGACAGCACCGTCAACGGCGCTTTCCTTCATCCGCATGAAATCGGTCAACGTGTTGTCGAGGTCAAAAATGACTACCTTGATCATGGCTAATACGGTGGTTGGATAATTTCTGCTTATCCTATATGATCTAACGCCGACCAGAGGGCGGCGTTACATATACCGATTGGAGCTGCCGTCCTCCGGACGCAGCTCAATCGGCCAAACGTGGTGGAAGTCACACCAGACGGCGGTACCCCCCCCGGAAATTCGAGGTAACGGTAATGCAGGAGGGCCACGAAGGCAACCACGAAATCGGAGAACGCAGCATATTCGAGGCTCTGAACCCGTATTATCTCCTCTTTTTTGCCATGTCTTGTGTTCTCGCCAGTGTGTTTCTCCAAGAGATCTTCGTCGCAACGAAGCAGTTTCGATTCGGAATTGTCGTTGCGCCCGCGGTCGGTATCCTTCTCCCGGTCTTGATCCTCACGCGCAGATTCGGGTCGGGTTTTAGGCATCAGCTTTGTATCAGCAGGCCGCGACTGCCAACCGTCGTACAGGTCGTTGTGGCGACGGTGATC
>CBDVBZ010000021.1:0-34441 GCA_965372355.1 uncultured bacterium | reverse complement strand
GCGGCGGAGTAGCACTGTACGGCGGCTTCGCGGCTGATTTCACCGAGACCCATCCTTCAGGTGCTCAAGTCTGTGTTGTTAGGACTGTCGCCTCGCATTTGTTTTCACTTTCCCGCGGACTTTTTTCAAAAACAACTTGACGGGTTTTTGAGTGTATTTTGTTGTCGCAAACGCGTATCGTGATATGTGCGCTTGTTCTATGATTGCGCGCTTGCACTGAGTCTTCACACATAACGAATCATTCCTGGCGCACACTGCCTTGTTCGTAACGCTCGCGGGCTCTACGACGGTTCAAAACACCCCATGCTATAATTAGGATAACGGTGATCCTCCCTCACTGTCTGTAAATAACGTGGAAAGCGCTTTGTCACGTTTACAAAGAAGGAGGTTTGCCGTGAGACACTCATTGAAAAGTCTCTCCGATAAGGAACTGCTCACCCAGATCCAGACACTCCGTCGCTGCGAACACCTCTCTACAATAGACATCCTGCTGCATTTAAATGAAGTCGAACGCCGCAAGCTGCATTTGAAGCACGGGTATACCTCACTGTATGACTACTGCGTGAAACATCTCCGCTATTCGAGCTCGGGTGCGTCGCGCCGTGTGGCGGTTGCCCGGTGCATCGGGCAACATCCCGAGGTGCTCGATCTGCTCCGCTCCCAGAAACTCAATGTGACCGGTGTGTCGCTTGTTGCCTCGGTGCTTCGGGAGGACAACAAGGCCAAGATCCTCGAGAGCATCCAGGGCAAAAGCCAAAGCGAAATCGACGCGATTGCGGCTCGCTACCGCCCACCGATTGCGTTCGCGGATCGCGTCAAGTCGGTGAGGGTCGTGGTGCCGGAGCACGTTCCCCCGACCCGCGGGGGCACCGAGGGGGTGAATCACGCTTCGAGCCAGGGAGCTTGTGAAAAAAGTAATTACGCCCATTATGGGCAAAGAGAATCGCTAAGTGATTGTACAGTAACGGAAAACGGATCCGGGAATGGGCGCGTAGTCCGCACCGAGCAGAAACTCCTCATTCAGTTCCTGGCCGACAAGGCGTTCATGAAGAAGTACGAGGAGGTCAGGGCATTGCTGTCACAGCGGCTATCGGCCACATCGTTTGAGGCTGTCTTCGAGGCCCTTATCCAAGAGTTTCTGGAACGCCACAGCCCCAGTCGCAGGAAGGCGCGGCGGGACAAAAAGACACAAGCACACCGATCGGCGTCCGAGGCGCGGCGGGACAAAAAGACAGAGGCACACGGACCGGCATCCGAGGCGCGGCGCGACAGCAGAAAGACAAAGTCGGCTCGGCCGAAAGCCCGCCCGCATGAGGCAACCCCCAAATCCGGTTCACGCCACATTCCCGCGGCACCCCACGAAGCGACACCCGAACGCGAGTCACGCCACATTCCTGCGGCCGTGCGGGACCATGTGTTTGTAAGAGACAAGGGACGTTGTACTTACGTGAGCAAGACGGGGAAGCGCTGTGGATCCACTCAGGCGCTTCAGATCGATCATATTAGGCCGTTTACGAGAGGCGGCGCCAACACCCCATCTAACTTAAGACTGCTCTGTGCGAAGCACAATCGCCTGGCTGCACAGGAAGTGTTTGGAGAGGATTTCATGAAGTGCTTCAGACCGCGGGAGTAGCGGGAGAATAGTCCCTGAGGGATACTATCGTACAACGGCGAATTTTCCTGTGACGGCACGTTCTCCTGACGTCAGTCGATAGAAATAGACGCCGCTTTTTCGAATGTTCAGCCCGGAAACGCCGCTCATGAGCTCGAGCGAATTCCAGGCAGCGGGAAAGTTTGCTCTGGAGATCCTCCCTACCCGACGGCCTGCCACGTCAAAGACCTCGATGACCACATCGCCGGATTCGGGTAGAAAGAAACTCACGTGAATTGCAGTGCCCGCCGGGTTGGGAAAGGTCGTCGCCGACAGCGGCGGAATCCTGTCCTGATGGACGATTCCAGTGGGCAACTCGTACGCCTTCTTGAGGATGCGATTGAACGGATCGAACGACAGGTCGCTCGGCGCTTCGGAGAACCTCAACACATACGTCTCCACGTCACTGCTCACGGGGAGCCGAATGAGAGTATCCCCCGACGCGGTCGAGACCAGCACTTCGACCGGTATGGTAAACACAGGTGCGTTGGTCTGCGTCTGGGTGACGCGAAGACTCAGGCAGTCGTCGATTCCATCGTTGTACGTCGTCCAGGAGTACCAGTACACCGGATATCCTGCCTGATAGACCCACTCGCTAAAGAAGTCGGCCAGGTCCATACCGGAGATCGCTTCACACGCTGATTCGAACTCCTCCGTCGTTGCGTTGTCATAGGCATGGATCCCGTAGTAGGACTGAATACTGTCGAAAAAGAGGCTATCCCCCATGAGGTATCTCAGCATGTGCAGCACCCATGCGCCCTTCTTGTATACCGTGGCGCCCCACAAGTAGCCTGGATCGTACAGCGGGAACCTGTCCCAGGAGTCCTCATCGAAGTAGTCCCACTTGTACATTTCCATTCGCCAGTCAAAAACGCTATCTCCGTGGGCATACTCGTGCCAAAGGGCTTCTCCATACGTGGCAAATCCCTCGTTGAGCCAGATGTCCTCCCACCCGGCGAGCGTCACGCTGTTGCCAAACCACGAATGGGCCAGCTCGTGGGCCACCACCCAATCGTAATGGTGGTCTCCTGTGGTAAGCTGCCAGCCGTACGTCGTACACGTGAAATTCTCCATCGCCCCACCGACATTAGCGTGTGCCGTGCCGTAGACCTCATCGATAAACGGATATTCGCCGAAGGTCTCCGCAAAGAACCCCATCATATCGGGAGCGTTCGAAAAGGAGACGTGGGCATCCGCCAGCGTTGCCGGATAGACGTAGTACGGCATTTCCATCGAATCGCCAGGCGCGTAGTGGTACCAATGCGAAAACCGCGAGTAGTCGGAGATGGCCACCGAGATCAGGTAAGTCGCGGAGCGATATCGCGTCTGCCAGTGGTAGGTCTTGGTGCCGTCGAGGTTGTCCGTCTCCGAGACGAGGAGCCCATTCGATGCGCAGAAGAGCGTATCGGGCACCGTGGCGATCATCTCACTGGTTGCCTTATCCCACGGCTCGTCGTAACAGGGAAACCAGTTGCGCGCAAGGTCGGGTTCACTAAGGTTGAAAATCACGTTCGAATCGAAATGAAGCCCCTCCGACACCGGGTTTCCGTCGTAGTCCACAGAGACCGTCAGCGTCTCGCCGACCGCAACCGTTCCACCAAGGTCAATATTGATCCTGTCCTGAGTATGCGTGAAAGAAAGGGGAGATATACCCAGCAGAACGCTCGATACATTCATATTGTCTTTGAGGTGGAAAGAAACGGAATCGAGCGAAGCCGTTGTACGGAACGTCACGTCGACGCTGCCGGAGACAGACTCCGGGCCCGGATCGAACGATATATCAATGACGTAGTGAAGGACATCGAAGCCAGCCGATCCTTCCGTTGCCCATGCCTGGCGCGACCAATCGGGAGCGAGGCGGTTCAGTGACCCTTGCTTGACTCCGTAGAGGAGTTTGTAGCCATCGTCCTGAGCGGCTTTTTGGGAATGCACGGGGGATGCGCCGCAGAGGATGAGCAGGCAGACTGCGCAGACAAGAATGGTTTTCGCCCGCATTCCTATTGTCTCCTCACAGATGTCCTCCAGGCAATCGCAGTTAGGCATAAACACAATTGTCCTACAATTATACAGCAAATCTGACGGTGGATCAATGTGCGCGGCACTGCGAGAGGCAACCGCTGGTGGTGCTCGATGCAGCGACTGGAGATGGCACATATGAAGCGCGCTGATCGCCGAAATGCAGACGGTCTAGTCCAGGATCTTCGGACACAAATGCTCGACCGGGCAGTTGTCGCACTGGGGTTTGCGAGCGTCGCAGTAGGAGCGGCCGAGATCGGCCAGCAAATGCGAGAAGTGAGTCCACTCGTCCTCGGGGACGATCTCGCCTAGATCTTTTTCGATCTTGTCTGGATTCGATTCCGCTGTGTAGCCCATACGGTTTGCCAGGCGTCTGACGTGCGTATCAACGACAATACCGGGGATGCCAAAGACATTTCCAAGCACGCAGTTCGCAGTCTTTCTGCCAACGCCACCGAGCGCCACAAGCTCTTCCATGGTAGACGGCACTTCGCCGTTGTGCTCTTCAACCAGGGCCTGACAACATTTCTTGATGCTCTTGGTTTTGTTGCGATAGAAACCGGTCTTGTATATCGCTTGTTCCAGCTCCTCGGAGGGCACGTCCAGAAACGCCTGTGGTGACGGATAGGCTTTGAAAAGCTCAGGGGTAACACGGTTGACCATGGCGTCCGTACACTGGGCGGCAAGGATCGTGGCGATCAGAAGCTCGAACGCACTCGAGAAGTTCAGCTGGCAATGCGCGTCGGGATACTCGTTGCCGAGAACCTCGATCATCGACCGCACCCGTTTACCGTTGGCCATTCCGCGAAATCGGGTTCGTTTGCTCTTCCCGCCAGATTCGTTTGCTCTGTTTTCACGTTTCGCGTCGGGCTTGGCCGTCTTACCCCCGCGTTTCGGAGACGTGGCTTCAGCTTTTGCCGCCTTCCCCCGTTGTTTTGCGTCACCAGCCGCACGGCGCGGCTTTCGCGCTGTCTTCTTCTTTGTTTCTGTCTTGGATTTTGGCAACACGATCAGTCCTTCGTCTTCGCCCGAAAAAGCGCCGCAATCTCGTCGGTAGTCATCGCATTAACCACATCGGCAGCACCTAGCCAGCCTTTGCGGGCCACGGCCACGCCGTATCGAAAATCCTCCATGGCTTTCACCGAATGCGCATCGGGAGCGATGGCGATCTTGACGCCTTTATCCCGGGCGTTCCGCACGTGACGCCAGTCGAGATCGAGGCGGCTCGGATGAGAGTTGATCTCGACAATGACATCATTCGCGGCGCAGGCATCGAGGATCGCATTCATATCGATCTGATAGCCTTCGCGGGTCAGGAGTATACGGCCCGTTGGATGGGCGAGCATTGTGGCGTGGGGATTCTCGATGCCGTGGATGATCCGCTTTGTCATCTCGGATTCACTCAGGTTGAACGCGCTGTGGATCGCGATCACAATAAAATCGAACGACGCCAGCACATCGTCGGGATAATCGAGCGAACCGTTGGGGAGAATGTCGGATTCTATTCCGCGAAAAACGGTGAAGCCCTCGAGGGATTCATTGACCGCGGCGATCTCCCGGGCTTGTTGCTCAACCTTGGCCTCGGTCAGGCCGCCCGCGTAGACGGCGGTCTGGCTGTGATCGGTGATCCCCAGGTAGTCCATCCCGAGTGTCTGGGCGCCTTTGGCCATCGCCTCGACAGTCGCCTTGCCGTCGCTGTAGGTGGTGTGAACATGGAAGAGGCCCCGTATGTCCTTCTCCGTGACGAGCGTGGGCAGCGTGTGTTTCTCGGCGGCCTCGATCTCTCCCATGCTCTCGCGGAGTTCCGGTGGTATGAAGTCCAGACCGAGCTTTGCGAATACCTGTGCCTCATTCTTGCACGGCGTCGGTTTGTCGTCCTTGAAAAGACCGTACTCGTTGAGTTTGTACCCCATCTTCTTCGCCCGCCCGCGCATATCCGTGTTGTGTCGCTTGCTACCCGTGAAGTAGAGGGCGGCAAACGGAAACTCATTGTCATTCACCACACGCAGGTCGACGTTGACACCCGCTTTGAGGACGATGCTGGATTTTGTCGGACCCTTTGCCACCACCGATGTGACGCCGGACAATTCGGTGAACGAGTCCATGATCGCGTCCGCTTTTTTGGCGCTGACCAGGATATCAATGTCTTTCACCGTCTCGCGGGCGCGACGAAGGCTGCCCCCAAGCATCGATCGCTGCACGTCGGGGTGCCTGGATATTTCGCCAAACACCGCGTCGGCCTCTGCCATCACGTTGCTCAGAAGATGCCGTTTACCGTAGCTGCGGATCCTCTCGATTCCGCGCAGGATGCTTTCCTGGCTTTTCTCACCAAAACCGGGCAGCCTGGCGACCAGACCATCGTTCGCGGCCTTTTCCAGATCGTCGATGCTCTTTAGCCCGAGCTCTTCGTGGAGCGTCTTGACTTTCTTCGAGCCCATACCCGGGATCCGCAACATATCGAGCAGACCGGCCGGGACTTTCTTGCGCAATTCCTCGAACTCGTCGAACGTTCCCGTCTCGAGCATTTGCTCGATGTGTTTGAAGATCCCCTTGCCGATACCGGGCACATCGAGAAGTTCGCCGGAGGCGATCATGTCGGGTAGCTCGGCCGGGAGGCTCTCCAACTCACGGGCCGCGTTTGTGAATGCTCTGATCTTGAAAGGGTTGGCGCCGACGATTTCTAGAAGACTGGCCATGTTCTCCAGGATGTCGATGACTTCGGGGGTAGATAGCTTGGGCTTTTTCATCGCAGAGGCCTCTTGTTTTGGAAGACGCCGGCGGAGCCTTTTTTTGGAGATACGCCGGTGGAGCCTTTTTTTGGAGATACGCCGGTGGAGCCTTTTCTTGGAGATACGCCGGTGGAGCCTTTTCTTGGAGATACGCCGGCGGAGCCTTTTTTTGGAGATACGCCGACGGAGTTTTTTCTTGGAGTTCTACGCTTTGGAGCGGGGTATCGAGGTTCTCTCATCTTGCCGTTGGAATACCTAGCTTTTCCACGAGCTCGTCAAAGTCCACCTTGTGGCCGTCCAGATCGGAAGCGGTGCTCCAGTCGAAGGCGCCGACCGCTGCAGCACCCTCCGGTGTTGCCGGATTGTTATCTTCGACCACAACGGCATTGAGGCTGATCAAGGTCGGGATGCTGTGCGCGTCTGTGATACGGCAACACGTCTTTAGCATCCGGAGCGATCCAATTGCCAGCGCGCGATCGATGTCGATCTCGTGCTCACACACGCCCTTGATTGTGTGCTTCATCGGCCCCTTGATCCCGTAGCTTCCGTCATCGGTGATGACGTAGAGCTCGTTGCTGATCGAATCGAGACGATCAACCCAATAGACGTATCCCTTGGAACGAAAACCGACGATCACGACCGTGTAGATGTCGTGTGTCTTAAGCTCCTGCAATCGCGAGAAGAGTGCGGCCACACCCAGTCCCTCTGCAATACAGAGTATCTTGCCCACACCGCTAAACGTGCTTTGTCGTCCGAAAGGGCCGTGGAGGTCGATTTGTGAGGACGTTGTTTGCGCGGCGGGAAAGCCGGCGTCGTGTCTGGCCACGACGGTGACCGTACCCTTGGCACGGCTGAAATCCGCGATGGCGTGAGGGACGACGACCGCCTGACCCAGTCCCACTTCGAGCAGTTGACCGGGTTTGATTCGAGACGCAATCTCCGGCGCCTCGATCTCGTATGCAACATAGTGATCGTTTAGCCTGTCGGCTGATACGATTCTAGACATGAAAGGGGGCTCCTCGCGAAAACCAGATCGCAGTATAGCACGATCGGGTCGCGCGCGACACCGGAATCATGTCCAAAACTTGTCAGGCCGTGTGAAGGCTATCTGAGATACAGCGATTTGATGGCGCCCCAGGTACTTTCCCTGATGTCCACGGTCGCGCAACCGACACCAAAGAGGCCGATGCCCCCGCAGCTCTCCCCATCCGGGTGATTGCCGGGTGCGCAGGGCGAGTTCTGCTGCAGTTGATAATCGTCTGTTCCCACCGAGCAAAAACGCGGATCGGCGGAAATATTGCCGTTCGTTCCGAGCTGCGCGGCGAACGAACCGGTCCAGTCACCGCCTGTGTTTCCAAAGATGTCCGTGCAGCTAAACGTGATTGCGCTCGTACCATCTGCATACGCGCCACCGCCGGCGAGCGAGCTGGCGATGATCGACCGGTCGACCGTGACCGTCGAGGTGGCGATGGACGCGATTCCACCGCCGTTGGGTGACGAGTTGCCGTAGAACGTGCAACCGGTGATCGGCGTCGGGTAGCTATTGTTGACCGAGACGGCGCCGCCTTCGACTGCTGCACTGTTGCCGTCGAACAGACAGTCGTCGATGGACACGCGAAAGTTGTAGGTGAGGATAGCGCCCCCTCCGTCGCTCGCCGTGTTATTCTCGAAGGTGCAACCGGACATCACCGAGTTGTTCGGGCTGTTGACCCCCACGATCGCCCCGCCCTGGGTGGCCGTGTTGTTTCTGAACCTGCAGTCGATAATCTGCACGGTCCCGACGCCTCCATGCCAGATGCCGGCGCCCTGCTCTGCCCAGCTGTTGACGAAGACACAGTTCTTTATGATCGGCGACGAGAGGTGAGACACCCAGGCGCCACCCCAGAACTGGTTGTCTATCAGGGCCTGCCCCCGCGTAAACGTAAAGCCGTCGACCGTCAGATCCGTCCAGCCCTGGAGAAAGAAGATTCGGGTCTGCGATTGCCCATCCAGAAACGTGGCTGCGGCACCGGCCTCGCTGACGAGCGTAAAGCCCGGCCGCCGGCCGGGGATCGTGATCATCCCATGCTCGGTGCCCCCTTGAGTCGAATACTGATACCAGCCAGGGCCGACGAGTACCGTGTCGCCCTGCTGTGCCAGATCGATGCCACCCTGGATCGTCGCGGCGTCACCGGTACCATCCGCCTTGATGTACCAGGTTGTCGCAGTGGCTGGAGAATAGAAAGAGAGCAGGAAAAGAAGACAGCTGATGAGACACAGACCACACCGAATCATGTTCGGCTCTCCTCGGGTGAGGTGTGAGTATCAGTGGTCGGCATGACTCTGGTGGGATGGTTGAATAATACCACAGTTATCACAAAACTCCAACAGGGTGGACGGACTCAGGTGGACGGACTCAGAGAAAATCGCTAGTATGGGCCGGGACACCCGGTGTCGTCGCGGGCTCTCATGGCCCGGATCGACAATTTCCCTGGAATGACAAACATGCAGACGGAAAAAGACAAAATCACGCTGGATTGCAAGGTGGATTCGTACCGGTCGGGATGGACGGTCGTCGAGTTTTTGTCCCACCGCTTCAGATACCACCCCCCGGAACGGTGGACGCATCGCGTGGACGACGGCCGCGTGATGGTGAACGGCATCCGCGTCAACGCCGACCACCCGGTCAACCACAACGACGTCGTCAGCTATACGATCATTCACAGCGAACCCGAGGTGGATTTCGGGTACGACATTGTCTACGAAGACGACGACATGATGGCCGTCTCCAAGCCGGGCAATCTTCCCGTTCATGCCTGCGGCGTTTACATAAGAAACACGCTCATTACCAGCTTAAGGAATCGCTACGGCAACCACATCAGCCTGGGGCATCGGCTCGACCGCGAGACGAGCGGATTGGTGCTCTTGAGCAAGAACGTCCCCGCCGCGCGCGCGTTGTCGGGGATGTTTGCCAGAAGAGAGGTCGAAAAATCGTATGTCGCCGTCGTTCACGGGCACGTCGAGGCCGACGCGTTCGAGGTCGACGCCCCGATCGGCAAGACCGAGGACATCATCCCCATCGTGGGGGACCGGGAGACCATGCGGGGCCGGCAGACGGACCTGCGGGAGGATTTCCCCCGGCTCGTACCCAAGCGGATCGTGGATTTCGAGAGCGGCAAACCGGCTCGAACCGGGTTCGTGGTGCGCAAACGCGCCCACGGATACACGGTTCTGGACGCCCGGCCGTTGTCGGGGAGGACCAACCAGATCCGCGTTCATCTTCACCATGTGGGCCACCCGCTGCTAGGTGATAAGGTCTATCGGTTCGCCGGCCCGCCGGACGACGTTCCCCAAATGAAGCGTCACGCACTGCACTGTCGTTCGCTGCGTTTCGAACACCCGGTCACCGCAGCACCCATGTCGCTCACTGCCGACGTGCCGGACGACCTGGAGCAGTTTCTGTAGGTTATTTGCAGTCCAAAGGAGGCTTTTCGATGTCGAATGGTGGAAACACAGGAGCATTAGGCGAGGTGCAAAGAAACTGGAGTGTGCTGCTCATGTTTGGGATCCTGTTGATCATCCTGGGTTGTGTTGGTCTCGGGATGGCGTTTTTTATCACGATGGTCAGCGTGATGTTCTACGGGATCCTGCTGCTGATTGGTGGTGCCGCACAGCTGGCACGCTCGTTCGTGGCGGTGAGCTGGCGGACCAAGCTCTGGCATATTTTGATCAGCTTGCTCTATCTGTTTGGCGGCATCGTCGTTATCAGAAACCCGGCTCTCGTATCCGGCTTACTAACCCTTTTGCTCGCCACGGCGATCACCGGTATCGGTGTGTTTCGAATCATCATGGCGATCCAGATCCGGGACAGATCCGGTTGGATCTGGGTTCTGCTCAGCGGGATCGTTGCCCTCGCCCTGGGTATCTGGATGTTCTCGAACCTCGCGGGGCTATCGCTCATCATTATCGGGTTGTTCATCTCTATCGAGTTGATTGTCAACGGTTGGTCGGTAGTCACGTTGGCGCTCGCCGCAAGAGCGGCGCGATAGGTCAGGAAAGCGGTAGATCGACGAGTGTGAGCCGCGTCCGGGCGCCGAGGAAGATTTCGCTTTTCCCTTCGGCCGCCTCGCGACGGATGTATCCGAGAATAAGAGGTTTTTGCAGCTCGGGTGAGAAAGTGACCGATGTCACCCAACCAATCGATTTATCGGATTCACCCGGGCTGTCCGGCGGAAAAAGCTTAAGCCCCGATCCAAAAGACTCTTGGAGATCGAGTGCCTCAGCGATGGGTTGGGCTTGTTGTCTGAGGCTCTGCTCGTCATCACTGCGAACCTCCGTCCCGAACTCCGCGGCGAGCTTCTTCACCGCTTCGGGCACGTCGTCATCGCCGATGGTCAGACCAACGAGCACGCGGTTGACCTGACCCCGGTTGTGGAGCCTCGAGAGCGTCTCGCCTCCACGAAAACACCCCTTGGTATAACTGATCGCCGAGCCCAGCCGCGCCTCGTCGGGGAGGTTATTCTCCGTAAAATCAACACCGAACCAGGGAAGTCCCTTCTCCACGCGTCTCATGTTCCAGGCCACGGCTCCCACCGGCAGCCCGTCGGTGCCGCGCGCTGCCTGAACGAGGAAGTCGCGCAGACGCGGGACTTCTTTTGCGGGGATCATCATGTGGTAACCGCCGTCGCCGGCGACCGAGTTTTTCATCAGAAAAATTCCCGCGTCCTCGAACTCGCGCTCCACCGAATGCAGCGGCTCCTTGGGGAAAGGGCCTGTCTGGAATATCCGCCACAGGACATCCTCGGCCTTCGGGCCCTCGAGGGCGATAACGCCGTATTGAGAAGACAGATCCTCCACGGTGACGTCCTCGGTGATGATGTGTTTCTGGAGGATGTCGTACGCTTCACCGGCGTTCCCCTGGGACACCAGAACGAGGGTGTCCTCTTGCCTCGCAAAGACAAACAACTCGGCGGTGATCTTTCCCTTGATCGTCGTGATGAGCGCGTGGCTCCCATCGCCGGGTTCGAGAGAGGCAATGTCGTTGGTAACCATCGCGTTCAGGAAAGACACGCGGTCCCGGCCGCTCAGCCGAAACGTCCGCCAGTGCGTCAGATCGATGACTCCGACATGCCCGACGATCGCCTGATACTCGGCAACAGGATTGACAAACCAGGCCGGGTACTCGACATCAAACAGGTCGACGAGAGATACGCCGTCCCTTCTGTAGGTCTCAGAGAGCATGGTGCCGCCATTGTAAACGATCACGACAAATAATCAATTGGAACAACGTAATCGATCGGCACCACGAATTGCATGGCGTTGGGAATGACCTCGACGAGGAAAGGGGTGTTCCCCAACGCCTCGCCGTCGATCTGGAACGGAAGTGGGGGGTCGGCGATGACACGGATCCTTCGTCCTTCCATGTGCGTGAGCGCCGAGAAGCCGTGATAACGCCTCGTGATGATCTTGAAGAGCACGATCAGAGATCCCAAGAGTGTGCGGCTGGACATGACGACGATATTGAGCTTGCCGTCATGGGGATCGATGTTCGGGGCAAACGACCACTGGATGTTCGCGATGCTCCCGATGTTGATGGCCATCACGGTGTGTGCCTTGATGTGGTGGACTTCATTGTCTATCTCCAGCGTCACCTTGACCGGGCGAATTTTGAAGAAGTGTTTGATACCGGTGGCGATATATGCGAAGAAGCCAAGCGCCTTCTTGAGCTCACGCGTGGTGTCGTGAATCAGATGCGCGTCGTACCCGGCGCCCGCGACAAATGTGAAATAGCGATCGTGGTTGGGGAGATAGCCGACGTCGAAGTCCATAACCTTGCCGGTCATGATCAGATCGAGCGCCTTGCGCGTGTCGAGTATTGGGATATCGAGGGCGTGTGCCGTAACGTTCACCGTGCCGATCGGAACCTGTACCAGCGGGATCCGTGACTGGCTCCTCATGAGTCCGTCGCACGCCTCGCGTATCGTTCCGTCCCCGCCGGCCACCACGAGCAAGTCGTAGCCCTCTGCTCTTGCGGCCCTTGCCCAGTTCTCCGCATCGGAGGCTTTCTCTGTCTTTTTGATCGTGAAGTCGAAATCGTGCTCGCCGAAGTATCGCTCGACGGCGCTGAGAACCCGACGCGTCCGGCGCTGGCCGGCTTTCGGATTGATGATTACGAGAATGCGATTATAGGGCGGCATGGTCGTGGAATTGTTGCGGTACTAGCTTAGCCGCCCGCCGCGGAAATTTCAAGAAGCGCATTTGAGAAATGTAAAGCGCATTTGAGAAAAGACATGACGACGGCCTTCGCTCGGCATTCGCACGCGCGAACCCTATTCCGTTTGGAAGCTGTTTAGGCTCGGTGGTGGAATGTCAAGGTCGGGCCGTGGTCATGTCCGTTTGTCTGTTGGCGGCGGGCCGGCTGCGGGTCCTGCCTTGCCTGTCCTCTGAAAGAGGATCCCCGGAGGGGGTCGTCGATTACCCCACAAGTGCTCGCATGGCTCCGCTCTTGTGGGGTGACTCCACCCACAGCCTACGCGGTGGATCCTCGCTCGCCTGTCCTCTGAAAGAGGGTTTCCGCGAAAGGGTCCGAGCGAAGACCTCACTCGCTCGGCTCACTTACAATCCCGGTAGGGACTTGTCGTCGTTCTTCTCGCCCTTCTCTTTCTTCTCCAATGAGGAGGAGATGAGCAGCCCGATACCGATCGCCAGCGGGAGAAGTCCCCAGACCCCGCCTTCCTTGCCGGCGACGGTGAACAGCGCGATGGTCAGGGCGATGCCGATGAGCGTCATCACAAGACCCGAACTCCGGTTGGATAGATAAGCGGGGCGCTTTTCGTCTTGCGGCTCGACGGGGATTTCCATCCCCTTTTCCATCGCTACCAGGCGCTCTTTGTGCGCAAGCTCCTTTTTGCGGCCCGCCATGATGATGGCCACAATGGCAATCGCGACCCCACCGAATATGCTCAGGAGCGGGATGGTCATCGCAAAAAGCTCAGGGGTCAAGAACCCGAATGGCGTCGTCATTGTGTAACTCCTTTCCAAACAATAAAATACCGACTAACCTGTCTTGTTGTTTACTGTTTCATGCCCTTCCTGACCGTTGGACACGGGGCGGTAGCGAAAGGTTTCAAGAATCTGCGAGCCGCTGGGGTATCATGGTTTGCGGCGCTCATGGCCGCCGCGGGCCACTTTGTTGAAACAAACGGCGGGGCGCCCGGGTCATACTGGATAGGGGGGAGACCGCTTGACGCCACAGAGTGATGCGAAGCTGATCGCGGGTGCGTTGTCCGGGAGCGAAAAGGCGTTTCGCAGGCTGGTCGAGCGGTATCACCCGACGGTTTTCGCGGTTGTGCGGTCGGTGCTGGGTGACCGGGACGATGTCGAAGATGTGGCTCAGGAGGTGTTTATCAAGGTGTACCGGGGATTGTCAAAATACCGGGGTGACTCGAAGTTCTCAACCTGGATATACCGGATCGCCAGGAATGAGTCCATAAACGCCGTGCGAAAGAAGGCCATCTCCGGACAACCGATCGAGGACACCGTGATCGAGGCCCCGAGTGCGACGAGACCGGATGAGCAAATGCGGCGCAGAGCGGAGCACGCCCGGCTCGAACGTCACCTCGCCCAGCTCGACGAGAACTACCGGACGGTCCTCGAACTGAGGTATCTCGGCGAGCGATCATATGCCGAGATCGGCGACACTCTGGATCTTCCCATCGGGACGGTGAAGTCCTATATTCATAGAGCGAAGATCGAGCTAAAGCGTCTGATGACCCGATCCAAGGGACTGGGTTGATGAGTTGCAAACACTTTGAAGAACTGCTACCCGCGTACGCCGAGGGTGACCTGTCGGCCGAAGAAAGGTCCCGGGTGGATACGCATCTGCGCTCGTGCGATTCGTGTCGTGGTTCTCTCGCGTTCTTCGTCCAGCTCGAAGACGACCTGGCGGAGCGGCGTGAGCTTCGACCCTCCGATGCGGTGGCCGCCGGTCGTATCGTGCATCACATCGGTTTGAGGAAAGAACGGCGTTTTGTCGCGGCGTTCACCGGTCTGCCCGCTGCCATCAGCGGGGCGCTGATCGTCGTCGGGATTGTGCTTTTTCTGGCACGCGGGGCCGTCCGGGATTTCATCACCGGTCTGGGCGCCATCCGGTTCAGTGGTGATTTTGCGGAGCGGTTGTCCGAAGTCACATCATCCAGCCTGAGCACAGTCGCGGTGGGCAGCGAGTGGATGTGGACCGTGGCCTATCTGGGAGTCGTCGCACTGATTCTGTTCAGCGGTAGCTGGATGGTGTTGCGTTACGTGCGTGATTAGAGCCTACCAAGAAAAGGTTCTGCTCCGCGCCCGGTAGATTCTCCTGACCCACCATGACGAGGCGAGCTCTACGATCTGATCCCCCGTCGCCTTGCAGTAGTAGCGTTTGACAATGCTGTCCCAGCGGATGCTCTCGATCCCCAGACCCACCATCTCCTCGTGGTAATCCTGGAGATCACCTCCATAGATCTCGATATAGACCCATGCCACACTGGCATCGGCGAGTGTGTGGTTGTACTTGTACTCGGGGAAGTACTCGCCGATAAAACGCACGTTGGGGTGGCTCATATAGTTCCTCAGCGCCGCGGCGGTGCCCCAGACGATCCACACGTCGTGGCCGGCATCCTCGAGGGGTTCCATGTCCTGGGTCAGCGGCGGCAGCTCGGGGTTGTCGAACTGAAGCACGCAGACAAACCCGGCGTCTCCAACTCCCTCGGCAATGAGACTGTCGAGCAGCTCGACAAACGAGGAATCGGTGACCGCGGGCGCCTCGGCGCCGCTCGGCAAACGAACCGTCTTGCTCTTTGGTGGTGAACACGCGGCAAGCACAACAGCGAAGGGGAGAACCAAAGCGACCAGCAGCGATCGTTTTAGGAAAGAGTGTGGAAAGGTGTTGGACAATTCATTACACTCCTGTTTGATGACGACACCCACCGCGAACTACGACCCGTGTAAAGGATAATCCATTTGAGGCGCTCAAGAAAGACCGGCGAACACGAATTGATCCAGTCGCTTGGGCGGCTGTTGCGCGCCAAGAAATCGAAGACGCGTGGGGTTGTGGTCGGGGTCGGCGACGATGCGGCGGTGGTCCGCCCCCGGAGCGGCGAGGATCTACTGATCACGACGGATGCACTGATCGAGGGGCGGCATTTCCGCAGGGAGTGGTTTGGCGGGTCGGAGCTCGGCTGGCGGCTGGCGGCCGTCAACCTCAGCGACATTGCCGCAATGGGTGGCAAACCGCTCTATGGTTTGTTGTCGTTGGGGATTCCCGATGACGTCGGAACGGATTATGTCAAGGGTCTCGAGCGCGGCGTACGCGATCACCTCGCAAAGTACGGTGCGTCCATCATCGGGGGCAACATATCCGGCATAGACGGACCTCTGGTATGCGACTTCACACTCGTCGGCTCGGTGCCGACCGGCAAGGCGTGGCGCCGCCGGTGCAAACCCGGCCGGGACGCCATCGTCATCGTCGGCAACATCGGTGAGGCGAGAGCCGGGCTGCATATGGTCGGCCTCGACAAACCGAAACGCCCGTTCCAACGTTTGGTAAGGGCGTACAAGAGACCCAAACCGCTCCTGGAGGCAAGCGAGTTGCTGCGCCGCGAAAAGGGGATCCACGGTGTGATTGATGTGAGCGACGGGCTCTCCTCCGACTTGATCCATATCTGCCGGGCGAGCAACGCCGGTTGCGAAGTGGACCTCGGGCTGATCCCACTCTCCAGAACCCTGCAGGAGTTTTGTATCGAGCACGGCAAGGTGGCCCTTCAGCTGGCCCTCCACGGGGGTGAGGACTATGCGCTGATCGTCAGCGTCGACAGCAAGTGCGCAGACACCGTGGTACGGACCATTCGCGACAAGACGGGCGTCCCCGCAGCCCGGGTTGGCAGTTTCACGACCGGGAAGGGTGTCTACACCTTGATCGGGAGTCGCGGTCGCCGCATGCCGCTCGTGGCCAAAGGCTGGGATCATCTCAGGGCGCGGTCCTGAACGGCCATCTTTCTTTTTGATCGCGGATTTGGTATAGTCCTGCCACGGCGGTGTCTGCCCGGTTGCTGGAGCGCTTCGCTTCTAACCAGCTCTCATTTCATAAGATAGTCCTATTTGGGGACTGTGGCCTCCCCCGGCGGGAGGCCGTCACACGATGAGTTACAAAGTCGCAATCGAGACATTCGGCTGCCGCCTGAACCAGGCGGAATCGTCGATCTTTGTCCGGCAGTTCACCGAGAGGGGCTACGAATGGGTCGCGGAGAGCGACGACGCGGATCTCTGCATCATCAACACGTGCACACTGACATCCCAGGCCACGTCGAAGTGCCGGCGTCGGATTCGCTCGATCATACGCCGAAACCCCGACGCGTGTGTCGTAGCGGTCGGGTGTTACCCGCAGACCGGCGTCGATGATCTGCGCGAGATCGAGGGCCTCGATTACATCGTAGGCACGTCGGACAAGATGCGTCTGCCCGAGATTATTCCTTCGCCGGCGAAACTCCCTGAACCCATGGTTGTTCGGCACCGCGCCGCGCGCGAGCGATTCGAGATCGATACCGCAGGGTTCTACCCGGTTCACACCCGTGCGAACCTCAAGGTGCAGGAAGGATGCAACTTCGTTTGTTCATTCTGCATCATTCCGAAGAGCCGGGGGCCGGCGCGGAGCCGTCACTTCGATGATATCATCCGGGAGGCGCGCGTCCTGGTGAGCGAGGGACATCGAGAACTCATTATAACCGGTATCAATGTCGGTACGTACGAAGACCGCGGCCGGACGCTCGCCGATGTCGTGGACGCGTTGCAGACGCTCGATGGCCTCGATCGCATCCGGCTGAGTTCGATCGAGCCGACGACGATCGAAACGAGACTGATCGACCGCATGACGGAGGGCGGAAAGGTGTGTCCTTATCTGCACATACCTCTGCAGAGCGGTGACGACGGCATTCTCGGAAAGATGCGCCGCAGGTACACGTCAGAGAAATTTCGCGAGTTCATTGACCACGTCTTCGAGCGCGTACCGGATATCGGTTTGGGCACTGATGTCATTGTGGGATTTCCCGGTGAGGACGATGATGCGTTTGACAGTACGTATCGCTTGATCGAGGATTTGCCGTTCAACAATATCCATGTGTTCAGCTTTTCCGCGCGTGAAGGCACCGGCGCTCACCGTATGAGCGACAGGGTGCCCGGCAGTGTGATCGCCGAACGGAGTCGGGTTTTGCACCGTTTGGCCGACGCGAAGAAACGCGGGTTCTACGAGAGCCAGACGGGACGTGTGCTGCGCGTGCTGTTTGAAGAGCGCAACACCGACGGGCGCTTTGTGGGTTTCTCGGATAATTATGTAAAGGTTGGTGTCATGGCGGATCGCGACTTGTCCAATCGTATCGGAGATGTCCGTGTGACAGGTGTGATTGACCGCGGCGAACACCGGCCCTCGCTCGCGATAGGTGAGCTTCTATGAAGAATCTAAAAGTCTATATTGAGACATATGGTTGTCAGATGAATGAATATGACAGCCAGCTTGTTAAGTCAATCCTCGCTACAGCCGGGCATACGTTTACCAAGAGCGAGAAGGATGCGCAGGTCATCCTGCTGAACACGTGCGCGGTTCGCGAGAACGCGCATACCAAGATCTATCACCGGCTTCAACACCTCAAACACGTTAAGGCGAAGAGCCGCGAGGCGGTGACCATCGGGATTCTCGGCTGTATGGCGCAGAATCTGCGCGATGAGCTTCTCGATTCTCATAGCGAGGTTGACTTCATTGTGGGCCCGGATAGTTATCGTGAGCTTCCGCGGATCATAACGGACAACCGGCTCACCGGTGAGACGGCGCACGCGCTCCAGCTGTCGCGCACGGAGACCTATAGCGGTGTCGATCCGATTCGAAGCGGCGGCGTCAATGCGTGGATCGCCGTGATGCGGGGTTGCGACAACATGTGCACATTTTGTGTCGTTCCGTACACTCGAGGTCGCGAGCGAAGCCGCTCGCCAAAGAGCGTTATCGCGGAGGTGGAATCGCTCGTTCAGCACGGTTACAAGCAGGTCACACTGCTTGGGCAGAACGTGAATTCCTACAACCACGACGGCAGCGACTTCGCCGATCTCATCGGCGCGGTGGCGGATGTACCCGGTGTGGAACGGGTTCGTTTTACATCGCCTCATCCCAAGGATTTTCCCGACGCCCTGCTCCAAGTGATAGCAACACACCCCAAAGTATGCAAACATATTCATTTGCCCCTGCAATCGGCCAGCAACCGGATCCTCGAGGCGATGCATCGAACGTATACGATCGAGCAGTTCGTCGAGCTCGTGGAGGAGATGCGGAGCAGGATCCCGGGGGTTGCCCTGTCTACGGATATTATTGTTGGTTTTCCGAGGGAATCGGATGCGGAGTTCGAAGAGACGGTTCGCGCGATGGAAAGCATCCGATTTGATTTCGCGTTTATTTTCAAATACTCGGAGAGAAAAGGAACCGGCGCGGCAAGAAAATTAAAAGACGATGTGCCGCCCGACACCAAAACCGAGCGAATCGTGCGCCTCGTCGAGCTTCAGAAACAGATTACCGGCGAGATCAATCAAGGACTGGTGGGTCAGACGTTTGAAGTGCTCGTCCACGAGGTTTCGCCAAAGGATCCCGATTGTCTCGTCGGCAGAACCGGCACGTTCAAACCCGTCGTGTTTCCCGCCGGCAGCGCCAAACCCGGAGACCTCGTCGAGGTACGAGTCGACAGGTCCCGCGGTGCCAGACTGTTCGGCTGGCAACTGGGTAGCAGCTGCGATATCGCCACGCGCTCGGCGGATGCCCCACACTGCATCCGATGCTTTGGGGCGGCTGATGGCATCGGTTAGCCCGGACTCGAGTAGCCGGCCCCTGATGGCATTGGTTAGCCCGAACTCGAGCCGCCGGCTCCTGTTTGAAAGGACAGCTTGTTATGTCTGACAAAGAAATGTGGGCGCTTGTCTTCGATCGCGCCAAGGATGACTGGGATGGGTCCAGAGGACTTCGCAAAACCCGTGTACCGCGTCCGGTCCTGGATGAAGGAAAAGATCCCGCGGATGCCGACGCCGCCATCATCAGGATTCGATACACGGGGGTGTGTGGCTCGGACCGCGGTGTGTGGTTTCGCAACTCGTTCAAAGCGATGATCCTCGATTCGCTCGAGGAGGAAGACAAGGACTATCGTGTCATCGGGCACGAGTTCCTGGGCGAGATCGTGGAGCTGGGGTCGAGTGCCGGGGCGACGTACGGGATAAAGGTGGGAGACACGGTATCCTCGGAATCGCACATCACGTGCGGCCGCTGCAAGCAGTGCCTGCGAGGTGACCGCCATGTGTGTGACTACGCGCAGATCATCGGTTTTGCCCGCGACGGTTGTTTTGCCGAGTTCATAAAACTCCCCACCGAGGTTCTGTGGCCGACCGATGTCGACAAGATCGATGAAATGGTCGGCGCCATACAGGAGCCTTTCGGCAACGCCGTTCACGCGGCAACGACCGTAGATCTTCGGGACAAGACCATAGCCATCTTCGGCACCGGCTCGATCGGGCTTTTTACGATTCTGACCACTCGTGCGCTGGGCGCATCCAGGATCATCGGTGTCGAGCCCAACGAGAAGAACGCGGCGCTTGCCGAGAGAATCGGTGTCGACGAAATGGTTCGTTTCGAGCCCGACAAGACGTCGTGGCGAAGCCACCCCGATGTCGTCAAACAGGTCCGGGATTTTGGCGGTGGTAACGGGGTCGATGTCGCGTTTGAAATGGCGGGTTTCAACTCGTCCATCAACAATGCGATCCAGTCGGTGGACCAGGGCGGCGACATCATCCTCTTTGGTCTCAAATCGGGAGACTTCACGATCCAGGATTTCTCGGAGATCATTGTCAGGGGACTGTCGCTGCACGCCGTCATCGGCAGACGCATCTTCGAGACGTGGAAGATGACACGCAAACTCCTCGAGTCGAAGGAGAACGGCATTCATGACAAACTGTTCGACGCTATCCTGAACCAGGGGAAGGACACAGTGGTCCATATCGATGACTACGATGTAGAGGATTTCGAGAAACGAATCGTGACCCATCCGAAGGTACTGATCAAGTGGTGAGCATCGCAAAGCTACACTCAAAACCGATTGAAGGAGGAAGACCATGTATGGGGGGTTGAAAGAAGCGTTGGCGGAGGAGATCAAATCGATTCGCGAGCAAGGTCTCTATAAAGAAGAGCGGATTATTCTCGGGCCCCAGTCGGCAAACATCACGGTCAAGGATGGCGAAGTCATCAACTTTTGTGCAAATAACTATCTTGGACTGTCCTCGCACCCCAGGGTACTCGAGGCCGCGCATCGGGGTCTCGACGAGTGGGGCTACGGGATGTCGTCGGTCCGGTTTATCTGCGGTACGCAACAAATCCACACCGAGCTCGAGAAGAAGATTGCTGACTTTCTCGGGATGGAGGACACGATTCTCTACAGTTCGTGTTTCGACGCGAACGGAGGTCTGTTCGAGGCGATACTCAACGCCGAAGACGTGGTGATCAGCGACGAGCTCAACCACGCGAGCATCATCGACGGCATCCGACTCTGCAAGGCAGCCCGCAAACGATACAAGAACTCCGATATGGCGAATCTCGAGGAGATCTTGAAGGAAAGCGGAGAGTACAGACGCCGCCTGATCGCCACCGATGGTGTGTTCAGCATGGACGGCAATATCGCGCAGCTCGACAAGATCTGCGACCTGGCCGACAAGTACGATGCGCTCGTGATGGTGGATGATTCACACGCGACCGGTTTTGTCGGAAAAACGGGACGTGGTACACACGAGCACAACGGTGTGATCGGCCGCATCGACGTTATTACATCGACACTAGGCAAGGCGATGGGTGGGGCCTCGGGAGGGTTTACGTGTGGGCGCAGGGAGATTGTCGAGTTTCTGCGTCAGCGGTCGCGGCCATACTTGTTTTCGAACACGCTGACACCCTCGATCGTTCTCGCCGCGATGGCAGTGTTCGATATGATAAGCGAAAAGACCGAGCTTCGAGACCGCCTGGAAGAAAACACGTCACACTTCCGCGAGCAGATGACGGCGGCCGGGTTCGACATAAAGCCGGGTATTCACCCTATCGTCCCGATCATGCTTGGCGACGCGAAACTCGCACACAATGTAGCGCACGATCTGCTTGCCGAAGGGATCTACGTGGTTGGCTTTAGCTATCCCGTGGTGCCCAAGGATCAGGCTCGCATCCGGGTGCAAATCTCTGCGGGGCACACGAGAGAGCATCTGGATAAGGCAATCACCGCCTTCGTCAAAGTTGGCAAGGTCCACGGTGTTGTGAGGTGATCACAATGTTGAGGTGTTTATTTCTGGTGGTGGCCGTGTTGTTGTGTGCGGCGCCGTTGGTCGCCGGCACCGATCGCGAATTCGATGCGCACTGGCACGACGGCAAGGCCGAGCTGAACGGATACCGGCTGACGGTGTCGCGTTACGGACAAGAACGCGAAGGCACCGCCGTTCTCATCTACGTGACGGAGCCCTTTAGTGAATCGAAGAGGGTCAAAGTTGACGACTGGAAGAAAAACCCGGACGATACGTTCGACGCGCTCAAACTCAACGTCATTCGGGATTTCCAGACGGGGATTTACGACTACAACACGATGGTATCGGTGTTCGTCAGGTCCACGGACTTCTCGCCGGTCAAGGTGACGTTCACGAGTAGCGAGTGGTGCGGTCATGTCTATGAGGAGCTTCGGTTCCATCCGGACCGGATCCTCGGACACTACTTCAGCTATTTCGAAAACGAAACCGGGCCGCGAGAGATCGAGAGGGCGACGGATGGCGTGACGGAGGACAACCTCTTCATACTCCTTCGAGGACTGCGTGGCGACTATCTGGAACCCGGCGCCAAGAAAGACGTATTGATGCTGCCCAGCGTCTATTTTGGCCGGCTTAGCCACCAGACACCGGATTGGGTAAAGACCGAGATCAAACGCGAGAAGAAGAACAAAACGATCAAGGTCCCCGCCGGCAAGTTCAAGACGATTCTATACGAGGTCAAAATGGCCGACGGCCGAAAGGGCCGCTTCTACATCGAGGATCACTATCCACACCGGATCATCCGCTGGGAGATGAGTCCGGATGTAGAGGCGCAACTCACCGGCAGCGAAAGACTCCAATACTGGAAACTGAATCAAAACGGGAACGATAGTTATCTCAAGAAGTTAGGACTGTGATCATGAAGCGCAACCATTCAGTACCGATTATCGCCTCCGTGCTGGTCTGTATGTGTCTCGCGTCGACTGCGATGGCGGGCACGATCATCCAGCTCGACACGGAGATGTTTGGCCAGTCGTCAATGAGTGGCACCGCGATCATCTATCTCGACGGCAGGCGACTGCGGATCGACTCCAACGATCGCGGCGGTGAGGTCACAATCGTCTACAATGGGGAGGGTCAGGAAAACCCCTTCTACTGGCTGATCAACAAGGTGGACAGCAGCTATGTGGAGATACGAAGGGACGAGTTGCTCGAAGCCAAGACGGTCGCCGAGGAGGCGATGAACCGGGCGAAGAGCGAGCTCGAGGGTCTGCCTCCCGACGAGCGTGAGGAGATGGAGAGGGCGCTTACCGACAGGATGGGTTACTCGTCTTTTCTCAAAGAACAAACCGAATACAAGAAAGTTTCATCAGGTATAAGAATCAGCGGTTGGAAGTGTAACCACTACCAGGGTTTCCGCGATGGTGAAAAGATCGAGGAGGTCTGGGCGGCGGACCTCGAAGAGCTGGGGATAAACCCAAAGGATCTCGTAGCACTCGAGGAGCTGGCGGATCTTTTTCAGACAGTGGGGCAGAACCTGCCGGCACTTTTTCGTTTTGGCGGAGAGGACCGCGAGGTCGACAAGACCTTTCCCGGATTCCCCGTCGTGGTCGTGTCTTATGACGAAGACGGTGAGCGCCGGGAGAAATCGACGATAAAGGAGATCAAGCGGCAGAAGCTCGAAAAGGCGCTCTTCGAGCTGCCCGGGGGGCTCACGAAGAGGGCCATGCAGCTCCGTCCGTGAGCCGCACGCGGAAAATCGGGGTCGGATTCTTAACTGTTTGCAGGGCAATGGGTTGCCGGATTGGTGTAACCAATGGGTGCTTTCCAACGTAGACCTTATACCCACAGCAAGGACATAATCCCAAGGGGGAACGCTATGAGACGTCACGGACTTGCTCATCTGGCAGGCGCTGCATGGGTGTGTCTTTTTGTTTTCTCGGCCCACGCCAGCGCTACCGTGCTCACCAAGATAGATCGACTCCGCGCAAAAGAACTCAAGGTTGGTGGATTCATACTGGACCGTGACCAGGAGGTCTCGATCGAAGCGGTTGGTTTTCGCGAGGGAAGCAAGAACTACGACGCGGAACTAAGCAGCGCGTGGATTCTGAATGCGCAGACGAGGCAAGAAGTCTGGCACCTCAAGAACTCGGATTCGGAACGCCGCTCGAAACATCTCCGGGAATACGTTGACACAATCGAGCTCAAGAAAGGTCAGTACGAGGTTTACTACGCCACGTTTCCCTATGGAGTGTCGGGTGACAACTGGCTCGACTGGATCGGCAATAGCAATTGGGGTTTTGACTACGAGGACTTCGAGGATGCAGCACGCGATTTCGAGATCGTCATCCGCGGCGAAGGCAAGTCAGTGACCGAGACGGATGTCGAGAAATACCACGAAAGCCTCACCAGGGGTGCGGTCGTTGCCTACACCAGAATGACCGGGAACAGGTATGAAAAGACCGGGCTCACGCTGTCGCGTGACATGGATCTGCAGATTTACGCGATTGGCGAGCTGAAAAAAGACGAGTTTTACGATTGCAGCTGGATCATCGACACCAAGACGCGTGAGAAAGTCTGGGAGTTCAACTACTGGGATTCGGATCGGGCCGGCGGTGCCAAGAAGAACCGCCTTTTCAAGGACACGGTCGCGCTGCCAAAAGGCGAGTACGCGTTATTCGTGGCGACGGACAACTCGCACGACTTCGGCGAGTGGAACTCGGCGCCCCCCAGCGATCCCTATTTCTGGGGTGTGACGATTCAAACGGCGGAGCCCGGCATGAAGAAGTACGCCAAGGTCCACGCGTACGAGGATATGCCGGAGAAGGATGTCATCATCCAGCTGACCAGGCTCGGCAATAATGACTATCAGAAGGAAGGTTTCTCGGTCAGCCGTAAGACAGAGATACGTGTCTATGCGGTAGGCGAGGGCGGCCGCAAAGAGATGTATGACTACAGCCGGATCGTCAACGCTGATACACGCGAAGTCGTGTGGGAAATGGATGCCCGCAAGACGGTTCACGCCGGCGGCGCCACGAAAAACCGTGCGTTCGACGGCGTGATCGAGCTGGACAAGGGTGACTACCTCGTCTACGCGGTGACCGACAATTCCCACTCCTACGGCGATTGGAACGCCTCGCCACCCCACGATCAGAAACGCTGGGGTGTTACGCTGATAGCGGTTGGTGGCACGAGACATGTGTCCGTCTACGACGAAGCTGCGGACAAGAGCGTCCTCGTCAGGCTCACTGAAATGGGCAACAACGTCTATAAAAAGGAACGCTTCGAATTGAAGAAGAACGCAAAGGTGTCGGTTTATGCGCTTGGTGAGGGCACCCGCGGCAGGATGTACGACTACGCGTGGATCGAAAACGCGGAGACCGGGGAAACGGTTTGGGAGATGAGCTATCGGTTGACCGACCACGCCGGCGGCGCGAAGAAAAACCGCGTGTACGATGACACGATCGAACTCGATGCGGGCAGATACATCGTGTACTATGAGTCGGATGGGTCTCACTCGTTCAAGCGATGGAATGCCAGCCCTCCGGCGGACGGGTTTAACTGGGGAGTGACGATTAGACTAGCCGAGGTCAGACGATGACAAAAGCGTTTTGCATATGTGTACTTTTGACGCTGGTGACCTCCCAACCCGTGTCTGCATCGCTCGATCTTGCCGTTAATGATGTCGGGATCAGTTTTGGCAACTCGAAGCGTCTTACCGGGCTGCGGTTCAACTTCGTGGACAGGGATGTTCGTGTCGTCAACGGTCTCAACCTGACGTTCTGGAAGCCCGCGGACAACGAGCAGGCCGTATACAACGGCCTGCAGGTGGGTCTCATCGGTCTCGCGGGAAAGGCGATGAACGGGATCCACGTGGCCGGTATCGGCATCACGAGCGAGTCGTTGACCGGGTTGGGTATCGGGCTGATCGGCATGGGTGTGGAGGAGCAGTTCAATGGTATCGGTCTCGCGCTCGTCGGCATGGGTGGTGGTGACTTTCGCGGCGCTTTTATCGGCGGCGTCGGTGTCGGTGCGGAATCCATCCACGGCATTGGCGTCGGGTTGATCGGCGTGGGTGCGTCCGAGTTCAGGGGTGTCGGGTTTGGCGGTATCGGTCTGGGCGGCGATGACATCAAGGGCATCGTCGTTGGCGGCGTCGGTGTTGGCGCTGACGATATTACCGGCATCGGTCTGGGTGGTATCGGTGTCGGTGGCGATAGACTACACGGCATCTTTGCCGGCATCATTGGTGTGGGGGGGCACGATCTGCGCGGCATCTTTATGGGGCTGGGCGGTGTCGGTGGCAACGAGTTGCACGGCGCCGCGCTGGGTGGTCTGATGTCCCGGTTCGATCATGCGAAAGGTATCACCACGGGTGTCTGGAATCGGGCGATCTCGGATATGATCGGATTTCAGCTCGGCATTGCGAACTCCGCAGAGTACCTCAAAGGTGTGCAGATCGGCCTGATAAACTACGCGGGAAACAACCCCAAGTGGGCGCGCGTGTTGCCCATCATCAACATGCATTTCTCGAGCGACTAGCTGCCGGGCTGTGTCCGCGAAAACCGACATAAAATCACTGTACCGTGAAGAACTTGCCAGTCGGTTGACGCAGCGGGGAGAGGCGGCCTACCGGGTGGATCAGATTCTCGATTGGACGTACGGCAAGCTGGCGGTGTCTTTCGAGGAGATGACCAACTTGTCGGCAGCGCTTCGCACCGGGTTGGCCGAGGAATACGAGGTCAATGCCGTCAAGGCACTAAAGACTCACCGGGCCGGCGACACCACCGAAAAACTCCTCTTCGAGCTTCACGATCACTCCCTTATCGAGACCGTTCTGATACCCGCGACGCCGGGTCTCACCAGCCGGAGCGACCGGCTCACCGCGTGCGTATCCACGCAGGTTGGATGTGCTTACGGCTGCAGGTTTTGCGCAAGCGGGCTTCAGGGTCTCGAACGCAGCCTAACGGCAGCAGAGATCGTCGATCAGGTCGTCCACGCTCAGAAACTCTGCGGCGAGAGAATCGACAACATCGTGGTCATGGGTATGGGAGAGCCGCTGGCCAACTATGACAGCCTGATGCGCGCGCTCACGATCATCAACGCGCCGTGGGGGCTGGGGATCGGCGCCCGCAAGATCACCGTGTCAACCGTTGGGCTCGTTTCACGCATCAAGCAGCTCGCCGAGCAGCCGATGCAGTTCCGTCTGGCCATTTCGCTTCATGGCGCCACCGACGAGGTCCGCAACCGAATCATGCCCGTGAACAAGAAGTATCCCCTGCAGGAGTTGCTGGACGCGTGCCGGTACTACCGCACCAAGGCGCGTCGGATGATGACGTTCGAGTATATTCTGATCGATGGTGTCAACGACACGAGGGATCAGGCGAAACATCTCGCTGAGATTGCGCGGGACCTCCACGCAAAGGTGAATTTGATCCCTTACAACGAAGTCGAGGGGCTGGAGTGGAAGCGTCCGGGCAGCGGGCGGTGCAAGACGTTTCAGAAGATTCTCGAAGATCGCGGTGTGAGAGCGACACTGCGCCAGGAAAAGGGCGCGGATATCAACGCGGCATGCGGTCAGCTCCGACTACAGCACGAACAGAAGCGCCAGTAGACGAAGTCACGCGTCGTCTTCGGTTCGTTTCTGATAACCTCGCCATATTTTCCCCGATCCGAATTTTTCCTGTAGTGTGTCGAGCAGATGATCGACACGCTCGCTTTGTTCGCGCTGTGTATCGGGAAAAAGCTCGGGCTCGCCTTCCGCGGGTCGCACGAGTCCGGACGCCGATACGCCAACCAGCCGAAGCGCTCTGCCCTCGCGGCCGAGACGTGTTTCGAGCAGTTCCCGTGCGGTTTGGACGAGGGTCTGCGTGGAGGCGGTGGCAATGGGAATGGTCGTGGCGCGTGTCACGGTTGTGAAATCGGCGTAACGCGCCTTTAGATGAATGGCGTGTGCTCGGTAACCCTCTTTGCGAAGACGTTTGGCCACGCGGACGGCAAGCGAATCGAGAGCCTCGCGTAGGCGTTTATCGTCGGCGATGTCCTCGGCGAACGTCGTCTCCGCACCAATCGATTTTGACGACTCACCCACGACGACCGGCCGGTCATCGATCCCTCTTGCCAGGTCTTTTAGACGCGGAGCATACGAGCCGACGATGCCCTCGAGCTGATGGGTGGGCATGGCCAGGAGATCCTTGATCGTCTCGACGCCTTGGCTGGCGAGCTGGCGCTGCGTCACCTTGCCGACACCCCAGAGCTTCGAGACGTGCAAAACGGCCAGGCGTGTCTCGGCTTGTCCGGGCTTGATGACGACGAACCCGTCCGGTTTCTCCAAATCGCTGGCAAGCTTCGCCAGAAACTTGTTGGATGCGACGCCCACCGATGCCGTCAATCCTACCTCTTCCCGAATTCGGCGTTTGATCGTCTTGCCGATTTCGGTCGCTGGGCCAAACAGCTTGCGGCTGCCCGTCACATCGAGAAACGCTTCATCGATCGACAGAGGCTCGACGAGTGGTGTGTACTCTCTTAGTATGGCAAAGATCCTCTTCGAGTATTTGACGTAGTCACCCATGCGTGGCGGAATAAAAACAGCATGCGGGCAGAGCTGTTTGGCACGGTAGGAACTCATGGCACTGTGCACACCATACTTCCGCACCTCGTACGATGCGGCGGCCACAACACCCCTTTTTTCCGCAGTCCCACCGACGATGACCGGCTGCCCGCGCAGGTCGGGGTTCTCGAGCATCTCGATCGATGCGTAGAAGGCATCCATATCGACGTGGAGGATCGCCCTAGAGGACGCTTCCGGCCGGTTGGTTCGTGTGCTATGCTTTTTGTCGGTCAACTCTTAGGCTTCCTATCCACGCATAAGATTACACGGTATCGTCGGTCACACCAAGAGAGGTTTCCAATGAAACAGTTTTGCAAGCTCGGCTGCCTGTTGTTTTTGGGCATCCTCGTCGCCGGTTGCGCCCAACAGGGCGAGCAACAACAGGTCTCGAAGATCGCGCTGGTCGTCCACGGGGGCGCGGGGACGATCCTGAAGGAAAACCTGACACCCGAACGGGAAGAGCAATACGAAAACGCGCTCAAACAAGCCCTGGAAGCGGGTTACACGATCCTCGCCGAAGGTGGCAGCGCACTCGATGCGGTGGAGGCCGCCGTGGTCGTCATGGAAGACTCGCCGCTCTTCAATGCCGGCAAGGGTTCTGTGTTCACCGGTCAGGGCACGAACGAGATGGATGCATCGATCATGGATGGCTCGAACCTCAACGCAGGTGCCGTAGCGTCGGTGAGGACGATCAAGAACCCGATCAAGGCGGCACGCGAGGTGATGGAGAAGACGAGACACGTCATGCTGGTCGGGAGGGGCGCCGAGCTGTACGCCGCCGCCCAGGGGCTGGAGATCGTGGACCCCGAGTATTTCTTTACGCAGCGACGCTGGGAATCGCTGCTGCGGGCGAAGGAGAAGGATCAGTCGTCAAAGGCATCACCGGCTGATGAGTCGACGAAGTACGGCACGTCGGCGGCCATCGCTCTCGATCGCGATGGCAACCTGGCCGCGGCAACATCGACGGGTGGGCTCACGAACAAGATGCACGGCCGCGTCGGAGACTCTCCGATTATCGGCGCGGGGACGTATGCGAACAATGCCACGTGTGCCGTGTCGGCCACGGGTACGGGAGAGTACTTCATGCGGGGTCTTTTGTCGTACCGGGTATCCGTCCTGATGGAGCACGCCGGTTTGTCACTCGAGGAATCGGCGACGAAAGTGATCGATGAAGAGCTGACCGGCATGGGAGGCGACGGAGGCATCATAGCTCTCGACAAAAACGGCAATGTGGCGATGCAGTTCAACACCGCCGGGATGTACCGCGGATATGTCCTCGACGATGGTGAGTACCACGTCGCCATTTATGGCAAAGAGCAAGTCGAGCAATAGGCAAGGAGAGAGTGATGAAAGGGATGATAGTCGCGCTTCTGCTGCTTGCGACGTCTGTAGGGGCTCAGGACGATTTCACGACATACTACGAGGCGTCGGGGTTCAAGGAGACCCCGCGTTATGACGAGACCGTCGAGTACTGCAAGAGGCTCGATACGGCGTCGCAGTGGTTGAGGTACACGAAGTTTGGCAAGACCCCTCAAGGCCGTGACCTTCCCCTGCTTGTGGCCGACAGGGACCGTCAGTTCTCACCCGACAAGATCCGGCGGGATGACAAGGTCGTCCTGTTGATACAGGCGTGTATACACCCCGGTGAGAGTGACGGTAAGGACGCCGGGCTGATGTTGCTCCGCGACATCGCGGTGACAAAGAAGTATCCGGATCTTCTCGATCACGTCACGGTTCTCTTTATTCCGATACTCAACGTGGACGGTCACGAGCGCTTTGGCCCCTTTAACCGGATTAACCAGAATGGGCCAAAGGAGATGGGTTGGCGGGTGACCGCGCAGAACCTCAACCTGAATCGCGATTATCTCAAAGCGGATACGCCAGAGATTCGGGCGTGGCTCCGGCTGTTCAACGTCTGGCAGCCCGATTTCTTTGTCGATTGCCACGTTACCGACGGATCTGATCATCAGTACGTTCTTACGTACATCATGGATATATTCGGCAACATGGTGCCGCCGGTTACCCGCTGGACGGAGGATGTGTATCTCGCGCCGGTCAAGGAGAGCATGATCGAAGCCGGTTATGAAATGTCACCGTATGTCATGCTTTCCGAACGGCCGAACCCGAAGGGTGGGATGTTCAGCTGGGTCTCCACTCCGCGGTTTGCCAACGGATACACGTCGCTTCGCAACCGCCCTGGGCTTCTCATTGAGGCGCACGCGCTAAAGGACTACAAGACCCGCGTCAGCGGCACTTACGAATTGCTCAAGCAGACGATGATCCGCCTCAACGAGGAATACCGGAGCCTCAAGAAAGCGGTTGCCGACGCGGATCGCTATGCGGCCGGTGAGCAATTGCGGGGCACGCTCTTTCCCCTTCAGTTTCGGGCGGATCGCGAACGGCCGACGATCATCGAGTTCAAAGGCATCGATTTCGAGGTGGGCGAAAGCGATCTCACCGGTGGCATGTGGTACCGCTTCAACGGCAAACCGGTGACGTTCAAGATCTCCTATCTCGACCGGCAGAACCCGACCGTCGAGGCCGACCTGCCCGAGGCGTACATCATACCGCCGGAGTGGACAGACGTGATCGACAGACTCGAGCTCCATGGTGTCGATCTCGACCGGCTCGGGGAGCCGCGTACACTAACGGTGGACTCATACCGGTTCGAGAATCCCGAATGGCAGGCGCGCCCGTACGAGGGGCGGCACCCGGTATCGTTCGAGGTTGTCGAGATCCGTGAGGAACGCATGTATCCCGCGGGGTCGGTCGTTGTCGATATGAACCAGCCAACTGCCCAGGTCGCCGCCCATATTCTCGAACCGGAGGGCCCGGATTCGTATGTCTTTTGGGGTTTCTTCGACACGATTTTCGAGCAGAAGGAATACGCCGAGTCCTATGTCATGGAGAAAATGGCGCGCGAGATGCTGGCGGCAGACGAGGAACTGCGCAGGGAGTTCGAGGCAAAGATAGAGAACGATCCAGAGTTCGCGGACAAACCAAGGGTGATCCTCAACTGGTTTTTCCAGCACACACCGTATTGGGACAAACAGAAGAACGTCTACCCGGTGGGCAAGATCTTTGACGCGGCCCAGGTGCGCGCGCTTCTGGAGTCATAACCTGACAATCGATGGGATAGCAGACAGGAGATCCCCAATGCGATGCCGCTTATCGGCTGTGCCTGCTGTTGCAGGCGCGGCGATTTTCTTCGATACGTCGAGTGCTCACGCGTTTGTTTCGTTGTCCGAGTCCGTGCATGCGACCATGGTCTTTCTGCACGTGCTGGGAGCGGTCTTGTTTCTCGGTAATATCATCGTGAGCGCGATGTGGATGGCGCAGGCCAGGCGTGCACAGAATATCGTGGTTCTTCATTTTGCGGCGCGATCCGTGATGCGTGCGGACTGGCTCTTTACTCTCCCCGGGATCGTGCTGATTCTCGTTACGGGGCTTCTCACCGTGGAAAGGTGGGGTGGGTTGCCGGGCACCGCCTGGGTTGAGCTGGGGCTGACGCTCTTTATACTGTCCGGCGTGATCTGGGGCGCGGTGTTGGTGCGGCTGCAAAAACGGATGATCCGTATGACGCAAGAAGCCATCGAGTCCGGCGGCGGGCCGGACGAACCGATCCAGGGCGTCGTGTGGCGGTGGATGATGTGGGGTGGTATCGCGACGCTCCTGCCGCTGATCGCCCTCGTCATGATGATATTCAAACCGGATTTGTGGCGCTAGACCACCCGGCAGCAAGGTGGGTATTCCGAATTGTGTGCGACAACGACATCCCGTGCCATTCGATTGACCATCGCGGTTGCAATTTGCTGTGTGATGCCCGTCACCGTCGCGGCGGATGTCCAGGAAGCGACCTTACCCATCGACGATCGAGTACGCATCGCCGAAGGACGGCGCATCGCAGACCAGCTCGGTGACAGGTTCTGGCCCGGTTGGTCGGACGCCCCGTTCGCGACCCTGCTCGTAACCAAAGCGGCCGAGTTCCTCGTATATCACCCCGACCCGACAGACGATTTTTCGCCACTGGGATACGATTCGCTCCTGCAAAGCGAAGTCTTTGTTCGAGAGCGGCAGTTCGACACGAATCTCCTTGCGACATTTCCCGCCGTCGGCGGTGTCCCGACGATTGTGATCGGGCAACCCAAGAACACGGAGGCTAGCCACTCGACACGTTGGGTCATGACGCTTCTCCATGAACATTTTCACCAGTGGCAGATGTCGCGACCCGAGTACTATCCCTCGGTGGACTCGTTGGGGCTGGAGAGTGACGATGACACCGGAATGTGGATGCTGGACTACCCGTTCCCGTATGACGACCCGGATGTCGGTGCGGCGTTTCGTCAGATGTGCCGGGATTTGCGCGACGCCGTAGCCGGGACGGGATCGCACCGGGACCGCGTTGCCGCCTACATGGCGTCGAGCCTGGCGTTCCGCTCACTCTTGACCGATGATGACTATCGGTACTACTCGTTTCAGCTCTGGCAGGAGGGTATTGCCCGATACACCGAGTACAAGCTGGCGAGAAGAGCGGAAGTGGCGTACAAACCCTCGGAGGCGTTCAAGGACCTATCGGATTTCGTACGATTCGGTGTCGTCGCGCGCAAGATGGGGGAAAAGATACTCAACGAGCTCGAGAAGATGTCGCTCAAGAAGTCACGCCGGACGGCGTTCTATCACGCAGGGGCGGCGCTTGGGGTCTTACTTGACAAGGAATTCCCGGGTTGGCGCGATCGCTACCTGGAGAATCGATTCTTTATCGAGGAATACGCGAAGCCGACGAGGTCTGGAGACGAGTGAGCGAGGTTCTTCCGCAGGACCCTGCGATTGACCACGGGGCACGGCAAGCGCCTTCACTTCATTCCCACTCGCCCAGTCTGTTGCGGATTTCTTTTTCGAGTTCGTCGACCAGATCCGCTTCGGGAACTTTCTTTACGATCTTGCCATCGACAAAGATCTGGCCATATCCCATACCCCCCATGATCCCGAAGTCGGCCTCACGCGCCTCGCCGGGGCCGTTGACCGCGCAACCCATAACGGCGATCTTTACCGATTTCTTGAGACCGGCAAAGCGCTGCTCGACCTCCTCGGCGATACGAAAAAGATCGAGATGGTTGCGCGCGCAGGAGGGACACGAAATGATGCGTGGCACATTCGCCGCCAGATCGAGCGATGCGAGGATCTTGCGGCCGACCTTGACTTCCTCTTCGACATCGGCAGTCAGTGACACACGGATGGTGTCACCGATCCCCTCGGCGAGCAGAATACCCAACCCGACCGACGAATAGACCGTCCCACTAATCAGCGTACCGGATTCGGTGATACCCAGGTGGAGCGGGTAGTCGACCTTCTCGGCGAGAAGCCGGTAGCTACCGGTAGCGAGTGCGACCGAAGACGCCTTGACCGATACGATAATATCGTGAAAATCGAGCGCTTCGAGGATCGCGATATGGCGCAACGCGCTATCGACCATCGCCTCGGGTGTCGGGAAACCGTACTTTTCGAGGAGATCTCGCTCGAGCGAGCCCGCGTTGACACCGATGCGGATGGGTAGCCTGTTGTCGACAGCCTTCCTCACGACTTTTTCTACCTTGTCGCGGGAGCCGATGTTGCCGGGATTGATGCGCAGCTTGGCGACACCGATGTCGGCAACGAGCAGCGCGACACTGTGGTCGAAATGAATATCGGCCACGATCGGCACCGTCGTTTTGGGCATGATCTTCTCGAGCGCATCGACACTCGCGCGGCTCGGCGTGCTGACCCGGATGATGTCGCACCCAATATCCTGCAGCCTGAGAATCTCCTCCAGCGTGGCGTCGACATCCGTCGTGTCCGTCGTCGTCATCGACTGGACGGAGATGGGGGCGCCGCCGCCCACCGGCACATCGCCGACCATGACCCGTCTCGTGTCTTTACGTGTGAACATAGAAAGCTGCTCCGTTCGCTACGAAAGCAAGGCGCACCTTGCGCCGTTGCTGTATCCAGTATAATCGAACGCATCGCCGCCCGCAAACGGGTTAACAGGCGTTTTTCCAATGGCTTGTTGGTGGTCACATCCACCAACGAAAGTTGGTCCCACCGGCGGGAGCGGGCGCCGAACCACCAACAAAAGTGGGTCCCACCGGC
>CBDVBZ010000020.1:0-35687 GCA_965372355.1 uncultured bacterium | reverse complement strand
TCAGTGGGAGAGTGCTACCTTCACACGGTAGAAGTCACTGGTTCAAATCCAGTAGCCCCCACCATTCTTTTCTTTTCCTTGTGAAATGTTTTGCTAGCGCCTGTGCGGCGTGCAGTGTCCTACTCCGGCGGCCCTTCACCCGAGGACATGTCGCGCTCTATGGCGGCCTTGAGCTCTCTTGCCTGCTGAACCATCGCACGGTCGCGAGACGATGAAATCAACACATCGAGAAGACCTTGCGCCTCAACCGGTCTGCCCAGACGGACCATGGTCAGCGCCTTGTTATACAACGCAAGGGGATGGTCCGGAGATGCCTCGAGAGCGCGCCCGTATGCGGCATCCGCCGCCTCGATATCCCCCATTCGGAACAGTGAATCGCCGACACCAAGCCATGCGGTGGTGTAACGCGGCGCTATACCCAGACAGTATCTGAATCGCCGAACTGCCTCAGGGTCATTGCCTTGCGCCTGTGCGTCGAGCGCCAGTTGATAGGTTAGCAGTGCATCGATGATGGCTTCGTAGAACTGTTTGGTGTCACCCCCGTACCTCTGGAGCGTGGTTTTCTCATACACCGGTGGATGATCGGTCAGAAAAACGGGCTCCATGCTTTTTGTCACCCTGAACAGTCGGTAGTTGTCGTTCTGGAAGACGAGATTGAAGTGCGTGAGGGTCTCTGGCTCGAAGTGCATCTTGTACGCCAATGATTTCTCATGCACGTGACGCAATCCCGCACCAAAACGCGGCGAGTAGTTCGATGTATCGAGCGCAAGATCGATCGTGTACAAAACGTACCGGATATCATTCGCGTCGCAGACGGCATACAGTTCATCTTCACTGTCGTAGAACGCGGTCATGTACCTGCTCGTTCGTTCCATCTCATCGACGGTGTAAACCCCCGGGGTCAAAACGGTCTTTCGCCCGGCAAAGCTGACGAGCAGCGAGGATACGGGCGGGGGTGTCAACATGGCATCGTTGACCGATGTGCGTTTGGCGAGAAACTTCACCAGATCGAGATCTGCGTTGCCGACACTGATCCAGAGGAACTCATCGGTCTGCCGCGGCGATATCTTGAACGCCGACGCAATCTGGTGCGTCGGGTTTGCCTTTCCCTGTGGCACGAGTGCCTGCAGCACCATGATCACACACGCAATGGCGATGGGAATGATACGCGGTTTGAACTGGCGTGTGATCCCCCTGGCGGAAGCCGCGGCAAGCGTAAACAACCCGAGGGCCGCTGCTGTCACAGCCGTCCTGTCGATCAAAAAGAGGACAACACCCACGGCGGCCAGCGCAACGGACGGCCATACGACGACTTTGTATTCCTTGCGGATATCACGAAGCGCCACGGTCACCGGTCTTATGAGAAACAGGAACGGTAAGAAGAACGCTACGAGTGTGATCAGCAGTGGATTCGCGTGTGCTTGAGTCCAGAGAAACCGTGCCGTATCGGAGAGGGCAAGAGGATCGTCAGGCTTGCCGGACAGAAAGCGAAATCGAGAGAGCCAGTACTCGACATCGGAGAGCGCGCCCATCCCGCCGCCGGCAACCGGTCTCGCGATCACTGCGAGGACGATGGTACCTCCGGCAACCCAGACCCACCCCGGGACTTTCGATGGCAACGACCCTTTTACAAAGAGATAAACTGTCGATGTCAGAACGAGAAGCAGCGGCCAGCCGAGCAGAAATCGCTCGGCCTTGAGGTGAGGGAGTATCACTCCCGCGACAATCATCGCCACGAGATGCCCGACCATCAGCTTGCGGCGTTCACGAGTGTCCTTTCCCGAACACAAGAGCAGCAGCACAGCGAAGAACGCGAGATAGAGATCGGCGGTCCGCCACACGGCGGCGAGCACGAGCGCCAGGAGCGGAGACACGATGAGGACAGGCATCGAGGGTCTGCCCAGGTACGCGACAAACAGTGCTAAGTGGCATGATATCAATAAGATTGCGTACGGTGCGTGCAAATACTCACGGCCCAGAGTGACGGCGATGAGCGGGCCCGAGAAGGCAACAAAGAAGGCTGCCAGTATCCCCGCCGCCCGGGAATACCACAAGTGCCGAGCGAGTGAAAAGAACGGAAACACGCACAGGGACAGCACGAGGATCGAAAGCAACCCCGAGAATTCCTTGAGCGACAGATCACTGAACAGGGAGACAACCCGGTAAGACAACCCCGTCAAATACTCGACACCGTTGGGACCGACGCGGGATGGAGGATAGCCATCGGGCCAGGACATCTTGGGGTCGAGCGGCGGCAGGCTCCCCGACTCGGCGATAAGATTCGCGTGCCGGTAGTTCGTTGCGGATTCGCCCTTGTAGTACGGGTAGAGCTGCTCGCCGGCACTATTAAACCGTATCCACACGGCAAGGACGAACAGCATTACGAGGATGATGCGAACCCGAAACCTGGAGACCGTCATGGGAGCATTCTACCACATCTCGTTCCCGCGAAGGGATCCTACGAAAGACCTCACTCGCTCCCTCCCACAACCGGTCTACGGATGACCTCACTCGCTCCCCTAGTGCATCTTGTCGTAATCCCGCAATCGTGCGTAGAGCGTGGGCTTCGATATCCCGAGCATGCTCGCCGCCCGTCCCTTTCCTTCCACATGCGACACCATGCGCTTGGCGAGCAAAGCCTCGAGCATGGGTAGAAGCGGGTTGCCCTCGGAGTAGTTGCCCAGCTTGATGATCGCGTCGATCAGCTCCTCGAGCCGCTCGGGTGTTTGACGGCTGGTGCCTGTGACCTCTTTGAGAAAATCCTCCGGCAGTGAGGAGGGCGTGATCAACGTCTCGTCCGAGAGCACGACAAGCCGTTCGAGGATGTTTTGCAGCTCTCTCACGTTGCCGCGCCAGGGCGCCTTCTGAAACAGCTGCATCGTTTCTGGTGAGAGCGCCTTGAGCTGGATGTTCTTCTCCGAGCAGCTTCGCTTGAGGTAGTCCAGAGTGATCGCAACCATATCCTCCGGACGTTCCCGGAGCGGCGGCAGGTCGATCGAGATGACCTTGATCCGATAGTAGAGATCCTCCCGAAACCTGTTTTCCCTGCAAAGCGTTTCCAGATCCTCGTTGCTGGCCGTGATAATCCGCACATTTGCCCTCAATGTCTGGGTGCCCCCCAGGCGGATGTAACTCTTGCTCTCCAGGAAGTGCAGCAACTTGCCCTGCGTCTTGACCGGCATGACGTTGATGTCATCGAGAAACAGCGTCCCGCCGTTGGCCATTTCACAAAGACCGATCTTGCGTCGGACGGCGCCCGTGAACGAGCCTCTTTCATGGCCGAACAATTCGCTTTCCAGGAGATTGTGAGGAATCTGAGCACAGTGAATCTCCTGAAACGGATGGTTGCAGCGCCGACTGTTGTTATGGATCACCCGTGCAAGCGCGGACTTGCCCGTGCCGCTCTCGCCGAGGATCAAAATGCCAGTATCCGCGTTTCGAACCTTCTTGAGAGTCCTGAAGATCTTCTTCATCGCTTCGCTCTTGCCGATCAAATTCGCGAGCCGATACTTCTCTTGAGAGCCACCGCTAGGGGCCGCTTCGGGTTCGAGGATTTCTTCCCGCAAAAAGTCTTCGTTGATGTGGAGCATCAGCTTAACCGTGCCGGCGATGTGCCGGCCAAGCCCTGCAAAAAAACGGGTGTCCTCCGCGGAAAGTGGGAGTCGTTTGTCATCCATATACAAGAGGAGACAACCCACATCATCGCCCATCATCTTGAGCGGAACACACGCCACTGCGCCGCCCTTGACACGCTCGAGATCAGAGGCGATATCGGATACGTCCGGCGAGTGACTGTCCACCACACTGCCACCCGCGAGGGTGCGGTCGAAAAGGGCCTCTAATTTATTTGATAGCAATGGGTTGAAATGGCCGCTGTCATCGAGCAGTCTGAAACGATTGCCCTGCGTCCTCAGCGCCAGGTAGCACTCGATCGGCTCGGCAACCCGCGAGACCATGTCGATCAACTTGCGGACGAAATCCTGCGGATCCGCCGCGTGGTCGGCGAGCGTGCCGAGATCCTGGAACGCCATTAAGAGTCTCTCCGATTCGGCGCCTGCGGCAAGCGAGCGTGCCGGATGGGTTCTCAATGCCTGGCGGAGTTCGACAAACTCCTCGGGGAGCTCCCGTCCGATATCCGCGCGTACGAATTCCTGCGCGCGGTCGAGATTGTTCTTGGCTTCGAAACTGTCGCCCGTTGTCGTGTGTATCAAACCAATCTTGGATAGAACGGTTGCTGCCAGACGGTACTTGGAAAGCGCTGTGAACTGTGCCGAGGCTTTTTCGTAGTGCTCGAGCGCCGCGGGGTGGTGGCCCTGCTCTCGGTCGAGGTCTCCCAAAACAACCTCGATCTGGGCATACTCATACTTCGAGCCGATGCGCTGAACGAGGGCAAAAGCGGCTTCGGCATGATCGCGGGCCTCATCGAAACGACCGCGTTTGGTGCAGAGCGAAGACAGACGACGAAGCGCGCCCATCTCCTCGTTGATTGCCGCACTCCGGGTGGATATCTGTCGCGACTCCTGGTAGTGATGTTCGGCCTTTTCGAAATCGCCGTCTTCCAAAGCGATGTCCCCGAGCGTCGTGTAGTTCTCCGCCGCGAGCTGTGCGTGCCCGAGCTCCTCACAGATCGCAAGGCTGTCCCGACATTTCTGCTCGGCCTCCCGGAAGTTGCGTGCCTCCAGGTGGAGAAAAGCGAGGTTGAGATAACCGGCGGCCATCCCCGCCTTGTTCTGGCGCCGCTTCTTCAACTTGAGACTCCTGCTGTGGTAGTCGAACGCCTTCTCGAACTCGCTCTTGCTCTGGTAAGCAAGGGCGAGATTGTTGAAACTGGCCGCCAGCGCGTTCTCATCGCCGGCGCGCTCACGCAGATAGGCGCCCTGCTCGTAATACGAGATGGCCTCGTCGTAGCGGCTTGTATTGAAGTGCACGACACCCATCAGATTGAGGGCCTGAGAAACGATGAGCGGATACTGGGCAGCGCTGAGCGTGTTCAAACTCAGCCGGCAGGAGTCCATCGATTTTGTATAGTCGCCAAGCCGGTACTGCAGCCAACCGATATCGTTCAACAGTTGGGCCTGATCGGGAATCGACAACGCCGACTGAAGATCCTCGTGTGCCTGTTCGAGCAACGCCAGCGCTTGTTTGAACTTACCCCGGGCTTCCCAACGATCCGCCAGCAGTCGGAACGTGGCGCTCAGACGCGGGGCGTTCTTGAGCCTCTGGTCTTCCTCCGCGTTGTCGATCAGCTCGAGCGATTGACGGAGCAGCTCCTCGGCGTCATCTCCGCGACCCTCACGGACGAGATCGACACTCAGTTCATGGTTCGCCAGAATCCGGTCTGGGAACGGGGCGGTATCCAGCCCTTTGTTCTGCGCCAGTGCTACACAGAGCGCCACGAGATAGGGATGCCGATGATCCGTCCGCGTCCCCTTCAAGTAGGCGATGGCGTGGTGCGAACAAAGGCCCTCTTCCTTCGATTGCAGACAGTGGTAGAGAAGCATGTACTTGGGAAAGCCATCCTGCTGCTCCGCCAGCAGCGCAACCGTCCGGTGCAGTTTTCTTCGCCTCTGCGCGGCAACGCTTCCGTAGATCAACCGCCTCAAAGCGGTTGTGCGGATTCTTAGAAAGAGCGATACCAGGCTTTTTGCAGGTAACGTGCGATAGACAAGCTCCAGACAACCCAATGACGTGAGGCGCAGGATCGTGCGGCATGTCTCGCGGCTGGACTCGGAAAACACTGTGAGAACCAGATCCAGCGGCATCGCGAAACGGGCCACCGACATGAATTCCAGAAGCTGACGTTCCTCTGGTTTTACACAACCGAGGAAACGCTTGATCAGTTTCTTGGGTTTGCCATCCTCCTCTTTGACCGCGTCGTGGCCGACCTCGAGGATCGCGGAGCGAAGAAACGATGCCAGCGCCGCATCGTCATCATGTGCGTCCTCGCGTTGCATCAGGATCTCGTGGTACCGGTCTCCGCGACTGGTGCGGAGTCTCGCGGCCCACTCCTCCAACTCGTCGCCGAGGTCCGCGGAGCGGACGCTCATGACGAACGCACCCTTTGGGAACGCGGATGATTCGAGCATCGCCGATGAGACATCAGAGTACGCTAGCGCCTTTTCATCGATGTCGTCGACGAGCCACACGGTACGCCCCGTCGATTTGCTGCGGGCGATCTTCTTCCAGGACAGGCCGAAAAGGTCCCATTCATCGAGAGACACCACCTCGACCTCCTGGGATCGATTCAAACGGGTTCTGACACCCTCGATGATCCTGCTGTTGCCCGTGTGGGAGTCTCCCTGTATCAACGTGACCGATCCATCGACTGTTGTGTGATCCAGCACCGCCTGGATGTGGTTTTGGGACGACGGGTCCTCAGTCGGGTCCGGAACCGTTCGAGACCGTGCCGGACGCTCGGTGTCCATATCACGCCCGAAGATCGCCCGGTACGTTGCTGCGACATCGGTGATCTCTCGCCTCGATATCGCCTCGGCGGTCTCTGCCAGACGCTGCGCAAACCCCTCGGGCTCCTCGGGCTTCGGAGCGGCCTCAACGGTCGAGCGCGCGAGAACGCTGCCAATGAGCTTCGCGATAAGTGCGGCGTGCAGGAGCTGTCCTTCCACCCCTTGGGAAGGATCGAATAAGCTCCGGTTCGAGCGGGGATCGACGGTCAGCTCCACCACCGGCGTCGGGCTGCTCTCGCCGGAGAAGTGCGGGAGTATGTATGCGTTGGGCAGCAGCCAATACGACTGGTTCGACCCTCGTCCGATGGCCTGAGCAAAGAGATCTCCGCAAACGAAATCATGTTTGTCGAAGCTGCCCAGCGTCCGGAGAACCGACTCGAACAGATGCGGCAGTTCGTCTTCCTGAATCGTGTCGGGTGTCAGAACATCGAAATAGTCGGTGAGAAACTCGGCGCAGTCGCCCTCGATGGTTGTCGACAGGGTCTCCGGACAGCTCGACGGCGCGATCACCGTGGCGGCCGTGCTGCGAAATGTGAGGATACTGGGGAGGAGCCGGCCTTGCGCGCGGGACTTGCGGGCAAACAGAAGAAACCGCTTCTCGCTGACCAGATCAACCAGCGGCGAGATCCGCCACGTGCCCACCCGGATCTCATCGGCGATCGGCTCGAGATTTCGCCGATAGGAAAACGACGGAACTGACGATGACATAAGGACCTCCGTCCACCGACGGAATGTAAAGAAATTTTACGGGTAAAACCATTTTACCCAACATGGGGGTGGCAATCAAGCAAATCTACCGGGGCGTATCGAGGTTCAGGTGAAGTAGAGGATCCGGCCGCAGTTCTCGCACGTGAGCAGTGTGTTCTTGGTTTTCAAAGAGGGGTAAGAGGTGGGAAGGGTCGAAAAGCATCCGAGACACAGGTTGCTGGTCACGGGGACTACGGCGCGCCCGTAGGACTTGGAAAGACGCTCGTAGCGGTTGAGCAACTGCGGGCGAAGGCGCTTGGCCAGGTTGGTTCTCGCCTCCTGCAGCTTTTTGATACCCTCGAGTTTGAACCCCATCTGCTTCATCTCGGTCGATGTATCACTGTCTTCGGCCTCGCGAATCATCAGATCGAGATCCTGAAGCGCGACTAGCAGTTTCATTTGTTCGTCGAGCTGTTCCATTGCGCTAACTCCTGAGTGCGGCGTTGAGCATCTCGAAGTCCGCCGCCTCGATGAGTTTCTGACGAAACGAGGATGTCTTGATCAACTCGACCAGATGCCCGAGCACTTGCAAGTAGAGGTTCTCTTTGTCCTGAGGGGGGGCAATGATCAGAAAAAAAAGATGCGTCGGTTTCTTATCCAACGCATCGAATTCTACGCCGTTTTCCGAGCGAGCGAAGAGCAGTGTCAACTCCTGGACAGCGATGGAGCGACCGTGCGGAAACGCCACACCCTTTCCGATCGCGGTGCTGCCCAGACTCTCTCTGTTCATCAACATCTCCAGAATCAGGTCCTTGTCCTTCAGGCCGTACTCGCGGCTGATACAATCAACCATCTCATTGAGCACGCCGCGTTTGTCGGGCGATTCGAGATTGAAGATGCAGAGAGACTCTTGAAAAAATTCTGCAAGTTCTTCTGGCTTCATTCGGAAGGTGTGATCCTTCAGACAGCCTGTAACCTACCAGAAATCCAGGGGTACCACAATACTAAAAAAGACAATTCCGAGAATTTGCGGTACCATCTGACCCCAGAATGGGACGAGATCGAGTTCAAGGCGTTGTTGTCAGAGTCACCGGTCACGAGATCTGGGTCGACGTGGACGGCACTCTGGTCCCCACCGTGCTTCGGGGGAGGTTCCGACAGAAATCGCGGTTGATCCATGTGGTCGCCGGCGATGGGGTCGAGGTCGCCCCGCCCGAGGCGGTCGGCGCTCAGGGAACGATCGAAGATCTTCTGCCCAGGCGAACCTGGCTGTCCCGCTGGGCGGGCGGGCGTGACGCCACCGAGAAGATCATCGTGGCCAACATCGACAAGCTGATCGTCATCGTCTCGCTCCATGCCCCAAAGCTCAACCCCGGTTTTCTCGACCGTGTCCTTGTGTCCGCGGAGCGGGGGCACAACGACATCACCGTTTGTCTCAACAAGATCGACATGCTCAAGCAAGGGGACGAAATCGAGGGATTCCTCGGGATCTACACGTCCATAGGCTACCCCGTCCTGCAAACCAGCGCCGAGACCGGCGAAGGGATCGACCAGATCGAGGCGCTGCTCACGGGCGGGACATATGCCTTCGTCGGTCAGTCCGGCGTTGGCAAGAGCTCGCTGCTCAACCGGATCGATGACACGTTGAACCTCAAGGTCAGGCGTGTCGCGGGCAAGACGGGGAGGGGGCGGCACACGACGACCTTCTCTCAGCTCTATCCGCTCAAGGGTAGCTATGTCGCCGATACTCCGGGGATGCAGACGTTCGGTTATCCGGGGACGGAACCCGCGGGTCTGGCCCAGTGCTTTCCCGAGTTCAGGGAGCATTTGGACTCGTGCCGCTTTCGACCGTGTACGCATTCCCACGAGCCGGGGTGCGAGGTCAAAACGGCGCACGAGGAGGGCACGATCCATCCGTCACGCTACAAGAGCTACCTGGACATGCTCGCCGATGTCGAGCGTCGTGCCAAAGGACGGTACTAAGATGCTGTGCTCGGTACTCCCTCGGGTTGCGTTCACTACCCGTCGCCCGCTTCGCTCGGCTAACCGCGGGCCGCGCTCGCCAGAGCTGAGCGCGGCGCGCCTCCGGCGCCACCCGCGGTGGATCCTTCGCCTGTCCTCGCAGAGGGCTCGCTCCTGCGAATGGGTTGCTCACGCAATCCCTCGGTCGTCCTCGCACCCCAAAGAGAGACAATGGGAGTCATCAAGACCATAGAGACCGAGGGCAAGCGGCTGCTCGTGGAGGTCCTGACCAGCGTTGTGAATACGCCGTCCGCGACGCGTGACGAACTCCTCGCCACACCACCGAAGCGTATCCTTGTCATCCGTCAGCACAATCAGATGGGCGATATGCTGCTTGCCGTGCCCGCGCTGCGGGCGATCAAGGAATCGATACCCGACGTCGAGGTGACATTGCTGACCGGTCGAATCAACCGCGATGTGATGCTCGGCAATCCCTATGTGGACAGGGTCCTGACCTACAATCCACGAAACCCGTTGAGCTGGTCTGCGATGATCCGGGAAATGCGGCGGGCACGGCACGATATCGTGATCGTTCTCCACACCGTGTCATTCTCGTTCACCAGCGCGATGCTCGGGCTGATATCGGGGAGCCGCTGGCGCGTGGGCTCTACATCCGCCCCGTTCGGAAACAAAATGAGCGAGGCGTTCTATCACTTCGAACTGCCGCTTCCGTCACAGCGTGAGCTCGATAATATGAATGAGGCCGAGCACAACCTCTACCCACTCGCCGCGCTGGGAATCCGCACCGACGATATCTCGCCGCTGCTCGTCCCGACGGAATCGGAGAAGAGATGGGCAAACGCGTTCGTGGAAGGCAACTCCGAACCGGGCACGACCAGGCTCGCCGTCCATCCCGGGGCGGGCAAAGCCGAGAACATCTGGCCGCCCGAACGTTTCGCCGAGGTCGTCAACCTGCTTGCCGATCGGATTCGCCTGAGCCTGATTGTTATCGAGGGCCCGCGGGATGCGGAGCCGGTCGAGAGATTCTGCCGCCTGGCCAGCCCGCAGCACACCGTGCTCAGGGGGCGCTCGATCGGTGATGTCGCCGCCGTCATGCAGGGGTGTGACCTCGTTCTTTGTAACGACACCGGGGTCATGCACGTTGCCGGAGCCGCCGGAGCGCGTACGCTGGCCGTGTTCGGTCCGACGGACCCCTCGCGGTGGGCGCCCCGCTGCCCGAGTCTGCACATCGTCCGGTCGGAGGATGGCAGCCTCGCCGGGCTTCGCCCGACCGAGGTTTTCGAACGGGCTCTCTCGATTATGGAAAGGAAGAGGGGTGTCTAGTAGAGAGGGCTCAGCACGATGTTGAGTGGCATGGTCTCGTCCGCTCTGATCGTGATCTGGTTGCTCCACATGTTGAAGCCAGCCTTCTTGACCGTCACCTGATGGGCCCCCGCATCGAGTTTGAGGCCCTTGCCCAATGGTGTTACACCCACGAATGAGCCATCGACAGATACCTCGGCGCCCGCCGTCGCCGTTATGCTCAGCCAACCTTGTGGCTTCTTCAACGCGACATTCCGGTTCGAAAGCTCGCCGGCCGTGATGTATACCGTTTCCGTGTAGGAATTGTAGCCCGGCAACTTGCACTGTAAACGATGCGATCCCCGCGGGAGCTCGATGTTCAGCGCCGGGGGAGACATTCCGCGAAACTCTCCGTCGACGTAGATCTCTGCCGATGGGGTGGCCGTTACCGACAGCCAGCCCGTTCTGACCTTGACGGGTTTCGGGGCCTCTTCCGCCTCGGGCTCCACGGTCTTCTGCGCGGTGACCGGTGCAGGCGGCGGCTCGGTTGTCACCGGCTCGGTTGCCACCGGAGTGGTTTCCACCGGGGCTGCCTCCGCCGGGGCTGCCTCCGCCGGGGCTGCCTCCGCCGGGGTTGTCCCCGCCGGGGTTGTCCCCGCCGGGGTTGTCCCCGCCGGGGTTGTCCCCGCCGGGGTTGTCCCCGCCGGTGGCGGTGGGGTCTGCGCGGGTTGCTGGGCGTCCGAGTTCTTCTTGGCGACCGGTTCCTCGGGTGTCTCGACAGCGCTCGCGTCCGCCGTCTTCGTGGTACTGCTATCGGGTGCGGCCTGCACAGCCGCGATGTCGGGTTCCAGGGCCGCGGCGTAGGGATTCATCAGATCGCCGGAGCTCGCGGTCATGTGGTCGCCGGGTTCTTGCGGCGACGAGACCTTTTCGCTGACCCACGCGACGGCGTTGTGCATCTGTTTCTGGATGGCCGGCGGTCCCAGTGTGTAGCCGGCCCCGGCCGCCCCAAAGAGGGTAGCGGTGACCAGCGCCGCGATGAACCCCCTCCGGAGTCGGCGTTGACGTGCACGACCGACAATGGTCTTCGGGAGCACGATCGTTTCTCCCTCGGTGTTGAGCAGCTGTCGCAGACTCTCCCCGGACTCCTTCAGCCGGCGTAGACCGAGTTCTTTCTCAATGGCTTTTTTGAAATCACCAGCGCTCTGAAACCTCGCTTCACGGCTTTTGTTCATCGCCTTGCCCAGCAGCGACTGCACCGTCGGTGGCATCTCCGCGTTGAACTTCGAAGGATGGGGAGCGTTCTTTTTGATGATGTTCTGAATGACCGCCATGTAGTGCTCGTCGCGAAAGGGCTGCACACCCGTGAGCATCTCGTAAAGGGTTGTTCCCAGCGAGAACAGATCGCTTCTATGATCAACGCTCTCGCCGAACGCCTGTTCGGGTGACATGTACAGCGGCGTGCCGAGAATCGAATTGTCGGCGGTGTGCTGTGTGGTTTGCTGAGTCAGTTTCGCGAGACCAAAATCGGTGATCTTTACCCGGCCGGTATTGGTGATCATGATGTTGCCGGGTTTGATATCGCGGTGGACGATGCCTTTGTTGTGCGCGTGCTCCAGTCCCTGGCACACGCGGTAGACGATGGCGAGTGCGACATCGTTGGGTAGTTGCTTCCATTTGTCGAGGATCCCGCGAAGGCTCTCGCCATCGATGAACTCCATCACGATCTGATAGGCGTGGTCCTCGACGCCAAAGTCGATGATCTTGACGATGTTCTCGTGATCGAGCGAGGCAGCAGCCTTGGCTTCGAGGACGAATCGCCTGGTGAAGTTCTCGTCTTCTGTGAGGTGCTGGTGGAGTTTCTTGATTGCGACGACGCGGTCAAGAGAGATCTGCACCGCACTGTACAGGACCGCCGTGCCCCCCTTGGCGACAAGCTTCAGAATCTGGTATTTGCTGTCCGACACGGCACTTTCACCTCGCAAGTACGAGTCGCTCGGCCAGGTAAGAGGGCAGACCCTCGGAGAGTATCTTGTCCTGGCAGGTTGTGATGTCGTAGGGAATTCTGAATACCTCCAGCGTGCCGACGTCTTCGTCGAGGATCACCATACAGGCATCCGGGTTGCTGTCACGCGGCTGCCCCACGCTACCGACGTTCACGAAGTACCTGTAGTCGTCCTCGATTCTAATCTGACTTTCGTTGACGATTTCAAGCCTGCCTTTTCGATTATCCATGCGAACCACAATCGGCAGGTGCGTGTGGCCGACAAAACAGAATCGCTGACCGATCGATGACAGAACCTCCGCGACATCCTCCAGCGTTTGCACGTATCCAAAGCTCATCGGGTCGATTGGGGACGCGTGTGCAAAACAGTAATCCCCGTCGATATACACCAACGGCAAGTTGGACAGAGCGGTGAGTTCCTCTTCGTCGAGTGCCCTGCGCGTCCATTCCACCGATGCCTGGGCTATGGGATTGAAATCCTGACTGCCGATAACGCCCGCTACGGCCAGATCGTGATTGCCTGCCAGAAGCAGATCGGCGTCGGACTTCATCAGTTCCAGGCAGTCGATTGGATCGGCTCCGTAACCCACTACATCACCGAGACAGTACAATTGGTGAGGTTCGAGATTCTTTGCGAAGGACATCGCCGCCTGCAATGCTTCCAGGTTGCCGTGAATGTCAGAAATCAAGACGTAGCGCATGGTGTCCTCCGCGTCGGTTGGATTCGTTCTATTTCTGAAAAATAAACTCGCTGTTTCCGATTCTTATCTGGGCGTTGTCTTCCAGCACGCACTCCGATACTGCCTTTCCTCCCACCGAAACCTTGCGATGGCCGTTGAGATGCCTGATGATGTAATGGCCGTTCTCTTTGACAATCTCCGCGTGCCGTTTTGCTATGAACATGCCATCGACCTCGACGTCGGCGTTGCGGTCCTTGCCGAGAATGAGGTTGGGCTTGTTGATCTCGATGACAATCTCTCCGGACTTCGTTTTCTCAATTAGCCGCGGTCCCGAACAGATGACGGGTTGGGGTTGCGGGTTGTGTTGGGCCGGGTTGTTGTGTGGCCCGATAATGATGGTCTGGTCGTAAGGAGCAACATTGGGGCCATCCGGAATATCCCTCCCGGCCTGTCTCTGAACTCTCAACTTGTGCTTACCAATAGTGATCTCATCTCCGTGCTCCAGCTTCGCCCTCCCGACCCTCTTGTTGTTGACAAGTGTCCCGTTCAGGCTGTCGCAATCTCTGATGTAGTATTCTCCCTTGTCCTTCTCCAGAACGGCGTGGAGCCTTGACACGGCAAGGTTGTCGATCACAATGTCATTGTCGACCGTACGACCGATGTTGAAGACCGGCCGGTCGAGCACCCAGTGGCCGATCTCCCTGCCCTTGAACTCCAGTGTCACAACCGGCGGCTTCGACAGGTACAGCTCGCTGATCTGTGTTGTGGAATGCTTGTCGATCATCTTTGCATCGACGGCATACTTGACCAGCAGGTCCTCGTAGACATTGATGGAAAGCGGCTTCTCTACGGACAAGGTGTAGATCTTCACCAGGAAATCCTCGCGAAAACCTGCCTCCTTTGGTACATCAGCTGACGCCTCGTGGCACAGCGCCGTGACCTTACCTTTCTCGTAGCGGAGCACGGCCAGGAACTGGTCCTGCGACGCCGATACGATGCAGCTCTTGCCTTCCTCTTCGATTTTGTCGAGGACTTCGTCGAGGTCGACGATCGAAGTCGAAAGTTTGAGCGATGCCTTCTTCTGAAAAAGGATCAGCAGTGTGTGAAGAATCTTGTTGTTGAGCACATAACAAGTCGCGCTTCGGCCCGAATGCGTCGCGGTATGCAGAAAGTGACGGATCGATGTTTCACTGAACTGGTTGTTTGCTATCTGTCCGGCGTTGTACACCTGCCCATCACGAAAAAAGAGAACACAAGATTCCGTGCCGGTACATACTTCGAGATAACAGGGGTGCCGAGCGCTAAGCGTAAGGCATTCGCCGAGAATCTGGTCCATCGTGTTCGCGGAGAACGTCTCGTGTTTGCCGGCCACCTTCAAATAGGGCAGAGTCATTTTCGCTCCGGATACCGTTTCGGGGGAACGCGTCCCCTTTTGTTGCCATGAAAGTCTCGCTCGAAAACCGCAAGAAGCATGCCAGAGACAGGTCGCCACACGGGTAGGAGGCGATGGGTTAACGCGTTGACGTGCAAGTAGTTACTTGGGTATGTTCGGCGTGATAAGATGGCATGTCGGCGGCCCCGACGAGCGAGGTCGAACGCAAAATGCCGGACATTCTCGTTATTTGTTGGGGGTGTTTCTTCGCGTGTTCCGTGATTACTAATGAGTTCCTACTGTGCCCGAACAGTCCTCCCCATTTTGGACTTGAAGATCGAGCCGGAATGCTATACAATAGCGGTTGTGGAGTAGGGTAATCACGCAGTTTTGGGGGAATCGTCTGTTGTCAGGATACTATCGTTACAAGGAACCATTGGGATTCTCGTGCCCAGTGGTTTTTGCAATTTAAGGAGGGTAGTTCGCTTGCGAATCACCGGTAAAGTGAAATGGTTCAACGAAAGCAAGGGCTACGGTTTCATCAAGCAGGATTCCGGTAGCGACATCTTCGTGCACTACTCCGAGATCCAGGGCGATGGCTATCGCACGCTCGCGGAGGGTGAAACCGTGGAATTCGAAACGAGACAGGGCCCCAAGGGTCTGGAAGCGACCAACGTGGCCCGAAAAGCCGGAGAAGAAACCAACTAGGTTGCACTGGACGCTTGTCTAGTCGGCATCCTCGTCGATACGGTCTAGATTTCTTTTTGCTTTTTCGTTCCCCGGGTCTATCTCAAGAGCTTTAGTCCAAGCTTGCTTCGCGTCTTCAGTTCTGTCGAGCTTGAAGTACGCGTTGCCGAGATTCGTGTAGGCGGAGCTGTTGTGTGTGCTCCTGCCGAGGGCCTCGTTGTACATCTCGATCGCCTGGTCGTAGTCACCCTTCTTGAAGTGTACATAACCCAGATTGTTGTAGGCTGCATGTAGCTCCGGGTTGAGTTCGATGGCGCGACTAAACGCGTCCGAAGCCTTGTCTTCTTCGTCGAGCTCGGTGCAAGCCAGACCAAGGTTGTTGTAGGCCTCCGCGAACTCAGGATCCAGCCGGACGGCCTGGGCGAACTGGTCTCTCGCCATGTCGTAAGCGCCGTTATGGAAGCTCGTCACGCCGAGGTTGTTGAACTTCTTGGCCTCTTTCTGTCCGGCACGGCCCCGCTCGCTTTCCCGCAGCTTTCGCATATCCTCGATGGCCTCGAGAACCTCGTCATGATGCTCGACCAGTGTCTTGAGTCGTTCCTCCCAGGTCTTCTGCTGTGTACGCAGGCCCTGAATCCGCTCTGAGATCTCGTCGTGCCAAGCCTCGGCCCTGGTTTCCAACTGGTGCTGAGCCCGCAGGGTGGCGTCGAGTTTCTCCTCGTACTCCGGGTTGTCCTGCTGCTGGCGCTCGAGCATGTCGTCGAGTTTGCCATGCAGATCGTTTAACTTGTCCTCCCAGGCGGGGCTGTCGTCCTGTTTCTGGCGCTCGAGCACATTGTCGAGCTTGCCATGCAGATCGTTTAACTTGTCCTCCCAAGCGGGGCTGTCGTCCTGTTTCTGGCGCTCGAGCACATTGTCGAGTTTGCCATGCAGATCGTTTAACTTGTCCTCCCAGGCGGGGCTGTCGTCCTGTTTCTGGCGCTCGAGCACATTGTCGAGCTTGCCATGCAGATCGTTTAACTTGTCCTCCCAAGCGGGGCTGTCGTCCTGCTTCTGGTTTGCGAGAACGTCATCGACCTGCTGGCGAAGACCGTCCAGTGGTTTGGAAAGGTCGACCGGTTCGAGGTCTTTCATCCGCCGGTCCATGGAGTCCTCGATCAGATTCTTGATCGCAGTTTCTTTGGGAGTCGTGTCCGACAGTTGTTTCAGATTCTTGAGCGTGTCCTCGGATCTGTCTTCGAGCTTGGTGATGCTCTCATGAAGGTTGAGTACCAACTCCGATATCGTGCCCGTGAGATCCTCGAACCCCTGCTCGCGCTCGTCGATACGCTTCTTGAGTCCCGAGATGCTCTTCTTGAGATCGCCGCCGCCCGACTTCTCCATTTTTGAGGCAAGCGCACGCAGGCTCTTCTCAAGATCCCTTTTGAGGCCGACGATGGATGCTGCCTGTGTCTTCTCGGAGTCCCCGAGATCCTTGATGAACTCTTCAACGCTCTTGGTCTGGAACTTCCATATCTTGTCGATGTCTTTCGAGACCTCTTTGCCAACCTGGCGGGCGATTTCCTTGGAGTCGTGTTCCGGCGAGCTATCCTGCTGATTCTCCAACATGGAGAAGACCAGATCGAACTGGCAGTCGCTCGTCTTTTCCTTGTAGAAACGGCAGGCTTCCTTGAGACAGTGCAGGTGGGCCGGGACGATCGATTCCCGTTCGGCCTCGGTGGCCACTTCGGTCATCGTGTCGGTCTGCACTCCGTCCTCGTACCCGAGGATAACCACGTTCTCCTGCGGCTTTTCTTCGTTCTTTGCTTTGGACTTCCGGATGTTACCGCCGTCGATGGTCCAGCTTTCCGCATTGTCGTCGCCGAGCATATGAGAAACGAACGGACATATTCTCATTTCTAGAGTTCCTCCTCTTCGTTGTCATGCGTTCCGAGAGAGCTTACCTTCTCGAGGACTGGGCCTCGGGACGTCGATGACTGAAGGTAACGTTGGTAACAAGCCTTGGCCATGTGTTCGGCCGCCGAAAACTCGGGATATTCGTCCATGATTCGTAGATAGGTACTTTGGGCGTCGTCGAATCTGTTTAGCTGCTGATAGCAGTGCGCGTATCTGAGTAAGAACGCTTTCCGCTCTTCCTTGCTCAGACCGCTGATGTTGACGGTCCTCAGCATCATCAACGCGGATAGCGGTTGATCCTCGTGCAGGTAGTACTCGGCCAGGTAGTATTTGCGCTTCATCTCCTGTGCGGGATTCTCGGGTTTGAACTCCAGTAGTGTCTTCATCGCCAGCATTCTTGCGGACCGTGCCGCATCCTCGACGAGCTCCAGGATATCGTTATTGTCGAGACCGCCACTCTCGAATGCCGCAAAGCGTGACTCGAAGTCAGCCTTCTCACCGGCCATCGCCTCTGTGTCAGTGTCTTCGTCATCCGGCGGAATGTCGGAGATTCCGAGCAGAATCGGTTCGCCCGTGGCCATAGGTACGTCGTCGAAGAGGGGTTTTTCCCGGGTCTCTTCGGCGTCCATCGTCTCCGACGGCTCCTCGGCTGCGCATTCGGCGTCATCGAAGACGTCGAGGTCTGCGACCGCGTCCGTATCCTCGGGCTCGTGAATGTTATCGAAGACGTCGAGGTAGCCGGTCAGCTCCTCGTCGCGCACCTCCTGGTCGATGCTTGCCCCATTGTCCTCCGAAAACGGTTCGGCCTCGAACGCAGCCTCGAGGTGCATCGAGCGTTCTCTCTCGAACATGTTGGGTTCCGGATCGAATCGCTCGAAGTCGTCCGCTTTCTCCGGCGTGTCGGTCTCTTCGAAGGTCTCTGCCGCGGCCTCGTCCGACGGCTGATCCGAATCCTCCGACCGGCCATTCAGGCTGAAGTCACGACCTCCGAAGTGCTCGATGGAGAAGCCGTCGTCCGTGGGTGCCTCGTCCGCCTCGTCGCCCGCAATCTCGTCATAGAATTCCGTGATGCTCGTGTTCTTGCGGTGTCCCGACAGCATCTCCCTTATCGAAACCGCCTGGTGCGGCTGCTTGGAGAGTAGTTCGCGGAAGACCTCGACCGATCTCTCGTACATCTCCTGTTCCAGCAGCATTTCGCCATAACACGCGAGGATTTCGGTCGCTATGAGACGATCCTGCGACTGCTCGTCGAGCCACGACAACAGCTCGCTCCTGCGTCGCCGGTCTTTGTGGATACGCTTGATGTGCCGGAGCGCGTGGGTACTGTTATTCGCGATCATGGCGGTTTCGATATAGAGGTAGTCGAGAGCCGGGAGGGCGTCGTCCCCATCGATATGCGTCTCCAGCAGTGCCAGGATCTCCCGCGCCATCCCCTCGCTCTTCCCGAGTAGCTCGCGAAGCATCTCCGCCGCGGCCTCCTCGTCGCCCTGCAGAATCTTCAACTTGGCCAGTGCGAGCTCGACTTTGGCCGCCGGGACACCCTCCTTGTCCCTCAGTGCCTCGATTCTCTCGATCGCATCATCGGCGTTTGCCGGGGCCAGCGAGACACCGTGGAGGATCCTGCTGATTCCCTCTTCCCATTTCTCGGATGCCAGACAGCTGCAGCCCAGTGCGTAGCTGATGCCGCCCCTCTTGGGGTGCCGTTTCTGGAGGATCGTGAGGTAGGGTGTCAGTACCTGGTGCTCGACGGGCTTGTCGTCGAGAACCTGGACGAACGATCTCGCGCCGTCCTGGTAACGCTTTGAACGGACACACAACAGCGCCTCAGCCAGCGTGTTGACCACCAATTCGCTCTTGAACATCTGTCCGCCCACGACATCCAGCGACTGCTTTTTGTTGCGAACACGCTTGAGCAGATCGTCCAGCGTGTGGTCCTTCAGCGCCTCGAGGAGCTCCGCGGCGCCCTCCAGATCGCGTCCCTTGATCGCGATGATTAGCATGGACTTACAGAGAACGGGATCGTTGTACGCCTCGACCTTCTCCTTGCCGAAGTTCCAGAGCTCTTCGTAGGCATGGGGGACTTTCCGTTGCGCGGACTTGAAAAGCTCGCCGGAGCGAAGCGATTCGCCGGCCTCCATAGCGATATCGATGGCTTCCCTGTAGAGCAAGATCTCGCCGGGCAGCTTCTTAATGCCATCCTCCAGCCGCTTGAGCGCCTTTTGGTGGTCGCCCCGACGCCGATCCTGCTCCACCTTATTGAGAATCCCTGCGGTTTTTGTGCTCATGTGTAGGTATTTCCAAACTGGTCAGAACGGATACACTTCCAGCGTGACTGTCATCATAGAGCGAAACGCATACCAGTCCGCCGCCCATTCGAGGAAATATCTGACAGTGTTGTAATACGTTGTTGTGGAATAGATTAACAACGGCGATCCGGCGCTCGCCGCTCCAGCCCGGACGATGTAACCGTGCCGAAATGCAAATCGCAGTCGAACCCGCGCGAATTCCAGCCTACCGGCTCTCCAAACTCGGTTGCTTTAGATATTTGGACGCGGTAGATTAATGAGGTACGAGGAACCTTCCACTCATCCCTTCTGACCGCAATCTTACGGAGAAACGCGATGTTGACGGACTACCAGGGCAAATGCGCTGTCGCTCTTGTTAGCGGTGGGCTCGACTCGGTGGTCTCGCTGGCCCAGGCCGCCGCCGTGATGGACGTGCGGCTGGTCATCTTCTTCGACTACGGTCAGAGGGCGGTCGATCGGGAGCGAAATGCCGTCCTCGGCGTGGTGAACTACTACGATCACCCGCTGAGGGAGATCCGCCTGGACTGGCTGGCCCCGCTCGTGCCCGAGGGGATGCGCCGGCAGGAGACGGCCGCGGGACCCGCCGCCGAACCGGCGCTCGACACGCTGGACGACGTCTGGGTCCCCAACCGAAACGGCGTGTTTCTCAATATCGGTGCCGCCTTTGCGGAAGCCCACGGATGCGACTATGTCGTGACGGGATTCAATCGCGAAGAGGCGGTCGAGTTCCCCGATAACGGTGCGGAGTACGTTTCTCGGGTCAACGGGGGACTGGAGATATCTACCCGGAGCTGCGTACGCATTTTGAGCTTCACGCAGGATCTGGATAAGCCCCGGATTCTCGAGCTGGGTGTTCGGCTTGGTGCGCCTCTGTCCGTCGTATGGAGCTGTTATCATGGCCTGCAGCACATGTGCGGACGCTGCGCGTCGTGCAAGCGGTTGAAAACAGCCCTGTTAGAGGTCGGCGATGACACGCGGCCGCGTCTCGAGTTCGAAAGCTAGACGGTGGGAATATGCGTTATCGGGTCATCGATGAGAAGACGCCCTACACGGGCAAAGAACTGAGAAGCGGATGGGTCTCGCGGAAAACGGGGCTCGAGGGCGATGCGGCGGCCGGTTTTGTCGGCCCGTGCCACGTGGCGACTGAGGATCTCGTCGATCTAGACGATGCCCGCGCCGGTGCACACATCGAGAGCGCATCGATGGCGCATGTGATCGTCGAGCATCCGGGATGCAGCTTACGGGCCGGAGTCTTACGCCAGAGGATGCTCGTTTCGTTGCTCTGCGAACTCCTGCGCGAAGCCAAACACACCGTCCGGCGGGATGGTGATGATGTATACTACGACGAACGCAAGCTCACCGTATCGATTGCGGCCCCCGCGGCGGAATCGACGCTGATACACCTCGGCATCAATATCGATCCGAGCGGAGCGCCTGTACCGGCCGCGGGTCTCGGTGAGATGGGCGTGGAGCCCATCGGGCTCCTGACGATGCTCCTCGAGCGTTACGCTGCCGAGATGACATCGTGTCGCCACGCCGAGTCAAAGGTACGCAGCGTGCCCTAGAGGATTCTGGAAAATGAGACAAGACGCTGAACGAGCGAGAATCGATCGCGGAACCATCGCCCGGCCACAAAAGGTCGCGGGATACGTCACCGAAATGTTCTGTTCCGTCCAGGGCGAGGGGTTGTATGTTGGCGAACGGCATCTGTTTTTCAGGACCGTCGGGTGCAAGGCGACCTGCTACTGGTGTGATACGCCGGCCAGCAAGAAGGAACAAGGGCATTGTGTGATTCACGGCCAGGGCAAACGGTCGCTGCCCAACCCGCTGGGGGTCGAAGATGCGGTCAGGGAACTGCTTCAACTCGCAAGCGAGACGAAACCTGCTGCGGTGAGCATTACGGGTGGGGAGCCGCTGGAACAACCGGATTTCGTGGCGGCCGTTGCCAGGCAGCTCAAGAAGAGGCGTCTCAACGTCTATCTCGAGACCAACGGGCTCGAGGTCGAGGGCTTCGCGAAGGTCCGCCCCTTTGTAGACATCGTTGCGATGGATATAAAGCTCCCGCACGCCACGGGTGAGGACCATTGGGACACCCACCGCGAGTTTTTGAAATGGCTAGTTGGCCGGCGGGCATTCGTCAAGATCGTTGTCGACTCGCCGACACCACTCGAAGAGATCGAGACCGCCGTCGCTCTCATCGCGGAGATCGATCGTCGAACCCCGCTCGTCCTGCAACCGGAGAGCACGACCTATCTGGATGTCGCGAAAGGTCAGGACGCCAGACGGGATTTACGCAAGCTCCTGGATCGGGGACAGCGCATCGCGCTCGAGCGTCTCGACGACGTCCGCGTGATTCCGCAATGCCATCGAATTATGCGTATTCGGTGAGAGTGTTTTTGGCATCGAGACGATATTGCGAGGGTGTGATGTGTGTTCGCGGCGAGTTCAAATGTCGTTGCGGGTGGCGTCGTCCCGCGGGAGCGGAGCTTTGCGAGCACCCGTGGGGTAATCGACGACGTGACCCGCGATGACAGAGGATTTGAAGAATGAACCCAGATCAATTACTGCAGGGAATTGTCGGACTCGTCGTGTTCGTGTTTTCAGTTGTCGTCCACGAAAACGCGCATGGCATTGCCGCCGAGCGTTACGGTGATCGCACCGCGCGCATGATGGGGCGGATAACGATGAATCCGCTGCCGCACATCGACCCCATTGGCAGCATTGTCCTGCCCATTCTCGCCTTTGTCGGGGGAATTCCGTTTATCGGTTGGGCCAAACCGGTGCCGGTCAACTCCGCGAATCTCAGGAACCCCGTCGTTCACAACGCCTACGTGGCCGCCGCCGGTCCCGCGTCGAACCTGCTATTGGCATTGGTTGCCACGGTTGTCTATATCGTCGTGCTGCTTGTCTACAAACACGTCCCGGGGTTGTACGAGGGCGGCGGCAACTCACTTCTCTTTTTCAGGCTCCTATGCGAGATGACGATCGTTATCAACTGCGTGTTGGCCGTCTTCAACTTGATACCCATTCCGCCACTCGACGGTCACTGGATTCTATTTCGGTATCTGCCGCCACGGTACGGTGAGATGTTGGCGGCGATTCGGCCGTACGGGTTTTTTATCCTCATTATTCTTCTGTGGACGGGCGTGCTGAGAATGATCATCGGACTACCGTACCAGTTTCTGGCTGGGGGTCTGATAGACCTGGCGCGCAGGGCCGCTTCCGTACTCTAGACGCGCACAAAAAAAGAAGTCCTTCTTTCGGCAGAAAGAAGGACTTCTTCACGTCAAAGGTACGACCGATACTACCCTTTGGGTCGCAGCTTGCCGCCGGGTTTCGGCGTGGCCACATCGATCACGATACCCGAGTAGGCGCTCTCGGCGCCTCTGGTGCTCACTGAAGTCACGCGATATTCGTAACGTGTTTCACTGACGGCTGCTTTGTCGAGGTATTGGTTGTCCTCGGTTGGCTGGTCAGTCAATTTCTGGATCGAGGACTCGACAACATCCATACGGTAAACATTGTATCCGCGTAGGCTGCTCTGCGTGTTCCGATCCCAGGTGACGATCACGTGCCCCCAGGCGGTCTGGGATACCATGACATTCTGCGGTGCGACAAGCGCGGCCGCGTTGCTCGATGAAGTGAGTCCTTCGCTGTTACATCCGATGACGAGCGAGCAAAGACCCACGAGAGCGATGGCAGCAAAGGCCGAGAGTCTGGCTTTCATTACTGATCGCCTCCTTCGGAGTTATGCGTGTACGGTGTCTCCTTTGCCTGAGCCGCAAGGTGGTACGGTGCTAAGAAAGTTTTGTGGTTCGGCGACCACCTCGCAGCGTTCCTGATTTCAGCAAACGTTGTACCAATGGCCTTACAAGGGTGTTGAGACCCCCCGTTTGCCGCATACGGGAGCGACTTACCCGCTTCGGTCCGGTCTGTCCCCGTATTGGCCAGTAAAGCCCCGAGACTGGCGTTCTGGGACAGTTGTTCCTCAAGATGTCGCATAGGGAACGTTGGAGTGCATTCTGGCGCTGCGCCGGCGTGCAAAATCGTGGCAGGCATCGCACAATTCACGGACCGCGACAGCGCATTCCAAAATATCCTTGACTTTTCACAAGTTATGGGCTAAAAATGACTGAAATCTTTTTTGAGTTCTTTACAATTAAGGAGGCCTATCGCGATGACGAAAGCCGAAATCGTCGAAGACATCGCCAACAAGACCGGGTTGACGAAGAAGGATGTCGCCTTGGCGATGGACCAGTTTCTGGAGTCGATATCCAAGGCTCTTGCCGATGGCAAGCACTATGAGATTCGTGGGTTCGGCACCTTCAAGGTGAAGGCGAGAAAGGCGCGGATGGCGCGTAACCCGCGGACCGGCGAAGCCGTTCCTGTGCCGGATAGAAACGTCCCCGTGTTCAAAGTGTCAAAAGAGCTCAAGGACATGGTCTCCAACGCATAGGCGCTTTTCCCGTTGTCCGTCTGATCTTCTTCCCCAAACTACTTCAAGGACACCCGTCAGCCAGGACCGTTGCCCATGTCGAGGATAGTGGATCTGCGTAGCGACACGGTCACACGCCCGGTTCCCGACATGCGTCGAGCGATCGCGGAGGCGGAGGTGGGCGACGATGTGTTCGGTGACGATCCAACGGTAAACCTTCTGCAAGAGAGAGTCGCCTCGCTTTTTGGTACCGAGGCGGCTCTTTTTGTGCCCAGTGGCACGATGAGCAACCACGTGGCCCTCGCCGCCATCACCCAGCCCGGCGACGAGGTGATCATGGATCGCTTTGCCCATATTTTCAACAACGAGGTCGCTGCAGCGGCGACGCTCTCGGGTCTGCAGCTCAACCCGATCGACGGCATCGCCGGTGTAATCACAGCGGACCAGATCGAACCGCTCATTCGCCCCGGGAGCCTCCACCAACCGGCCACCCGGGTGATCGCGCTCGAGAACACGCACAACGCCGCCGGCGGACGGGTTTTTCCGCTGGAGGAAATGCAGCGGGTCAAGCGACTCGCCGAGTCACACGACGTGAAGGTCCACCTCGATGGTGCGAGGCTCGGCAATGCGGTGGTGGCGAGCGGCGTGTCGTTTGCGGACTACGTCAAATGTGCCGACACGGTGAGCATGTGTTTCTCCAAAGGGCTCGGTGCTCCTGTTGGCTCGATCGTCGGCGGGGATGAGGCGACCATCGGGCGAGCGCGCAGGAAACGCAAACAGTTCGGCGGCGGAATGCGTCAGGCGGGGATTTTGGCGGCCGCGGCGTTGTACGCGCTCGACAATCATATCGATCGGCTCGGAGAGGATCATGCAAACGCGAAACGTCTGGGCGAGGTGATCGACGGTGCGAGGGGGTTGAAACTCGTTTTTCCGGTCGAGACCAATATAGTGATCTTCCAGGTGCTCGATGGGCTCGCAACCATGGAGGCATTCATCAACAAACTGAAGCATCACAACATCCTCGTGTCCCAGTCCGGGACGGCACGCGTGCGGATGGTAACGCATCTCGACGTCAACGCCGAAGACATTGAGTACGTGGCGAAGACGATCGAGAGCATGGGGGTATGAGCGAGCAAACCGACAATCAGGCGGGAATGATATTCGTCGTCAGTACGCCGATTGGCAACCTTGGGGACATGACGTATCGCGGCGTGGACACGCTCAAGGACGTATCCGCCATCCTCGCCGAGGACACCCGCCACACCCGCAAGCTTCTCACCCACTACGGCATCAAGAACGAGCTCATCGCATACCACGACCACAACAAAGAGGCGGTGACACCAAGGGTGCTCGATCGCCTGACGCAGGGAGACACGCTGGCGCTCGTGTCCGATGCGGGGACACCGGGGATCTCGGATCCGGGGTTCTATTTGATCCGGGCGGCCATAGACGCCGGTATTCGGGTAACAGTGGTCCCGGGCGCCAACGCGCTGCTGTCGGCGCTTCTGCTTTCGGGTTTTCCCACGGACGCGTTTGTGTTCGAGGGCTTTCTGCCAAGAAAGAAGGGAGAGCTCGAGCGCACGTTCCAGCGGTTAGAGGAGGAGAGGCGCACCGCGATCTTCTTTGTATCTCCCCACCGGTTGATCAAGGTACTCGAAGCGATCGATAGCAAAATACCCAAACGTACCGTGGCGGTCGTCCGCGAGATCACCAAGATTTACGAGGAAACCAGGAGGGGTACGGCTGCGGTGCTGCTGGAACACTTCGGCGCGAGATCGGTTCGGGGAGAGATTGTCTTGTTGATCAAGGGCAAGGACAGAAGGGCCAAATAGGCTTGACTGGATCACGGCGCTTTGTGTAGCGTGACACGACACATCATGGAACAGGCTGGACAATCCGATAAGCAAAGCTTCAAGGACAACGCGCGCCGGCTGCTCAACCCGATCGTGTCGTTTCTTGGGTCCCTCGGTATATCGCCGATGCTGGTCTCTATCTTCGGGCTCGTGATCAGTGTCTATGGCGCCACGGTCGTCGCGCGGGGCTCGTTGTTCTGGGGTGGCGTGTGGCTTATCGCCGCTGGACTCTGCGATGTACTGGATGGCTCCCTGGCGCGTAGCCAGAACACCGCGAGCCGCTTTGGCGCCTTTATCGATTCGACGTTCGATCGTATCTCGGAGTTCGCGTATTTCTCCGGGTTGATCATCTACTACGTCACGCGACCGCAGGGATACAACGTATCGCTGATCGTTCTCGTTTGCGTCGTCCTCGGTGCGTCGTTCCTGATCAGTTACGCTCGGGCGCGCCTGGAAGGGCTCGGGTATGAGTGCAAGGTCGGGTGGATGGAGAGGCCCGAACGTCTCACGCTCTTGATCGTGGGCTTACTCCTCGGAAGCCGTGTTCTTGTCGTGGTGCTCGTGATCCTCGCCGTCGGATCGGTGATCACCGTCGCCCAACGTATCCGCCACGGCCACATCGTGACTCGCGAAGAACCTCCTTCTTAGAATTCGTCAGGGGAGGGCGCGAGGCTCTTTCTAGGGACCCTCGCTCCACTTCGCTCGGCTAACCGCGCCGCGCTCGCTAACGCTTCGCGCTCAACACGGCGCCTCCGGCGCCGCCGCGGCGGATCCTCGCTCGTTCCCGCGAAGGGATCCTACGAAAGACCTCACGCCCTCCCCTACCTAAATGAATGACTTGAGATCGTCGATGATTTCGTTTGTGACGGCGTCGATGGGTTGGGTGCCGTCGATCCGCACGAGACGACCGAAGTGTTGTTCGTAGAGAGGAAGCGTCGCCTCGTAGTTGCTCGCGATCTTCTCGAGTATTTCCTGCTTTTCGTAGATCGTACGTGTGTCGTCCCGTTGTCCGAGACGTTTGAGGCATTCGTCGACGGGTACGTCGAGAAGGAAGGTGATGTCGGGGAGCGCGATACCGCGGTTCACATCGATCACACGCTCGGGTGTGATCCCTGGGTCGAGAGACTGATAGGCGATCGATGAGAGGACATACCGGTCGGAGATCACGTGGGTCCCGGCGGCGCGGAGGGCGTCAATCTCCACCGAGTGCTCGATGCGATCGGCGGCAAACAGCAGACACAATGCCCCCTCGGAAAGGGTGATTTGGCCCAACGAATCCGGCGCAACAAGGGCCCCCGATAGGGCGTCGCGGATGAGCCTGCCCAACGGGTGGCCGGTCGGTTCGCGGGTAAGCGAGCACAAGACACCCCGCCCACGAAGATCCTGATCCAGAAGCCGTCCCTGTGTGGTCGTTCCGGCGCCATCGAGCCCTTCCAACACAAAAAACCCGCCGCGATCCGTGCTCACACGTAAGCTCCTTATAAATCAATGTGTTGAAACCGTATCATCGGTCACCATCCGGCCTTAGTCCTATCATAATTCGGGAATCATAGGAAGCGCGAAGTGTTGAAACAACCGGTGCTAATGTGCCGTATGATGGCTATTGATCACGCCTGAGAAAATGATTATATTTCTCCAGCTTGGAAGACACACAAAATCGTTGTGATGGAATGTCTTATGCTAAGTTTGGCGTGAATAGCCTCAAACTCGCCACAAATCCCCAACCGCCGGAGGCCTGGCCCATGAAGATCAACATCGACCGCAGAGTCATCACCACCGTCTTGCTCATTGTACTCGTCTCTATAGCGCTCGGGGCGTGGGCCGGCAGCAAATACGACAACCAGAATGTCCTCAACGACTTGGAGGTCTTTGCGAAGGTCATCGACAAGATCCAGTCGTTCTACGTCGATGACGTCGACACGCACAAGCTCGTCACCGAGGCCATCGAGGATATGCTCCGGGAGCTCGACCCGCACAGTCAGTTCCTCTCGGGTCTGGACTACGAGGATCTCATGCTCAGCACCCAGGGCCGTTTCGGGGGACTAGGCATCTATATCTCGTTCCGGGACGACTATCCGACCGTGATATCACCGATCGAGGGCACACCGGCCTCCAAGGCGGGTCTCCAGGGTGGCGACCAGATCGTAGAGATCGAGGGTGAGTCCTCGAAAGGCTGGCATGTCTCCAAGGCGGTCCGGTACCTTCGCGGCGATCCGGGCACTGCAGTGAGCTTCAAGATCAGTCGGCCGGGGTTGGACGAGGCGATCGAGTACAGCCTCGTTCGCGAGGAGATCAAGGTCAAGAGCGTGCCGTACAGCGGAATGTTTGGGGATTACGGATACGTGAAGATCTCGAACTTCTCCAAGAACACCAGCGGCGAGTTGGAGCAGTCGCTCAGCGAACTCCAGAATCAGGGGATGAAGGGGCTGGTGCTGGATCTCCGCTACAACCCGGGCGGTTTGCTCCAGGCGGCAACGGCCGTATCCGAGTTTTTTCTCGACAAGGATCAGCTTGTCGTCTTCACAAAGGGACGCTACGCGCAGAACAACAACAAGTACTTTGCCAGCAAAGGCCGCAAGTACAAGGATTTCCCGATCGTGGTTATGGTGAACGGCGCCAGCGCAAGCGCGAGTGAGATTGTTGCAGGGGCGCTGCAGGATTGGGACGCGGGTCTCGTCGTTGGCCAGACCACGTTCGGTAAGGGTACCGTTCAGACCGTGTTCAGCCTGAGTGACAGCCAGGCCGTGAAGTTGACGACGGCGAAGTACTACACACCGTCCGGTCGTAGCATTCACAGCGACCATCACAAGGAAAAGGACGCGGTGCCAGCCAGCGCCGATGCTTCCGACGAAGAACTCGCCATGACGGAAAACGCCGACAACATCGAAATCAGCGATGTGGACCGCCCGGTGTTTCACACCTCGGGCGGGCGTGTCGTCTACGGTGGCGGCGGGATTACGCCTGATCTGACGTTCGATATGCGCGAGTACGGAGAGCTGGAACGCAATCTCGCAAGCAAGGGAGTGTTCTTCACGTTTGCGGTTCACTACTCGACGACTCACGAGGTCACGAGAGACTTCGAGGTCACCGACGACGTCCTCGACGACTTCAAGGAAATGTTGAAAGAGCGTGATTTCGAGTTCGAGGACGACGACTTCTCCGGCCCCGCTCTCGATTATGTCAAAAGGGCGATTGCCAGTGAGATGATGACGAAGAATTTCGGGCGCAGCGCGGGCTATCGTGTTGGGCTCGAGAAGGACGAGGATTTTCAGCGTGTGCTAAAGATCTTCGAGAGGACACCGACTCTTCAGGAGATGTTCACGTTTGCGGAACAGCAGAATGAGCTGGAGAAGGCGAGCCTCAGGTGAGTCGTATTGCGGTTCTCTGTGACTTCGATGGCACGATCGCCAGAGACGATGTTGGCAGCTTGTTCTTCCAGACGTTTGGCGGGAAGCAGTCCCGCGATATCGTCGGGGAGTGGAAGAAGGGGCTGATATCATCTCGCGAGTGTCTTGAGCGCGAGGCTGCGCTCGTCGAAGCTTCCCAGCAAGAAATCACTCGCTTTGTAGGGCAGCGTAAGCTCGATCCCTACTTCAAGGATTTCGCAGATTTTGCCGGTCGAAATGGTATCGAGGTCGTCGTTGTCAGCGACGGCCTCGATTATTATATCGAGATCATGCTCATGCGGAACGGTCTGGGCGTGCTCGAGTTCTACTCCAACGTGATGCGGGCCGTCGACGGCAAAATCCACATCGAGTTTCCGCATTACAACCTGATGGACTGCCGCGACTGCGGCAACTGCAAGACGTACCACCTCGAGAAACACAGGCAGCAAGGCTACTACATCGTCTATGTTGGAAACGGCCTATCGGACCGGTGCCCCTCCACGTACTCCGACCTCGTGTTCGCAAAGGGAGAGCTTCTCGACTTCTGCAGAACGAACGACCTCCAGCACGTACCCTTCAACAACTTTCGCGATGTCGAGCGCGAGATGGTCAGCCGCTTCGTACTCAACGGCGACATCGGCGGCCGCGAATTCGGCTCCTGATACGCCCTCGACCAAGCACAGCCTAGTCGTGTGAATGATCTCTGCGTGCGGAGGAGTCCGTCGGCACGTCGGCGGGCTCGAGGAGTGGATGTACGGCGGAGCTATCGGAAGAGAGTCCTCGGTACGAGTAGTATCCTACCTTGGCCATCACGATGTGCAGCTCTTCCTTGGTGATCGCGCCCCTATCGAGGTACTCCGCCATGAGCTGCATCACTTCCTGGTGGTATTTCGGCTGTATCTGGCCCGCGCGGGCTTTCGACTGAAAACGCTTGAGCAGCCCCTCGATCTCGATCTTCTGTTCCTCTTGCAGTTCATCGGGCAGGATCTTCATGAACCGCGCGGATACCTCGTCGAGATCTCCTTCCCTAAGCGGCTCGGGGGATCTCAGGAGAACCAAGGCAACAAGAATCGCAGCCACCACCACGATCGTTAGAGCAATGATCCGTTTTGTTGTCACGGCAGTTCGTCTCCTTGGAGGTGAGCGTTGAACCAGGCCACCGTTTCGTCCGTTGCGCGCTCCAGCGCCGCGGAGGGTTGTGTCAGAACCCGGGGCTCGGGATAAGGAATACCAAACATGTGTCCGGTTTGCAACACGACCAGCTGCTTGTCCCTCAACTGCCTTTCCGCCTGATGGAGGTTGAACGCGCACTCGACGCTCACGATCATGTCGGCCTGCCCATGAACGATCAGATGAGGAGCCCGGAGCTCTTTGACCCGCTCTCGCATGAGATAGTAGTTGTGGTTTTCCTCCAGGTCGTCGAGATAACCCAAACCAATCCCCAGTAGTGTGCCCTCGGATTCGGTAAACGCGTATACACCGTCGCGTCGCCACCTTTCCTTTTGCCTGGGTGTGAAGTTGTCCGGATCATCGATCGCGGACCAGGTGCAGAGTGCCCGGACTTCCGGATGCTCGATAGCGTTGAGGGTCGTGGCGATGGCGCCGCGGCTGTGGCCAAAAAGACCGATCAGAAACGGTGTCGGGATGTGCTCTTTCAGTCCTCCCTCGGACACGAATCGGACTGCGTGCTCGATGTCACTATGCTCCCGCGCCAGCGTGTTTTGTTCGAAGAGGTCCGGGCGAACGTAGCGAATGCGCTCTGGATCGTCTGCGCCCTGCCCCGAGGCGGCGCTGGACGCCGGCAGCGTTCCGTTGAGAGACATGTCCAGTGACAGCGCAGCGATACCGGCCTCACGCAGGCTGTTGGCCACATAGGGCAGAAAACCCCATGTCCGGAACCCCTTGAGTCCGTGACAGAGCAACACGATGCTCCGTACGGGGCCGGTGGCGGGAAGATAGAGATCGCCCCATACGGGGTGATCATCCGACGTCGGTATTTTGATCGCACAGGTCATCCGTTCTCTCACGCTTCTAACATACGGAATCCCGGACGTGTGATGCAAGCCTTCGCTCTTGCCCAAGTCCTTTTCAGACCGTATCATGTATGCCATGGGTCAGCCTCAAAACACCAAAACAACCGGCTCGCGCGAAGGCCCGGCGGCAGGTGGCAGGCGAGTGGGTCGCTGCCGCGATCTGATCAAGGCCACGCGTCCAACCCCGGATGCCCTCAGGGCAGGCCACCCGCTCGATGGCGTGAACGTGATACTCGCACCGCTTTGCGGGATCACCGACTCGGTCTTCCGCAAGATCTGCCTGGACCACGGCGCCGATATGGCCGTGACGGAGATGATCAGCTCCGAGGGTCTGGTTCGCAACAGCAACCACATAAGGGCGATCCGGAGTCTCGATATGGCCGAGGGACCGCTCTCGCTACAGATCTTTGGCAGCGATCCCGAGACGATGGGCGAGGCCGCCGCGATCCTGGCCGACCTCGAGCCCCGGTCTGTCGACATGAACTTCGGCTGTCCGGTCAGAAAGATCGTCTCACGGAACGGCGGTTCGGCCATTCTAAAGGATCCCCGTCTTCTGCATCGGATCTGCAAGAGGGTCGTAGAGCAGAGCCGCGTGGCGGTATCGGCCAAGATCCGTTCGGGGTGGGACAATCCCACGGCATCCAACCTCGAGGAGATCGTGCGGGCGATCCAGGACGCCGGTGTGTCCATGGTCACAGTGCACGCGCGGACAAAGGAGCAGGGATTCAAAGGGGCCGCCAATTGGGAGATGATCGAGTCGATCAAGAACGTGGCGTCGATCCCCGTTGTGGGAAACGGCGATGTGATGGGCCCCAAAGACTATTTCGAAATGAGAGACAAGACAGGGTGTGACGCGGTGATGATCGGGCGCGGCGCGATCGGAAACCCCTGGGTCTTCGAAGAGATCCGGGCGGCGATCGACGGTGTGGCGTACACACCACCCAGCTATCGCGTGCGGGTTGATGTCATGCTGCGCCACGTTCGATCGGCGGTGCGTCAGGTCGGCGAGCGCACGGGCGTGATATCGAGCCGACGAATCATGGCTGCATACCTGAAGCGCCTCCCCAACGCCAGGGAGTTTCGCCGGCAGATCATGATGTGCGACACCGTGGCGGATTTGCAGGTGCTCGCGGACGACTATTTGGCCGGTATTCCGGATGATGTGGCCCCGGCGATCGCGATCGATCGGACGGGGGCGGAGTTCGAAACGGCGTGCTAACCATGGTGGAAACGATCTGAACGAAGACTTTCTCAAGAAACTCCTAGAGGATTTCAAGACCGGCAAGAAAAGCGAATCTGAAGTCCTTGAGCACCTCCGGCATCTCCCGTTCGAAGACATTGGTTTTGCAAAGGTGGATCACCACCGGCATTTGCGGACCGGTTTTCCGGAGGTGGTTTACGGCAGTGGCAAGACTCCCGAGCAGATCCTGGCGATAGCCGAGAAGATCGTCGCCAAGGAGAACAACTTTCTCGTGACGCGTGTTGATGCGTCGGTGGGCAAGATACTCGTGGAGCAGTTTCCTGACGGCACGTATTTCGAAACCGCGCAGATATTCTCGATCGAGATCAAACCCAGGGCGAAGTTTGGCTACGTCCTTCTGGTTACGGCCGGGACATCCGACATCCCCGTGGCCGAGGAAGCAGCGGTTACGACAGAACTGCTCGGGTGCAACGTCGACCGGATTTACGATGTGGGTGTCGCGGGTGTGCACCGGCTCCTGGCGTATCAATCGATGATCGAGGAAGCGGACGTGATCATCGTTGCCGCCGGTATGGAAGGGGCGCTGGCCAGCGTTGTCGCCAGCATCACCGCCGCGCCGGTTGTGGCTCTGCCCACGAGTGTCGGCTACGGTGCCAACTTCGAGGGGCTCTCCGCGCTCCTCGGTATGCTCAACAGCTGCTCTACCGGTGTATCGGTTGTCAATATCGACAACGGTTTTGGCGCCGGGTGTGTTGCGGCTGGTATCTGCGCGCGCGCACACAAGCTGGCGAAGGATCTCAAGGACGGCAGATGAAAAAGACACTGATCATGGATCCGTTTTCCGGAGCGAGCGGTGACATGTTTCTCGGCGCGCTCGTGGACCTCGGTGCGCCGTTCGAGGCACTTCGAGAAACGCTCCGCGGCATACCGGAACTCGCCGGGGTGTCGATCGAGAGAGAGGCGGTCAGCCGAGGTGTTTTCGCCGCCACCCGAATAAAGGTTACCTGTCCAGAAGAGAAAGCCCATCGCTCGCTCTCCACGATTCGGGATTTGATAGAAAGGGCCGATATCGGTGACGGTGTCAAGAAGCGCGCGATCGAGACATTCAAACTTCTCGCCACGGCGGAAGCCAAGGTTCACGGTAGCGATATCGAAGCTGTGCACTTTCACGAGGTGGGTGCTCTCGATGCGATAGCGGACATCGTTGGCACACACGTCGCGCTGGATCTGCTCGGCGATCCACAGTGCCTCGTGCGCACCATCACCGTGGGTTCCGGCACGACGCAGGGTGCCCACGGAAAGATGCCGTTGCCGGCGCCTGCGACACTCGAGCTGCTCGCCGGCTTGCCGGTCAGATTTTCGGAACGCGGAGAAGAGCTCGTGACTCCGACGGGCGCTGCGCTCATAGCATCCACGGCCACGCCGCTCTCGACGGACGTGCTGGTGGTGCCCGAAAAGGTCGGCTATGGGGCCGGCAGCCGTGAGGGAAAAGGGCTCCCCAACGTGCTGCGCGTGGTCCTGGCGAGGGCGGATGAAGGCCACGGTCATGTCTGTATCATCACGAGCACACTGGATGATATGAATCCCGAGGTGTACGGGTACGTCATGGAACAGCTTTTTGCGAACGGCGCGTTGGAGGTCTATTACAACCCTGTCATGATGAAGAAGAACCGCCCCGGCGTCGAGGTAACGCTGATCAGCGAAGAGCAGAACGTGTACGAGCTGGCCAACTTGCTCATGGCGAACACAACGACGATCGGTGTGCGAATCCACCGTGAGGAGCGCATCGAGCTTGCAAGGCGAGGGGCGAGTGTCGATACGCCCTACGGCGAGATCGAGGTCAAGGTGGCGACTCGTCCCGGCGGGAGCGAGCTGATGAGTCCCGAATACGAATCGTGCAAGAAAGCCGCCCAGAAATCCGGGGCGAGCCTGCTCGATATCTACGAAGCCGTGCGCAAGGCTTGGGAAAAAAAATGACAGGTGGTGTGGTGAAGCGATTTTTGAGGCTTTGGCTTTTCTTGCCGGTTCTCCTCGTTTCTTGGGGGTGCGGTGGGCAGCGTGGCGTCGGACCCGAAGACAGAATCTACAGCCATACCGTCAAGCCGGGTGAGACATTGCCCGAGATAGCGGATGACTACTACGGCGATCCATCGCGCGCCCGGTTGCTCAAGGACTACAACGAGGTCTCGGAGGATATGCTCGCGCCGGGTACGGTCATCCGCATCCCGATGAGCACACAGGATGTCGCGCACCTGCGTGTTCGGGAACGGGCGAGGGAGCCCTACAACCGTGGACTCGTCATGGCCGAGAACGGCTCCTACCTCGACGCGATCCAGCAATTTCAAACATCGCTCGAGATCGATCCGGAGTTTATCAACGCGCGCTACAATCTGGGTGTCACCTTTCAGAAATTGAAGTCCTACGAAAAGGCGCTGGCGGAGTTCAAGACGGTCGTGCGCAAGCGGCCGGACGCGCCCGAATACTATTTCGGCCTTGGCAATTCCTACTTCTATCTCGAACGCTACGATGATGCGGCGGACGCATTCGAGGATGTTGTCGAACGTGACCGGTTTCATGCGAAGGCGCAGTACAGTCTTGCCGTCTGTTACGAGAAGATGGGGCAGAAAGACAAGGCAAAGCGCGCCTGGCAACGCTATCTCGAGATCGATAGGGACAGCGCATGGGCAGCCGAGGCGCGCAAGCATCTCGGCAATCTCGAATAACGTGGAGTCCGCAAACTCGAATCCCCGGCGACACACGAGGCGATGACCTTCTGAATGATTGAGCTCAGGAACATCACCGTATCCCTCCCGCACGGCAGCGCCAATTCCTCGACGATTCTGAACAGCATCAGCCTCACGATTGAAGACGGCGAGTGGGTCGTCCTCACCGGTCCGAACGGCTCGGGCAAGACCACCCTCCTGATGACGATCGCGGGTCTCGTGCCGATGGCAGCGGGTGAATTGATCGCCGAGGACGCGACAACGGGACGTATCGGGCTTCTCTTGCAGGAGCCGGATAACCAGTTTGTGGCAAGCTCGGTTCGCAACGAGCTGTTGCTCAGTCTACCGCCGTCGCTCGATAAACAGGATCGGGACGAGAGACTGTGGAGAGCCGTGGAGCAGTTCTCGCTGCGCGAATTTCTCGGGCGCAACCCACATCGTCTCTCGGGCGGGGAGAAACAACGCCTCGCCTTCGCCACCGTCTGGCTATCGAATCCCCGGCTGCTTCTGCTCGACGAGCCGACCAGCTATCTCGATGCGGTCGAGCGCGAGCGGTGCACTCGTTTTGTCGGGGAACTAAACGGCGACGGTGTCACGATCATATGGGCCACACCGTTTGTCGACGGACTTCCCGCTGGCAGGAGGGTCGTCCACATCGATGACGGGCACATCGAGTTCGACGGAACGGCGAGCGC
>CBDVBZ010000019.1:0-36112 GCA_965372355.1 uncultured bacterium | reverse complement strand
TGGCCATATCGAGATCGAACTGAGAGGGCACGGTAATGACGAACCGGGCGTGACGCCCGCGATGGCCCCAACCGCGCTCGCCGTAGTACTCCACGAACACTGTGCTGCCTTCCTGCTTCATCTCCAGATCGTCGAGATCGTCGTACGATATACCATCGACCTTTACGAGGACCTCGTTCTTGCTCCACACCTTGATGTGGATATCCGCGGACACATTCTCCACATCAACGACCAATTGCCCGCCCTTCTTGACGGTGAAGGTCTCGGTCTTGCTTATACGGTCCGCAACGGCGGACACAACCGAGACCATCGCGATCAGAACCAGCACAATAATGATCTGCAACTTGAATCTATTCATCCTGAACCTCCTCGATAAACGCGGTCGACCGCGCTCTTAACAGCGGATCGTCTCTCTCCTGCAATGTGTGGATCACAAAATCATAGACATCCTGCCCCACCGGATAACCGTCGAGCCTTGCCCCGGAGAGCAAATTGATCGATGCTATGCGCATCCCCGGGTTCTCGTCGTTCGCGAGAACGTAGAGACACGTTTCCTTTATTTCATCATCGAACGGAAGATCCTGCAAAACCCGGAGCGCTTCTCTGCGCACACCCGCGTTAGGATCGCTTTTGAGCGAGCTGATGAGCGCGAGCTTGACATCTTCGCCATGTTCTCGGGTCGCACCACGGGCGTCGAGCGCGTCGATTGCCTTGAGCCTGACACCCGGGTTGTCTTCGTTGAGCAACGCGTGGGTCAGCACCCGCTGGACACGGTCGTCCTCCACCGTGCTGCGGAGGCGAACCGGCCGGATCAGATCGTACTGAAGCTCGATCTGGCCGTTGCGTGAATCCCAATCGACAAACCGCACGTTTGTAATGTCCGGTCCGCCGAGTTCTCCATCGATTGCCCCGCTAACGAACGGAGACACCGCCTGTGGCGTGACACCTTTTCCAAAAGCCAGGTAGCCAATGAAGATGCCCACCACGATGGCCGCCGCCCCGGATAGCACCAACCGGAATCCGCGAAACCAACCCATCCACCCGTGGAGAAAACCGGGGGAGTATGTGGAGTGGGGCCCGCCTCGTGAGCCCGAGACCGAAGGTGCCACGCCCTGCGTCAAGCGTGTCAGTATAGACTCCGTCAGAGACTCCTCGCGTATCGCGTCGAAAAGATCCTGACGAGCTTCCCACAACAATCGTTCCGACGGTTCTCTTGCTCCACTCTCCCCCAGGTGTGACAACAGCCGCTGCAACTCATCGTGCTCGGCCCGGCAATCATCGCAGCCGGCGAGGTGCTCACGCAGCAAGTTGTCCTGTTCGTGTGTCAACTCGCCTGCGATCGACAATTGCAGCCATTCCTTGAAATCTTTGTGATTCATCGTAGTACCTCTGCGGTTAGTAGAGTTTCTTGAGTCGTTGCCTCAATTTCTCCGTGGCCGTGAACAGATACTTCTTCACGGTTCCTTCCGCACAATCCATCATTGAAGCGATTTCCCTCAGTTTGTACCCCTGATAATGCTTGAGCGTAAAAACGAGCCGCTGCTGCGACGACAGATGTTGCATTGCGTTCTCGATGTGTTTCGATATTTCCGAATTCTGAGCCTGCCTCTCGGGCGAAACCGGTCGCGGTGACACCTGCAGATCCGTTTCCGATCGATCGACCTCGTCGATCGACAGGAACGTCCGGCCCCTGTGCCGCGTCCGATGTGTCAGGCAGACATTGGTTACGATTCGATATAGCCATGTTGAAAACTCGCTCTGAAACTTGAACCCGCCGAGAGAGCGGTAGACCCGCAAGAAGACTTCCTGATAGATATCCTTGGCTTCATCGGGACTGTTCGTGTACGAGGCTGCAATTGCCAAAACGTGTTTGTCATAACGGTATACAAGGGCCTCGAATGCGGCCGACTCTCCCCCCTGTGCTCTGGAGATCAGTTCTCTATCGGTTGATTCCACAGAAACTGTTTCCAAGGTCAATGCTTAGACCCTGGTATTGGTCGAATGGTTGTATATAAAGGTGCTCTCCGGGATCGTTCATCAATAACTCATTATGTCACAATAACTTATATGTGTGCAACGGGCGGCCCGTGAAGCCGTTGGCGCCCGGCCACGAAGTCTAGTATGATACCATGGTCCTGGCGGTGATTGGGAGGCGGATGGGGCCGCGGATCGCGCTCACAAATTATAGTCAACCCGAGAAAGCCGAGCGACCGATTCATGCTCGAGCGTTGTGCAACTGCTATTTCCGCCGCGTGGCGGCACCTCCTGCGGAAGGGATGTCGTTGTTGATCAGGCCTGTTCTCGCAATCGTCACCGCGCTGGCGATGCTCACGACGGGCACGCTCGTGCCCGCCATGGCGCAACCAATTCAAACATATAAAGATACGAAACCGCCTTCGGGCTCGCAGGCGGCACCAGCGGATCCGGCCGAATCCCCCCAGGGCGTCGGCGATGCAGCAGTGGCGGACCGTGCCGGGTCTTCGCAGGACGAGGGGGGCGGCGCCGAGGCAGACAGCACCGATGCGTTTCCGGAGAGGATGCCCAGCAGATCCACCTGGGAGCGTGTGGTCTCCCTCCCCGGAATGATCATCTATCTGCCTTTCTGGGCGGTCTTCCAGGTCACCGGTGCGGTCATCTCGATCCAATCGGAGTACCAGGTCGGCAGCCGGCTGGCCGCCATTTTTGCCAACCCCGACGGGTCGCGGGGTGTCATGCCGGTCTACAGCTCGCGGTCAGGGGTTGGGCTGGAGTTCTTTTTAAAAAATCGCCCGAACGAAGACGCCCGCCTCAACCTGACGGGCAGTTGGGGGTTGTTGGGCCGCCAGCTCTACCAGGCCCGCGCGAGACGCATCGAGCTGTTCGGTGGCCATTTGAACATGGGCGGGCAGTTGACGTTTCGCAATATGCCGAACGAGCGATTCTATGGAATCGGTCCGAACACGGTAGGCGCTGACGAGACGAACTATCAGATCAAGATGGCGACGGCGGAACTCGCATTGGGCCAGTGGGTGACACCCCGGTTCGTCGTCGGTGCGATATTTGGGGTCGACCACAGCATTACCGGTGCGGGGAAGAGCGACAAAACCCCGTCGACAACCGACGTATATCCCGGTTTGCCCGGGCTCGATGACGAGATAACGGTCACACGCGCCACACTGGCACTCCATTACAACGGCAAGAACCGGCCGGTCCGCCCGACAGGGGGATGGGAAATCGAGACACGGGGCCGGATCAGTCAGGAAATCGGGGATGATAATTACGCCTATACGTTCGCATTCCTCGATGTGATCAAATACGCCGAGATATTTCGTGAGCGAACGCTGTTTTTGCGGTTGGGGTTGCAGTTCTCGGATCCTCTCAACAAAAAACAGATACCGTTCTACGAGCTCAGCGAGCTGGGTAGCGACGAGACGATCCGTGGTTTTCAGAGGGGCCGTTTTCGTGACTTTGACGCCATTCTGGGGACGGTCGAATACCGGTATCCGATCTCACGGGCCATCGATGCACTTCTCTTTGTCGATGCCGGACAGGTACAACAGGATATATTCAGGGATTTCGGCTCCGCCGACACCCAGTTTACGTTTGGCGGTGGTTTTCGTGTCTGGAAATCCGAGGGGACGCTCATACGGCTGGAGCTTGGCAAGAGCGAAGATGGTCTCAAGTTTCTCTTTCAGCTGAACCCGACGGGCGAGCGGAGGGCATTCGCGTACTTCTAGCGATCTGTTATGACTGGACGTATTGCATATCGGTTTTTTGGACACCGCGTTTGCCGGATGATCGGGATCGGCGGCGCTTTGCCGTTGCTGGTTTGCAGCGTTGGCTGCGGGGGCGGCAGCTCGCTCAGGATCCCGCCATCCATTCCAGGCGATGACCGGGGCATCCCGCAACCCGAGACGCAGCATATCAACAATATTGCCGATGGCTTCGACAAACAGTTTTCGAGACCTTTGATGAACGCACTCGATATCTCCCGGCAGCTTCGTAAACTGACCGGTCACCGACAGCAGGCGTTCAATATCGATGCATTTGATGAAGTGGCCAACTCGAGCTGGTTCACGAATCGAAATGGCCAGAAGACCATGTCGATCGAAGAGATAAGGCGCGGGCCGAACCAGGGAGACACCCCGTTGTTGGAACGGCCGACAACGATCGTCGCCGCCAAAACGGAGGGCGTCACACCCGGATTCACGGTCAAGGACGCTCAAGACGGCCGCTATATCATCAAGTTCGACCCCAAGGGATGGCCGCAGCTCGCCACCGGCGCCGAGACCGTCTCCACAAAGCTGTTGTATGCCGCAGGGTATAACACGCCTGAGAACTACATCGGGTCGCTCGACCCCTCGATTCTGGAGATCCGCGACGGTGTGATGGTGTTCGACAAGGAGCTCGGCAAAGAACGGGCGATGACCCGGGCGGATCTCGCCTCGTTGCTCGCCCGGGTCAACCGGCAGCCGGACGGCACGATCCGCGTGACGGCGAGCAAGTTTCTACCCGGCAAACCGATTGGGCCGTTCCGCTATTACAAAACGCGCAAGGATGACCCGAATGATTTCATCCCGCACGAGCATCGAAGAGAGCTCCGGGGGTTGCGAACGATTGCGTCCTGGGTTAACCACTGGGACACCAAGGCGAGCAACACACTGGATATCTATGTCGATGACTCCGGGCGGCGCTACGTCAGACATTATCTCATCGACTTCGGTTCGACGCTCGGAAGCCAGGGCGATGAGCCGATGCCGGAGTGGGTTGGCTACGAGACAGGAGTCGACCCCGGGCAGATGTTGGAGAATACGCTCCGGCTCGGATTGGTCGCTCCGGGATGGGAGAAAGGTCGGACGATCAGGTACAAGTCGGTTGGGCTGTTCGACTATAAAGATTTCAAACCACAGAAGTTCAAGTTTATCGTTCCCAACCCGGCCTTCGTGAACCAGACCGGCCGCGACGGGTTCTGGGCGGCGCGGATTGTGACATCGTTTACCGATGAGCAGATTCGAGCGGCGGTCGAGACCGGGCAATACTCGGATCCCGAGGCCGCCGAGTATCTGATCGAGGTGCTCATCCAACGCCGTGATATCATCGGCCGGTACTGGTTCGACAAGATGAACCCGGCCGATGGTTTTAGCGTCGTCGAGTCTGCGAGCGGGCCGGAGCTCCGGTTTGTCGACCTTGCCGTCGAGAACGGCTACAAGGATGTGACCGATGTGCGATACCAGTACGAGTATAGACAAGATGGTGAGTCCTTCGGTTCACGCGAGGACCTCCGGGGGCCAATGCGGATTCCGCTGCCGAAGATGGAGAACGGTATCCTCGAGGTTCGGTTACGCAACCATCGGTCGGAAGAGAACTGGGGCCGGTGGGTATCCGTTTTCGTGAGCACCGGCGGCAACTCCGGGGAACACACGATTGTTGCCATTCAACGAGAGGATTAGAGCCGTGGTCAGGTCGAACCACGCAAGACTGTCGAGCACCCTCGTATACCTCATCCTCGGGATGCTGATCGTCTTGCCCGCCTGCTCGCGCTATGGTCGTGTCGAGGATTCTTATCCGCGAGAGTATTACGAAGTGCCAAAGCGGTTTCCTGACAACCGCATGGACAAGAACCCCCGGTTTGTTGTCTACGGGGACAACCGTCCCGGTTGGCGCGCCAAGGAAGTCGTGGCCAACAAAAACACATGGCTGACGTGGAAGCAACTCTATCTGCCCATCGTCTACCAGCTCTATATTGTGGGAAGCGGCCTCGTGGGCGGTGTCAATTATCTCATCTGGAACCCGGACTACGGCGCTACCGAAGCCCGGATGGTCCGGGATGCCATGTACGAGCGAGGCCAGAGCGAGGGCTTCGACTTCATCCTCAATACCGGCGACATCGTCACCGACGGACGGCGTGCCAAGGACTGGAAACGGTTTCTCGACCAGAACAAGGTAGATGTGCCTCTCATTACCGAGTATCCGTATCTTCCCGCGCCCGGCAACCATGACATGACCGTCGACTCGACATACGGCGCGCCAAACTACACCGCGGTGTTCGCCTACCCGCTTTTCTACGTATTCGAGTGTCCTGATGTCGACCTCTTCATCGTTGATTCCGACTATCTGATCGACTATCACCACGACATCGATAATGCGGTTCAGGATGAGCTTTATCGGGAGTGGTTTGTTTCCGATGACCCCGCAAAGCCCGCGTGGCTCGAACGCCATCTGGCGGCCAGCGACAAGACATTCAAGATCGTCGTCATGCACCACCCCCCGATTGCGTTCTCCGAGCACCATGACAACTGGGAACGGCCGGACTACGGCAACAACCTGATCGAGAAGCGGCGCGAACTGATCACGCTGTTCGAAAAGAAGGGCGTTCAGATGGTCTTTAGCGGCCATCAGCACAACTACGAGCGCACCTCGCTCCCTTTTCTTCGCGATGACGGACGCGAATCGTCGGTCCAGTTCGTAATCACCGGGGGCGGTGGCTCACCCCAGCGCGCTCTGCCCAACCAGGAAACAATCGACGAATACATGGCCTCCTATACTGCGGTAGGATTGAACGTCGTTCGCCGTGTCCAGGAAAAGGTCTATCATTACTGTGTCGTCGATGTTCAACCCGGCAGGATCTCGGTGCAGGTTGTCGAGAGCTCCAAGTCCGATGAGACGAATGGTCGTATCGTCGACGAGTTCGTCATCGGCCCCTCCGGGAGGCAGCAATGAAGCATTGGCTACGCTCGCTGGTCGATGTTCGAAAGGGAGAGATCACCCTGGCTCTCCTGATGTTCCTCTACTACTATCTGTTGCTCGTTACCTACTATTTTCTCAAACCCGCGCGCGACAGCCTTTTTCTGGTCAAACTAGGGCCCTCGCAACTGCCGATTGTGTTTATGCTAATCGCCGTGATCGTCGTCCCGGTGACGACCCTCTACTCGCAGGCGAGCCAGCGCCTGGGGCTCAACCGGCTGATCAACTTCACAACAGTTTTTCTCATCATCAATCTGTTGCTGCTTCGCTGGCTTCTGCAGTTCACACACCCCTCGGTCTTCTACACCTTCTACATCTGGGTCAGTATCTACGGGGCGATATCAACGTCGCAGTTCTGGTTGTTCTCCAACGCGATATTTGATGCCACGCAGGCCAAGCGACTGTTCGTCCTATTTGGCCTGGGCGGTATTATCGGCGCCTTCACGGGTGGCGAGGTCACGAGCCTGATCGTCGACACGGCGGGTGTGTCTACTGAAAATCTGTTGTTTTTCTGCATCGCTTTTCTGGCGTTGTGTATCGTTCTCGTGAACGTCGTGTGGGCGATGAAACAAAAAGAGGATGTGGGGCAGCCGGCGCGGCCGACCCGTCGCAAGCAACCCAAAGAGAGCTACGCGGAACTGTTCAAGCTCGTCAAGCGATCGAGACACCTGCTGCTCATTGTCGGCATCATCGCGATAACCATGGCCACGGCTTCCTTTATCGATTATCAGTTCAAGACGGTTTCCGTCCTGTCGTTCCCCGTGAAACAGGATCTGACGGCCTTTCTCGGCAAGTTCTATGGCCGTTTGAGTCTGATTGCCTTTCTGTTTCAGTTGTTTCTGAGCTATCGGTTCTTGCGGCTTTTTGGCGTGGGTGGAGCCATCCTTCTGCTGCCGCTCGGGCTGCTCGGTGGGTCGATCGCCATGCTCCTCGTACCGGGCCTGATGTCTGCCGTGTTGATCCGCGGCACCGATGGCGTATTCAGGTATTCGATCGACAAGACGGGGCGTGAACTGCTCTTTCTCCCCGTGCCGCTGGAAATCAAGAAACGAACCAAGGTCTTTATCGATGTGTTTGTGGATCGGTGGTTTCGAGGGTTTGCCGGAGGTGTGCTCCTGCTATTGGTCGGTGTCCTGCACTTCTCGGTTCGGCAGCTTAGTATTGTCGTCGTCGCCATGCTGCTCGTTTGGCTATTCATGGTATTCAGGATGCGCAAGGAATACGTCGAGGCGTTCCGCCGCGCGCTGGAGAGGCGGGAAATCGATCCGGACGAGCTGAGCGTCAACATCGCCGACGCCTCTACCCTTACGACCCTGAGGACGGCCTTGGGCAGCTCCAATGAGCGCCAGATTATTTACTCGCTGGATATGCTCCGCGATGTCCGGGACTCGGAAATCCTCGGCGCCATAAAGCCGCTGCTGTCGCACGAGTCGCCGGGCATCCGGGCAAAGGCGATCAGGGTGCTTCGTTCGAACGGTGACAACACCGTTGTAAGTGAGATGGAGGGGTTGCTCGAGGACGGCGATCAGGGTGTCAGGCGTGAGGCCATGCACTACCTCTGCGACCAGCCGGCCGTCGACCGGGTCACGATGCTCCGCCGATACCTGGCGGACAGCAGCGTCGGCATTCGCTCAGCCGCGATCGGCTGTATCGCGGACCACGCTGGCTCCGGCGAGGCAGATCTACTCGGTGAGGACATGATTCGCGAGCTCCTCACCGGTCAGGGACCTGAGAACGAATTCATCCGCGTGCAGATCGCCGAGGCGCTGGGGTCAATGCAGGATCCGGCCTTCAAGGGTTTTCTGCGGCAGCTTCTCGATGATCCCTCGCCGGGTGTCGTCAACGAGGCCATGCGGAGCGCTGGGCAGACGGGCGACCGTGAGTTCGTGCCCCGGCTGCTCGAACGGATTTTCGACAGGCGTTTTCGCAAGAATGCGCGCGACGCCCTGGCCGCGTACGGCGACCGTGTGACCGGCACCCTGAGTGACTACATTTGCGATACGTCATACGATTTCACTGCCCGCAGCAACCTGTGCCGCGTAATGAAACAGATCCCCACACAGCATTCGGTAGATACACTGATCTCCATCATCGACGCCGTGGAGCCTGCGATGAAGTATCATGTCATCAAAGCTCTGAACTATCTTCGAGCAAACTACCCTCGCTTGAAGTTCAATCACGAGGCGTTGGGCGACGCGCTCATCGAGGAAACGGAATCCTACTACACGATACTCCAGATCCTGAATCTCGAAGACCGTTCGGACGACGACGCGGAGCGCTTGATGCGCAAGGCCCTAGAGGAGAAGATCGATGAGAACCTCGAGCGGATCTTCCGGCTTCTCGGTCTTACGTACTCTCAAAAGGACATACACGGCGCCTATCTCGGCATCATCAGCAAGAGAAAGGAACTGTATGCGAGCGCCGTCGAGTTTCTCGACAATGTTCTCAAGAAACAGGTGAAGAAGTATTTGTTTCCGATCGTCGACTCGATCAGCATGGATATGAGAATTCGACGAGGCCAGGAGCTATTTGGAGTCCACATACCGGACTCGGACGCGGCGCTGAAGTATCTTATCGAGGGAAAAGACCCGTGGCTCAAAGCCTGTGCCATTTTTGCGTTGAAAGACGATTCCTCGGCTGAACTCAGAAAGCTCGCGAAAAGAAGCATCGACGACCCAAACGCGGTCGTGCGGGAGACCGCCCGGTTGGTTTCGTGAGGTTGCGCCCGGGACCGCCTGTCTGTATCATTGGATATCATGTGTAATACCGGGCTGGCGGCCGTGTTGCGCATGCCGGCTAAGGCACCGACAGGACAGGCGGACACCTTTCTGCCACCGCCCAACCGGCGTAAAGGAGCCAGAAGATGTTGAGCATCATCGAAAAGGTCATTTTTCTCCAGAATGTCGACGTCTTTGCCGAGATTCCCAGTGAGCAGCTGTCCTATCTGGCTGTGATAGCGGAGGAACTCACATTCTCGGCCGAAGAGATCGTATACAAATCAGACGAGCCGTCCGACGCGTTGTACGTCGTTCTCGAGGGCCGCGTGCGTCTCCACCGCGGCGGCGAGGAGATCACGGTGGCGAAGACCGGCGATCCGTTTGGCACGTGGGCGCTCTTCGACGATACGCCGCGCGTCGCCACCGCCACCACCGTCGAGGATACAAACGTGCTCTGTATCGACCGCGTGGACTTTCTGGACATTCTCTCCGATCACGTTCAGATTACCGAAGGGGTCTTCAAGGCTCTTATTGGACGGTTGCGCGGACTGTTGGATCGTGTTGGCACAGATCTGGGACCGAAGGCCAGCAGTTGATCATAAGGATTAAATCGATGTCGAGAGCGAAGGGCGAGTCGTGCACACTTGCCCGCCCACTCGCTGAATGAGGAGGAAACAATGTCGCAAGAGCAGTCGGCCGCCACAATCGTGATCGTTGACGACGAAGATATGGTGCTTACCAGCCTGAATTCGTTTCTGAGTCTTGAGACCGAGTACACGGTCAAAAGTTTTCTAACCCCCAAAGAAGCCCTGCAGTTCATAGAGAAGAACGATATCGATCTGGTGCTCTCCGACTATCTGATGCCGGAAATGGATGGGATCACGTTTCTGGGAGAGGTGCGCAAGCTGCGTCCCAACGTACCACGAGTTATCCTCACTGGTTACGCGGATAAAGAGAATGCGATCAAAGCGATAAACGAGGTCGGACTCTTTCAGTATATCGAGAAGCCCTGGGACAACGATGACCTCCTCATCATTCTGCGAAATGGTATCGAGCGCAAACAGCTGATGAAGAAACTCGAACAGAAGATCGCCGAAATAAACGGGGCGTATGGTGACCTGCAGGACATGCACAAGCAAATCCTGAAAACGTTTGTTTAGCCGTTCGGTGTATCGTGAATAACGGCACTCGGAATATTCCGGCGCGGCGGGCGGGCGTTCAGCCATCCTGGCCATCAATGGGATGACATCACCGTACTGGGAATCGACCTGAGATGAGAAGACTCTCAACTATTGTAGTGCTAGCGGCTGTGATTGCAGTGTTGTGTGCGGCGAGTGCGCCCGGGCAGTCCGACGGCGCAATCGTTGTTTCCGCGGACCGCGTGCTGCATGACCGAGGCATGATACTGGACAGCGGCTGGAAGTATCACGCGGGTGACGATCCGTCGTGGGCGGATCCCGGGTTCGATGACAGCTCATGGAGACCCGTGCCCCCGGGCAGCCTCAGGACTCTCGATACCACGGGAGAGGGGCAAGTTGTCGTCTGGTTCAGACTTCGTCTGGAGGTCCCGACTGAACTGCGCAATAGGGTGCTGTCGATCGCCATATCGCAGATCGGCGCTACGGAGTGCTACTTCGACGGGCGCCTCGTCCGCACCCTGGGAAAGGTGGGTCCCCCCGAAACGCAATCCCACCTGGTGGCCGACGCGCCGGTCTTGACCCCGGTTAACTTCGACGACAGACCACAGCATGTTATCGCCATCCGCTTTGCGCCCCACCGAGGATGGGCGTACAAGTTTGAGAGACATCCGAGGCACGGAGCCAGCGGACTCCAAATCACACTGAGTACGATGGATGCGGGGATGGCGAGCAAGGCGGAATTGCTGTTCGAGCGCACGACGCAGCATACGCTCTCCGCCGCCGCCGCGATGGCGATCGCGATGCTTCATCTTCTGCTTTTTGTATTCTATCCCAGGCAGATCGTGCATCTCTACTATGCCGTATTCACAATGTCCGCGGCTATCATCGCGTATGTACCGCTCTATTTTGTCAAAACCCCAGATCCCACCGATCTTGCCGCTTGGTTCAGGGTGTGGCAAATAGCTGTTATCGTTGTATCGGTTTCGGGCTTGCGCTTTCTATATGCGCTTTTCTACGACCGTTTGCCCAGGGTGTTCTGGTTGTGGCTCGGTGGCGGAGTGATCGTTGCCATCGTCTTCTGGAACGGACCGATAACACACCTTTTCTATTTCCCTCTTATCACGTTCGCCGAGATTCTGCGCGTTCTGGTCACTGCGATTATCAGGCGGAAACGTTATGCCTGGCTTATTGCGTCGGGGGTCGCCGCGTTTATTCTCGCCGCTGCTTTTCAGATGTTGACGGCACTCATCTCTTCGGAATCTGGCGACGGCCCTGACTACTATCTGTACGGTCTTCTGGTCATGTTGATAATCATGTCGGTTGGTCTCGCGCTGGGGTTCGCGCAAACCAACAGGGATCTGGCCAAACGGCTCGACGAAGTAAAGGAGCTCTCCGCGGAACGGATCGAGCAGGAGCGTCGCGCCAAGGAGCAGGAATTAGAACGCATGCGTCTCGAGGCGGACAACGAACTCAAGGCCAAGGAGCTCGATGAGGCGCGAAAACGCCAGAAGGTTCTGGATGAACTCGCTGCTGCCAATCAGGAGCTTCGGCAAACCCAGTCGCAGCTCGTCCAGTCGGAGAAGATGGCCGCCCTCGGCAACCTCGTCGCCGGAGTGGCCCATGAGATCAACACGCCGATTGGCGCAATCTGCAGCATGCACGACACGCTGGCGCGGGCCCTTGGCAAACTCAAGAAGGAGCTTGGCCCCGACGAAGGTGGCAACTCAAAGGTCCGTGCGGTGGTCAAAGTCATCGAGGACGCGAATGCGGTTATCGGGTCCGGCGGCGATCGGGTGACGACCATCGTGCGACGCCTTCGGAGCTTTGCCAGGCTGGATGAAGCCGAAATGAAACGGGTGGATATCCACGAGGGCCTGGAAGACACACTCACCCTTGTCCACCACGAACTCAAGCGCCATGTAACGGTTCATCGTAACTACGCTGATCTGCCCCGCATCGAGTGCTTTCCGGGACGGCTCAACCAGGTGTTTCTCAATCTGCTGGTGAATGCCAAGCAGGCAATCGAGGGTGACGGCGATATCACCATCACGACGTCCCACAGCAATGACAAGGTGCAGATCGAGATCAAGGACAACGGAAGGGGCATACCCGAGGAACAGATCAACAAGATCTTCGACCCGGGTTTCACAACCAAAGGTGTCGGGGTCGGCACCGGGCTGGGGCTTTCGATCTGCTACCAGATCATCCAGGACCACGGGGGCGAGATCACTGTGGTCAGCCAGGTCGGTGAGGGTACTTCTTTCACGATCGTTCTACCCGTCGATCTCGGGTAACGCGCAGAACCAGTGAGAATCTACGAACAACACGCCTGGGATATGGACTACCACGAGGCGACCTCGATCCAGGTCAAACTCCAACGGAGCGTCCGCTTCAGACCGCTCCTACTCAGGAAAGTCCACGTCGTCGCCGGTGCGGATATTGCGATCAGCAAATCAACACAGCGTCTCATTAGTGCCGTTGTTGTCTATGAGTTTCCGTCACTCGAGCTAATCGAGGCACGCACGGCGGTGACAGATCTCACCTTTCCATACATTCCGGGACTACTGTCGTTTCGGGAGATTCCGTCGCTGGCCGCGTGCCTGAAAAAGGTGGTCTCGAACGTCGATGTCGTGATCTGCGACGGTCACGGGATCGCACATCCCCGCGGACTGGGTCTGGCCAGCCACCTTGGTGTACTGCTTCGCAGACCGACGATCGGTTGTGCAAAAAGCCTGCTCGTTGGGGATTACAGGCAACCCGGGCGCAAACGCGGTAGTTACAGCCCGTTATCGTATCGGGGGAAACGTGTCGGGAGTGTCCTGAGGACGCGGGACGACGTGAAGCCCGTTTTCGTGTCGCCGGGGCATCTTACCGATCAGCGCGGTTGCCGCCGGCTGGTGCTGGCTTGTGCACCGCGCTATCGTTTGCCCGAGCCTACCCGTCGCGCCGATCGCCTCGCCGGGGAGGAAAAACGACGCCTGCGATCGGGACGTTCGCGCTGAAGCAGATCGAGACGTTCGGCTAGCTCTGTCCCGTCAGGACCTTTCCCAGTCTCCGATGCTGGATGAGTTGGTAGTCAAACGCCGCCTCTTCGAACAGCTTGAGCCCGTTCTCTTCGCGCTGGCCAATATTGTAGCTCCAACCCCGGCTGAGATAGTCGTAGATGAATTGACTATCATGGCCCGTCCGGGTCGCGGCACCGTCCGCAAGCAGCGAAAGCTCCCTGACGCCGTTGTCCCTTGCCTCAGTCAACAGGCCTCGCAGATCCTGGGCAATCCGGTTGTCATTATAGACCCACATCGCGACGGTCAACGGAGACGGATAGAGATCGCACCACATCTCACCCAGATCATAGCAGATCTCGTCCGACTGCAGGTGCTGCGAACAGTATCGGAGCCCCTCATCACCGGTGAGCAGTATCGCATCGTGGTTGTCTTTCCACTTCTCTGCGTCTGCCTTGCATACGCAGAAGTCCGGCAGCGCTTTGTGAACCTTGTCCAGCAGAATACGAAGAACCGCTACCGCTGTCCGGCTGTTTTCGGCGACCGCTATACTATCGATCTCCCCTATGGGTCGATCGGTTACGAGAACGCTCCCACCCGTTCTGCCGCGGATCACCAGACCCGGACCTTCGATAAAGCTCTCACCTACCCCCCGCAAAAACTCGATACTAGGGACGAGTGCTATGTCGAGCTCCTCTTGCTCCAGAGCTGTCGCAAGTTCGCCCGGCTCTGCGTAGACAAACTCCATCTGTTGTTGTTCGGCGAGTCCGTTTATCAGTGGTTGGACTGACAGGTAGTCCGGGGTTCCAATTCGTATCTTTCCCACGCCTTGTGTCCTTTCTCGAGCTTCGTTTGTAAAGCCAAGTGCTTATAGCACCCGCCCAAAAATAGTGCAAGCATTATTGAATTGGGGATGGATAAGCAACAAATGTGCCGATGTGGCGTTCCTATCGCCCTTATCACCGCACCGACTTTTCTGCTATACTTACGCGCCGGATTCGCTTATTTCGAGCGTATTCCCGACCCCTCCTTAGACGGACGGAACCCTATGACCACCCCAAAAGACCGGGAGACCTGGTCGCTTGGCTCGAGATTGCTGTATTTTGGGCTACTGCTTGTTCTCAGCCTTGTTTTCTTCTCTGTCACCCGGGACAACCCGTTCTGGAACCCTGGGGATTTCCTCTATCTTCACCGAGCCATCGACACCGGCGATTCGCCGGGGCAGATATTCGCCGCCGCCCCAAAGCAGCCCTTCCAGCCGCTCGTCAATCTGTTGTTCTACATCGAGTACTCGCTCTTTGGCCTCGATGCCTCGAAGTATTACCTGTTCAACGTAGTCGTCCACACCCTCAATGCTTTTCTCGTCGCCATACTTGTCTTTGTGCTTCTCAAAGATAAGGTAATCGCCGTGGTATCGTCGTTGTTGTTTGCGTGTGCCGTGGGCAACTATGGCAAGGCCGTTATGGTTGTGTCTGGAGTGAGCAATCTTTTGATCACGCTTATGACACTGATGACTTTGTTGTTCTACTTCAAAAACGAATTGAAGCATGGGGGAAAGGTACTATCTAGCTGGTTTTTCGCGGCCGCGTTTTGTTTTGTTCTCAGTTTGATGACGACAATCACGTCGTTCGGCATACTCGGTTGTATGCTGGCATTCTCTGTGTTTTTTCGGTCTGAAACAAAAAAGCCAATTCTCAACATCGGACTACTCGCATTTGCGGTGATTGCTTTGGCGGCACTAATAGCAAAGCTGGCGCTAGGTTATGAAGTCGCCGCGCAATACGATTTCGTGTCCAGCATACTCAGACTTTTTAAGAACTATGCGTCTCACCTTGTTCGCATGGCGTTTCCGGTCCATACGTCGTCCCTCATCGAGCATGCGGGACCCGTTGTCTACACGATTTTCAAGGTGGCGTGGGCGATTCGTTTGCTCGTGTTCATTGCGATAGTATCGTTTAGCCTTTTTGGGTTCGTATTCGGTAACCGAACGCTTCGGTTCTTTATCGCCTGGACATACATTACAGTCACGCCATTTTGTTTCTTCGAGTTCACCAAGTACGCATCCGACTGGCTCGACATACGGCATTTGTATTTGGTCTCCGTTGGCTTTTCTATGATACTGGCCTCGCTCACCGTACTTGCCTCCCGTCTCCTGTGGCGACACCGCTGGCGCCGCTTCCTGCCCTATATCCTGCCGTTGGCCTTCGTGGCACTCGCACAGTTCATTATTTATCAATTGGATACGAAATACGAGATGATCGCGGAGATGCCGCCGATTCAGGAGATGGCCGACGAGGTCCGCGCCCGCCACGAGGCACTGCAACGCGGGGAGTGAGCTTGGGGGCGGGGGCACTCGGACCGGGCGCCCGTTGAGCCCCACCCACGGCCGATCCTCGCTCGCCTGTCCTCTGAAAGAGGGTTCCCGCGCAAGGCTCCTACGGAAGACCTCACAAGCACCCCTTGAATCTAGAAGAGATATCGCACCTTGATACCGTCGACTCGTTCGAGGCTGTCCATGTGCTTCGAGTCGATCCAGCCTTTGACGATACAGAAGCCATTTCGCATCGAGCTCGTTGGCTTCTGAAGCAGGCTTTTCACCGCAGCGATCCCTTTGCCATCGACGGCGCGGATCTTTATTTCCACCTCAACATTCTTTCCAAACAACGATTGATCGACACGCTGTCTGAGCCCATCCAATCCGTCTTTCCGCTCTGCCGAAATAAAGACAGCTCCGGGGTAACGCACCCGGAGACCCTCGATTGTTTCCTGCTCGATCGCATCGATCTTGTTGAAGACGTAAATCTTGTCGCGGTCGCGTCCCTGGATCCTGTGCAGTGTGATATCTGCAATCTTCATCTGCTCCGCATAGCCCGGATGGGATGCATCGATCACGTGAAGACAGAGATCGGCGTTTGCGATGTCCGCCAGCGTCGCTTTGAAACTCTCGACAAGATGATGGGGAAGTTTACGGATAAAACCGACTGTGTCAACGAGCAACGCAGGCGTTCTGCTTGTTGTTTTCATCTGTCGGGTCAATGTGTCCAGCGTAGCGAAGAGCTGGTTTTCGGCGCGAGTGTTGGCGCCGGTCAGCGCGTTCATCAGCGTTGACTTGCCGGTGTTCGTATACCCCACGAGCGCGACGATCGGAAACCCATCTCGCGCTCCACGAACCACCTCGTTGCGTGTATCAAAACTCTTGAGTTCTTTTTTTAGCCGGATGATCCGATCACGCACGCGGCGGCGATCGACCTCCAGCTGCGTCTCGCCCGGGCCCCTCATCCCAATACCACCCTGCTGGCGTGACAGGTGGTCCCAGAGTTTACTCAAACGGGGTAGCGTGTAGATGAGCTGCGCGAGCTCGACTTGTGCCTTTGCCTGTTGCGTTTGGGCGTGTCGCGCGAATATGTCGAGGATTAGTTCCGTGCGATCGATGACGTTGACGCCCAGTATCTTCTCGACGTTTCTCGCCTGGGCGGGAGAGAGATCGCTGTCGAATATGAGAAGGTTCGCGTCCAGTCTTTCGCACTCGGTCTTGACCGCCTGCGCCTTACCCTTACCGATGTAAGTCGCCCCATCGATTCTCGTCCGCCCCTGAATCGTGCTGCCGACGACTATGGCGCCAGCTGTCAGCGCAAGCTGCTGCAACTCATTGAGGTGATCCCTCGCCACCGCCATTGGAACGTCGGGGAGGGAAACGCCCACGAGATAAGCTCGCTCGATCAGTTTCTCTTGCGGGGCAACTTGAATCCCCTTCTTCACTTACGCAGGTCCTCCTCAAATCCGATATCCGGGTCCACGCGTGCTTGTGCGCCGGACCTTCTGCACTCTTCATGCCGGTTGAGCTGCAACCGAAGGTTGTCCGCTCCAACCGGCATAAGTAGCGCTGCCGCTAGGTCAGCGCTACATAATATATATAACAAATTCCGGGCCAGATTGCCTGAGAAACCCGCCGGGACGGGGGACCACCCCCGCACCGTCGGGGCGAACGGGGGTCATTTGAGGAGAATCAACCGCTGCGTCGTCGATCTTTGTTGGATCTGGAGTCTGAGATAGTAAACACCACTCGCCACGTCATTGCCCGATTCGTCGACGGCCGCCCAGCCGATTGAGTACGTGCCCGGCGATAGATGGTCCTCCACAAGGATGTTCACGAGACGTCCGCTCACGTTGTAGATCTTGACGGTCGTATCGCGAGCGCCGGACGAAGGCAGGATCGATCCATCCTCTTGCTCGATCAACGAAGGAACCTCGTACGAGATCGTCGTGGCATTTCGAAACGGGTTGGGTGAGCCCGTGAGAAGCTCACGCGAAAGCTTGCCCGGTGTCTGCCAGTAGGCCTCGGCCTCTCGCGACGGCACAGGCTTCACCGGTGCCTCGGGACGAAGAATCATCTCAAAGAACTCGCCCGTGTCCAGACGGCCCTTTAGCGTCGCCCGGCTCTTGTCCATCACTATGCTGTCTGCGATATTCCCGCGAAGGCTCAGCACAGATCCACCACTGGGGATATTACGGGGCTTAACGTCCGAGGGAGCAACTCCTGTGACGTAGGATATGTTTCCGGGACCGACCGGATCATCGCCGCTATCCTGAATGCTTATCAGAAGGGTGGGTTCTTCTTCCGCCTCATCCATCCGGTATCTTGCCCACAGTACGCGTGGGGTCATCGACACCGGGGGCGGTACATAGAGGTTGGTACCATCACCAAAATACGTCTCAACAGCGAGCGTTGTAGACCCCTCGATCTGAGTCAGCTGTGGCGCGACCACAATCGCGAGGTTCAGGTCGATCGTCTGCCCCGGCTCCAATCTATCCAAACGTGGTGAGATGTGATACACGACGGCACCGTCCGAGACCGGACCCATCCGGCTCTCCATAGACTCTTGTGCAGACTCCGCTCGGTTCTCTCCGCCGTCGCGTGCCGCAACGATCACCTGAGCAACCGACCGCTCCATATTCTCTCGCGACTCGACATGGCCCGAGATCCAGCCTGAGCCCTCATCGATGCCTGCCACAGAACCGACCAGCGCCAGATTAGCTCCCCGTCCGTCGCTCGACACGACAACCACGCTCGACCGGTTCGCATTTTCGTTGGTCTGGTTGGTGGCCGTCTTGATCGTTCTCTCCGTTAAGGCAAACGCTCCTTTGCGTTCGTAGTATGCAACAACACGGACGTTCTTCAACGGCTTCTCGCCCGCGTTGCTGACCCGGAGACTCAACAGGATCGCACCGTCGATATTGGGCAACGACCATGCGTACGCTTCTTGATGAAACCCAATCGCAAGACCGGTTGCGGGCTCTCGCATTGAATACTCCGTTACGATCATCTCATCGCCGATCGCTGCGAAGTCCTCATCGATCTTGCCATCATGATCGTTGTCGATGCCGTCGAGCCGATCCTCGTCGGCGCGTCCGTCTCCATCATCATCCGGGTCGAGCGACGGTGCACGCCAACCGTGCGCCATTCCTTCACAGCACTTGCCGAGATCGCGCGCGGCCGCGGGCACATCGAGCGTCGCATCGCCCGTGGCGATCAGCTCGACGATTCTTCCGTCGGCATCTTCCGCGTAAAGTGCGAACCCGCCGCCGGAGATCAGATTCGATCCATTCGCCCAGGCCGGTACGATCTCCTGCCACGCTCCGTTTCGCGTCTGTGCAAAACGAACCTTGCCCGGTCCGATCACAAGTCGGTCGGAATGTATTCCCTGACCCTCGGGAGACTGATCGAGACTCTGCGCGGCAAAAGCGACCGACACGGCGAGGACGGCAAGCGTGGCCGCGCCGAACTGCGCACCGCGGGAACACAGCCTGCGTGCAAAGCAAAACACCGATGCAATTCTACGGATTATCATCGGAAGGGCTTCCCTCAGCTCGAGAGGAAAAACGTCAGATTCTCCAGCGCCACTGCCAGGTTGACGTTTCTGAGTCGAACATTTCCGGGGACCGAGATTCTTTTCGGGGCGAAATTGAGTATGCCGTTGACCTCGTTTTCAACGAGAATGTCCGCGACTTCCTGCGCGGACTTTGCCGGGGTGGCGATGACACCGATATCCACGGGATCGGCTCCGAGGATATTCCTTGCCTCGCTGACCGGGCGAATCTCCATGGCTTCCCATCTGATACCGATCTTCGTGGGCTCCACATCGAAGATATGCGTGAAATAGAAGCCGTCGTCCTTGAACCCTTGATGGAAGAACAGCGCGTGGCCAAGACTTCCCGCTCCGAACAGGGCCATCGTCCATTTTCTGTCGAGCCCAAGAATCGAACCGATGGCGTTTTTTAGCTCGTCAACCTGATAGCCCAGGCCGCGCGTACCGAAATTGCCGAAGTACGACAGGTCTTTGCGCACCTGTGCCGATGTGACGCCGCACAGGTCTGCCAGCGAAGCCGAAGATACCGTCGCTACGGATTCCTGCCCGAGATCCATAAGAATCCGGTAATACGTTGACAATCTTCTTATCGTGAATTCGGATATCTTCTCTGATAAAGCCGTCAATGTGTTTCCTCCCCGGTCCGAAGACCTTCGACTCCCTCTGAGACCGCAGTTTTCGCTATCTACGGTCTATTCGTCGTTCTCTTCGTGAGCCAGATGTGCGACATCCGTAACCACATCACCCTCGTCCAGATTGATCAATCGCACACCTTGCGTCGCTCGACCGATTACAGAAAGCTGCGCGATCGGACACCGAATAACCACGCCCTTCTTGGTGATGATCATTATGTCATCCTTGTCGCGGACCTCTTTGATCGCCACAACCTTGCCATTGCGATCGGTTGTACGAATGTTTATCACGCCCTTGCCGCCCCGGTGCTTCGTTGCGTAGTCATCCAGCGGCGACCGCTTGCCATATCCGTTTTCTGTTACCGTCAACAGGGTTGCATCCTTTGCCACGACGACCATGCCGACCACGTAGTCCCCGTCATCCAGTTTGACGCCTCGCACACCTCCCGCCGTCCGCCCCATGCTTCTAACATCGGTCTCCTTAAAACGAATAGACCGGCCGTTACGCTTGGCGAGGACGACATCCTGCTCTCCCCGCGTTACCGCCGCAGCGATCAGTGTATCATCGCCCTTGAGCGCCATCGCGACGATGCCCCCACGACGCGGTCTGCTATACAGATCAAGCCGTGTCTTTTTGATCTTTCCCTTACGGGTAGCGGTGATGAGGTACTGGTCTTCGTTGAACTCGCTGACGGGGACACGACCCGTGATTCGTTCGCCCTCTGCCAGTCCCAGGAGGTTCACAATCGCCTTGCCTCGCGCCTGACGGCCCGCAACCGGGATTGTATACACCTTGAGCCAGTGACACCTGCCACGGTCCGTGAAAAACAGTATATAGCTGTGCGTCGAAGCGATGAATATGTGTTCGACAAAATCCTCGTCGCGCACTTTGATGCCGGTAGCGCCCCGTCCACCTCGGCGCTGCGCACGATAAGAGTCGAGCGGAAGCCGTTTGATATAACCTGCGTGGCTGATCGTGATCACCATATCCTCCTCGGCGATCAAGTCCTCTGCCTCGAAGGTCATCGCCATCTGGTCCACGATTTCCGTGCGCCGCTCGTCGCCGTACTTCTCTTTGATCTCGCCGAGCTCATCCCGGATTATGTTTAGAACGAGTTCACGGTCGGCGAGAATGGCCTTTAGTTCAGTGATTTTCTTGAGAAGCGCCTGATACTCATCTTCGATTTTCTGCCGTTCGAGTCCCGTCAAACGCTGCAGACGCATGTCGAGGATTGCTTGGGCCTGTTTCTCGCTGAGACCAAACGTGCTCATGAGACCGTTTCTCGCGATCTCCGGTGTCTGCGAGGCCTTGATGAGCGCCACTATCTCGTCGATGTTATCCAGCGCAATACGGAAGCCTTCCAGTATGTGTGCCCGTTCCTCGGCCTTGCGCAGATCGAACTGAGTGCGCTTGACAACGACGTCTTCCCGGTGCTTGAGATAGCTCTGAATGAGTTGTTTGAGCGTCAACACCTGGGGTCGATTATCCACCAGCGCCAGCATGATGATCCCGAACGTCACCTGCATCGGCGTGTGCTTGTACAGCTGGTTCTCAACGATCCGGCTGTCTGCGTCGCGCTTGAGGATGATGACCATCCGCATGCCGTCCCTGTCAGACTCATCGCGGATATCGGCGATATCGCTGATCGTTCCCGCCTTGACCAGCTCCGCTATCCGCTCGATCAAAGCCGCCTTGTTCACCTGGTAGGGAAGCTCGTTGACAATGATCGCTTCGCGATCGCCCTTCGTTTCTTCGACCGTCACACGCGCCCGGACAATGACGCGGCCTCTGCCCGTGCGATACGCGTCTACGATCCCCTGCCTGCCAAGAATAATGCCCTTCGTCGGAAAATCGGGGCCCTTGACCAACATAAGGAGATCATCTTCAGTGAGTTCCGGGTCGTCGAGCACCGCAACGGCCCCGTCAACGACCTCCCGGATATTGTGGGGCGGTATGTTCGTTGCCATACCAACGGCGATACCCGAGGCTCCGTTGACCAGAAGATTGGGGACCCTCGCCGGCAAGACCAACGGCATCATTCTCGAGCCATCGTAGTTGGGCCCGAACTCGACGGTCTCTTTCTCCAGATCGGCGAGCATCTCTTCAGCAAACGCCGTCATACGCACTTCTGTATAACGCTCCGCCGCCGCCGGGTCACCGTCCACAGATCCAAAGTTGCCCTGCCCATCGACCAGGGGATAACGCAGGGAGAAGTCCTGCGCCATACGCACCGTCGTCTCGTAGATCGCCGCGGTTCCGTGCGGGTGGTAGTTACCGTTGACATCCCCCGTCACCTTCGCGGACTTGCGATATGGCCGCGTATGCGTGAGATTGAGATCGTTCATCGCGGTCAGCACGCGCCGGTGCACTGGCTTGAGGCCATCACGCGCATCCGGCAGCGCGCGCGAAATGATCACGCTCATCGAGTAGTCGAGGTAGGAGGTCTTCATCTCCTCCTCGAGCTGAACGGGAACGATACTTTCGCGATCAACTGCCATGTTTGTCTCCCTGGTGTTCAGTTCAAATATCTAAGAGCTGCATACGCCGATTGGAGCCCTTCCAGGACTCAACCGACACTCAGAAACTGCGTCACACGTCGAGGTTCTTCACGTTCAGCGCGTTTTCCTGGATGAACTGGCGTCTCGGCTCCACCTGGTCGCCCATGAGAACGTTGAACATACGGTCTGCCTCGATTGCATCTTCCACCTGGACCTGAAGAATGGTGCGCGTTTCCGGATCCATGGTCGTATCCCACAACTGTTCGGGATTCATCTCGCCTAGACCCTTGTAGCGCTGTACGTAAACCCCGTCTCCACCACCCCAATCCGCGAGGACTCGCTCGCGATCGCTCTCGTTGTATGCGTAGACCTCTTTCTTGCCTTTCTTCAAACGGTACAACGGAGGCTGTGCAATATAGACATAACCGGCCTCGATCAGCGCGCGAAAATAGCGATAGAAAAGCGTCAGGAGCAGCGTGCGGATGTGAGCCCCGTCAACATCGGCGTCTGTCATGACGATGATTTTCTTGTAACGGATCTTTTCTATGTTGAACTCATCCCTGACACCGGTTCCAACCGCGGTAATAATCGTCTTGATTTCCTCGTTCGAGAGAATTTTGTCCAGACGGGCCTTCTCCACATTGAGGATCTTGCCTCTCAGCGGCAAAATCGCCTGAAACTCGCGGTTCCTTGCCTGTTTCGCCGACCCGCCCGCCGAGTCACCCTCGACGAGATAGATCTCGCACGCGTCCGGATCCTTGTTCGAGCAGTCGGCAAGCTTGCCCGGGAGCGAGCTCGACTCGAGCGCGGTTTTTCGTCTCGCCAGATCGCGCGCCTTGCGAGCGGCCTGACGTGCCCGGAATGCCGCGAGGCACTTCTCGATGACATGTTTGCTAGGCGCAGGATTCTCTTCGAAAAACTCTTTCAACCCATCGCCCACAACGGTCTCGACGATTCCTTTGACCTCTCCGTTACCGAGCTTTGTCTTTGTCTGTCCCTCGAACTGCGGCTCCTTCAGCTTGACGCTGATCACGGCCGTCAGCCCCTCACGGACATCGTCGCCACCCAGCGTGACTTTCTCTTTTTTGAAAATGTTTGCAGCTTGCGCGTAGTTGTTGATGCTCCGGGTCAATGCCGCCTTGAAGCCGGAAAGATGTGTCCCGCCTTCCATCGTGTTGATGTTGTTGGCGAAGGCAAAAACGTTTTCGGTAAACGCGTCGGTGTACTGGAGGGCAACCTCGACATCAACGTCGTCCTTTTCGGAATGGATATATATCGGCTCCTCGACGATCAGTTTTCTGTTTTCAGCGAGATAGCGCACAAACTGCACAATACCGCCATCATACTTGAAGACGTTCTTCTTCTCGCGAGAACCCATCCGGTCGGTGAGTGTTATCTGCAGACCGCGGTTCAGAAATGCCAACTCGCGAAACCGCTGTGTGAGTGTCTCGAAACTGTATTTGATCTCTCTGAATATGCCCGTGTCGGGAAGAAACGCGACCTTGGTTCCGGGTCCTTCCGAGGTGCCCCGCTCTTCGAGGTCACCGGCGGGGATGCCTTTCTCGTATCGCTGAAAGTACACTTTGCCGTCACGCGAGATTTCCACCTCCAGCCATTCCGACAACCCGTTCACCACCGACACGCCCACACCGTGCAGCCCACCGGACACCTTGTAGGACTTGTCGTCGAATTTGCCGCCCGCGTGGAGTGTCGTCATGACAACTTCGACCGCCGGCCGGTGCTGGGTCGGGTGCATGTCCACCGGGATCCCCCGGCCGTTGTCCGTGACAGTGACGACCCCGTTCTTCTCGATGAGCACGTCGATCCATGTGCAGAACCCCGCGAGCGCCTCATCGACGCTGTTATCGACAACCTCGTAGATCAGGTGGTGAAGCCCGTGGATATCGGTGCTCCCGATATACATCGCTGGGCGTCTCTGCACCGCTTCCAGCCCTTTCAGGACCTGAATCTTTTTTGCCGTATACTCTTGGCTCATAACCCACCCTTTTGCTGTGCGGCACTATTCCGTCACGCCGAAACGTATCTTTCGGCAATTGGCTTTGGGAGCCCTTTCCTTGAGCTTCTTCAGTATCTCCTTCTCCATGAAATGGAGTTCCTGCATCCAAACGCTGTGCTCGACCATGACGTGGAGAACGCCGTTTCCGATCTTCACAGCCTTTGTTCTGGCCGCGATCTCCTCACCAACAACGCTCGGCCAAATCGTCAGGATCTCTTGGTCACGGAGTTTTTTGTCTAGTCCTGTTGACTTCAGGACGGCGGGAAGGATGTCGCCGATCCTCGCGAATTTCCTGGGCCTCATCCTATCAAAGATACCGGCTCCGGGGCTTTTGTGAAACTATTTTTTTGCCTTTTTGGGGAATTTCGGCCATTATAACTCCAAGATATGGAGTCTGTTACGTCACCAGCGTACATACCCCCACGCACGGAGGTCACCGTGATCGAGTTAATGAGGAATACGGATATCGGCCTGTTGATATTGAGGGTTCTGCCCGGCTTGTTTCTCTTGCTGTCGCATGGCTGGTCGAAGCTCACCCGCGTCCCCGGGATCTTCGAGAGTTTCCCCGATCCGATCGGCATGGGGTCGGCTGTGAGTGCCGGAGTGGCGATCTTTGCGGAGGTGGTTTGCGCGCTTCTCGTTGTCGTCGGCGTGTTCACTCGCTTTGCCGCCATACCGATCGTCATCCTGCTGCTCATCGCGGCGTTCGTCATCCACGCCGACGATCCGTGGGGCAAAAAGGAGTTCGCGCTGATCTACTGCGTGCCGTTTCTCGTGCTGATCTTCACAGGGGCTGGGAAGTACTCGCTGGATTCGCTGATCCAACGTGGAAGGCGCGAGCGAGGCTCTTCCTAGTGTCCCTCGCTCCACTCCGGGACAGGCGGCTAACCGCGGCGCGGTATCAAACGCGCCCCACCCCGTCCAGCCGCCAGCAACGCCCGGCCGATCAGACCAAAGAAGTCCTCGACCAGCGTCGTGTTTGTGGGCAATAAAACCGATGTCAGAAATGTCGAGACGGCCAGGCCACCCATGATGACCAGCGCCATCGAGTAGTAGTACACGCCTCCGAGCGAAGGCTTCTGGATCACCATCGGCACCAGACTGACCAGTGTGGTGATCGCCGTCATGAGAATCGGCCGCAGGCGCTCGCGACCGCCTTTGATCATGGCATCATACCTGTCCATTCCCCTACGGCGATAACCGTTCACATGTTCGATCATGACGATGCCATTGTTCACAACAATACCAATCAATAGTAATAACCCCACGGCACCCGGTTGGTCGAAATCGGTCCCCGTCAGATACAGCGTCCACACGGCGCCGGCCAGGGCAAAGGGAAGCGCGATCATCAGCGCGATCGCCTGTCTGACCGATTCGAACAGCCCCGCCATAACGGCAAAGATGAGCAGCAGCGCGAGCAGGAGGTTGGTGAGAAATTCTTTCGACTTCTCCTGCTGGCGTTGCTGCCAGCGTCCAAATGTCCATCGGTAACCATACGGAAATTCCATCCCGTTCATCACGGCCGTCACAAGCGGCATGTATTGCTCTCTCGATCCTTCGTCGTAACGCGCACCCACCCACACACTGGTCATTCTTTCATCGCGCATGATATGTTCGGCGCCGGCAACCTCCCGAAAACTCGCCAGCGAGGCAAGCGGCACCTTTTGTCCCTCGTTGGTCCACAGCGGCAGGTTGGTCAGTTGTGAAAGCGACTCAGTCTCGCGCTCGTCGAGGGTCATGCGCATCTCACGCTCCCCATCGCCCGTTCGAAACCTCTGCAGCCGCCGGCCCCGGAACGTCAACCCCACGACCTCGGCCGGTTGTGTAGGAAACACACCGTACCGTGCCGCCAACTCGCGATCGAGCTCGACATGGATTTCCTGCCCGCCCTGTTCGTTGCTCGAAAAGGTCTCACCCAAACCCGGGATCTCCTCGAGACGCAGCCGCGCCTCCTCGGCAAGGCGCGCCAGGACCTCCGAGTCCTCGCCGACCAGCTGAAAGGCAACTCGTTTGCCGCGGTCGTGCCGCCAGTGCTGTCGATTCTCCATCACCTCGAGTTTGACGCCGGCTATCTCGGGGAGCACCTTGCGCAAGGTCTCGCGCACGTCAGCGATGTTCGCCTCGTTGGCCTGGCCTTCGTGCAGATACACACGTGTCAGCGTCCACCGGTCGCTCCAGAAGCTATATATCGAGCGCGCCTTCATCTCCTCGCGGTGCGGCTCGAGCGCTGCTTCGACCTGATAGACGAGCTCTTCCTTACGCTCGAGACTCATATCCTCGCTGATGTCGTAGCGGACCTGTACGAAGAGCTCGCTTTGGCTCGTGTCAAAGTTCTTGTCGATCTTGATAAAGGGATAGACCGCAGAACCGACAACCACCAGACCGATGATCGGTGTGAGCCAACGGTGGCGGAGGTTGAACTTGAGCAGACGGACATACCGTTCCTCGAACCCGGTGATCAACCGGCCGCGTGGCCGGGGCTTGGCCTTTATAAACCACGATGTCGACAGCGGTATCAAGGTCTGGCTAATGAACAGCGAGGCGAGCAGCGTCAGGCAGACGGTGATACCCAGTACCTTGAGATAGATGTTCATCTCGCTCGGTTTGTTGAAGATCAGCGGGAGAAACACGATAACCGATGTCAACGTCGCCGCGATCACCGCCGTGGACACCTCGCGTGAACCCAATCGAGCGGCCGTTTTCTGGTCGTAGCCCAGCTCGCGATGACGAAAGATGTTCTCCATCACAACAACGGCGTTGTCCACAAGCATACCGATCCCCACGATCAGACCCAGAAGGGTCAACGTGTTGAGTGTATTGCCCTGCGCCCACACAATCCCGCACGTCACGATCAACGAAAACGGGATGCACAATACCGAGACCATCGTCGTGGTAATACGCCGCAAGAACCCGTAGAGAACAATCGATGCCAGGATGGCTCCGAATATCCCGGTGAACATGAGGTCTTTCAGCGTCTTTTTGATCTCCCGGCCCTGGCTGAACCAGACGAGGAAGTTGATGCCTTCGAGATCCGAATCTACCCCCATTGCCGCAATACGCTTCTCGATCGCGTCGCAGACTTCGACGGTGTTGGCTTTGCCCTCCTGGCTGACCGTGATCCCGATGGCGAAGTTGCCATCCAGATGGCGACCGTACTCCAGCGGCGGCTCTTCGTAGACGACATCGGCGACGTCCCCCAGCTGCAACCCATCACTGCGGATAACGAGGTTCTGGATCTCCTCGATACTCGCAAACGTCCCCACCGTGCGAAGGGCGTAGCGCACCTCGCCCTCGGTCACCTTGCCGAGCGACTGGTCGAAGTTCGATCTCTGCAGTATTCGCGACACCTCGCGGATGTCCAGACCGTGAAATTCGAGATCGGCGACACGCAAGTTGATACGCACTTCACGAGGGTTGACCCCGTCGAGTCTGACCTGCGCGACACCGGGTATGCGCTCCAGTGGGCGCACGATCTTGCGGTCGAGCAAATCGTAGCTCTCACTGAGGTCTTTGTTCGATGAAAGCCTGCCTTCGATGATGGGCATATCCGCGTCACGCGCATCCCAGTTCGAGCTCACCGTAATGTCACCCATGTCACTGGGCAAATCCCGTCGGATGCGGTCGATCTTTTCCCACACTTCAACACGCGCGAGCGTCATGTTCATCGACCAGTCGAACTCCAGCCGCACCATCCCGCCGTCCTGATTGCACCGTGACCACATGTTGCGGAGCCCTTTCACCGAGCCCAGCGCGTCCTCGACCGGACGGACAACCATGCGCTCGACCTGCTCGGGCGATGCCGTCTCGTAGGGAAGTCGGACAAACAGCTGGGGCTCATCGACGTCCGGCAAAAAGGCGAGCGGCAGACGCAGAAGCGCCACGCCACCCAGGACAACCAGACTGACAATGATCATCAGGGTGGTCACATGCCGTTTGATCGCGAGTTCGGGCAGCGTCATACCGGCACCTCCTCTGTGGACGAGGGCTCACCCGTCGGCGACATTCGTGATGGCATCACCATATAGGCGGCTGGGATCACAACGAGTGTCAGCAGCGTGCTCAAAAACAGCCCCGATGCCACCGTGATGGCGAGCGGCGAGCGAAGCTCCGCACCCTCACCCCACGCAATCGCCATCGGCATCAGCGCGAGAATCGTCGTCAGCGTCGTCATCACAATCGGTCTCAGACGTATATGAGCCGCCCGGATAACCGCGTCGAGCTTATCGGCCCCGCTCCGGCGAAGACGGTTGATCGCGTCGATCAATACGATCGCGTTGTTGACGACGATTCCGACAAGCATGATTGTGCCGATCAATACGATGACACTGATCGTAGTCCCGGTCGCAAAAAGCCCGGCGATCACGCCGACCAACGCCAGCGGTATCGTAAAAAGCACGATGAACGGGTGGACGAACGACTCGAAGGTCGACGCCATCACGAGATATACGAGAAAAATGGCGAGCCCCAACGCGAAACGCAGGCTGGCAAAGGACACCTGCATCTCGCGGTTCTGTCCTCCGAACTCTGTCGTGATGCCCGCCGGCAAGGGGACTCCCGCCATGGTCGATTCGATATCACGAACCGCGGAGTTCAGGCTTCGGCCCTTGAGATTCGCCGTGACTACCGCGGCGCGCTGTTGTTGAAGACGGTGTATCTCGGCGGGCCCACGGTCGAGCTTTACATCCGCAACCGACAGCAACCGGATCGGCCGTCCATCCGGTCCGGGGAGCACGAGGTTGCGGACATCGGCGACCGAAGACCGGTCGCCCTCCGTGTTGCGAATACGGATATCGATCTGTCGGTCCTCTTCCTTGAACCGCGTCGGCACCACGCCCTGGACCCTGTTCTTGAGCGTCTCGGACAGCACACCCATATCGAGACCCAGGCTCGCCAGGCGCCGGCGATCGAAGACCACCTGGAGCTCCGGGTTGCCCGCTTCGAGCGACGACCGGACGTCCACCAGCCCGGGTATTGTCGACATTTCCTGGGCAAGCTCGAGAGAGTACGTTCTTAGATCCTCGAGGTTGTCACTGTAGAGCACGACTTCGACCGGGGTCTTGAGGCTGAAATACGACGGCCGTCCGAACTTGAGATCGAGATCCGGGATGTCGGCGAAACGCTCCCGTAGCGCTTGCACGGTCTGTGCCTCGAGCTCGTCGTTCATCCGGTCTTTCATCACGATATTGATGGCGCCGAGGTTTTCCGCCTTTGTATTGAGCGACATCCCCCCGGCGACCAGCCGGCTGCCGACGGATGAGTAGTAACGGTCGATCTCATCACGACCCGCCGCCTCCCGTTCGAGAAGGCCCATCATGCGGTCGGTCGCGGCGAGCGAAGCGCCCTCCGGCAAATTGACCTCGAAGAAAAACTCGCCTTCGCTAAGCTGCGGGATCAACTCGGTGCCCATCCACCGCAGCGAGCTCATCGCCACGAAGAACAGCGAAAACGCCACAGCCAGTGTGGCCCAGCGGTAACGTAACGCGCCTTTCAGAAAACGATCATAACCTCTCGAAAACCACCCGAGCGTCATCGTGCGGTCGCTCAGCCTGTCCGTCGCCTCGGTCGCGCGGATCGAGCCCTTGCCCATCGCGGCCAGCATCGGGATCATCGTGACGGCGACAACGAGGGAGGCAAGCAAGCTATAGGTCACCGTCAGGGCCTGGTCTTTGAAGAGCTGCCCGGCGATGCCTTCGACAAAGACGATCGGCAAAAAAACCGCCACCGTCGTCAGCGTCGAGGCCACAACGGCGGCGCTAACCTCGTTCGTACCCTCGACCGCCGCCTGCGCGAGCGACAGACCCGCCTTGCGTTTTCGGAAGATCGACTCCAGCACCACGATCGAGTTGTCCACCAGCATGCCGATACCCAGGGTGAGGCCCCCCAGCGACATGATGTTGAGCGAGATATCCGTCCGGTACATCAGCATAAACGTGGCGACCACCGACAGCGGTATCGATGTCGCGATGATCAGTGTGCTCCGCACATCGCGCAGAAAGGCGAGGAGCACGATGATCGCCAGAATGCCTCCGATAACCGCGGCGTTGCGAACCTCGTTGATCGATTGCTTGATAAAGTGGGATTGATCGAACAGAACGGTAAGCGTGTGCCCCGGCGGGAGCTTGCCCTGCCAGTCAGCGACACGTTCGCTCAGGAGACGGGCCACGGTGACGGTATTGGCATCGCCCTCCTTGTATATCGCGATTTCCACGCATTCCTCGCCATTGACCCGCGTGATTTCCTCGCGTTCTTTGGTGCCGCGATGAACCGTAGCGACATCCTTGAGCCGTACCGTGCCTCCGGCGCCCTGCCACACGATCAGCTCCGCGATCTCCTCGACCGTATCGAACTCGTTGACGGTTCGTATCAGATACTGGTTATCCGCTCCTCGCAGCGCACCGCCGGGGAGGTTGATGTTCGACACCCCGACGACCTGACGGATCCTTTCCAGTGGTATATTGAGCGCGGCGAGTCGTTCCTGATTCAGGTCGATCTGGATCTCGTCCTCGAGCCCCCCTTTGATCTGCGCCGCGGCGATCCCTTTGATTGTTTCGAACTCCGGTTTGAGCTTTCGTTCGGCCAGGTTGCGCATCGCGGCGAGCTCACCCGTTCCGGAGAGCGCCAGACGAATGATCGGGTCGAGCGATGGGTCAAAACGCAGGACAATCGGCTCTTCGGCCTCCTCGGGAAGGATCAACCGATCGAGCTTCTCGCGAACCTCCATGGACAGCATGTCCATGTCCGAGTTCCAATCGAACTCGAGAGTGACCTCGGACACACCCGCGCGTGATACCGAGTGGATCGTCTGGACCCCGCGAAGCACGCCAACCGTTTCTTCGACGGGTCGCGTGATCAGGTACTCGACCTCCTGGGGCGCTGTATCGGGGAAATCCGTCTGGACGGTCAACGATGGGTAGGCGATATCCGGGAATAGTTCGAGCGCGAGTCGCTGGAAGCCGACAACCCCAAATGCGGCAATTGCCAGCGCGGTCATCAGCACGCTGACTCTTCGTCGCACAGCCAGCGCGATCAACGATCGCATCAGGGCCCCGCCTGTTTGGTCGGGGCACCCGTCGATGCCGTGTCGGCTTCGAGGATCTTGATGGGTGCGCCGTGTTTGAGTGACCGCTGGCCCTTGACAACGACGTGCTCACCCTCGGCGACACCACTCAGGATCTCCGCACGCTGGTCGTCTTCAAAACCCAGCTCGATCACACGCCGCTCCGCCGTGCTATCCGCCACGGCAACATAACAGATCTGATCGCCGCGATCGGTGAACACGGCGATCTTCGGTACGAGTACCGAGCCGGTACGCTTCTCCGTGATGATGCTCACCTCGGCGAAGTCCCCCGGGCGCGTGTCGAGCGGGTACTCGGGGATCTCTACGGTGATCTTGATCGTGCCGCTCGTGGGATCGATCACCGGGCTCACGAGCTTGATGCGGCCCTGGAGTCTGTGTTGGGTGCTGTCGAGAATGATCGTGACCTTCTGGTCGGATTTTAACTTCTTGAATTCCTTGGAAGGCACGTGAACGATCGCGAGAAGCGGATCGAAGTCCGCGATCACAAAAAGTGGCGTGCCGGTGTTGACGTTTTGTCCCACATCGACCAGCCGGCTGACAATCCTTCCGGTGAAGGGCGCCTTGACCGTTGTGTATGACAGGTTGAGACGCGCCAGCTCCTCTTCGGCCTCGGCCGCCTTGAGCTCGTTCGCGGTGGATTCGTACTCTTCCGCGGACACCATCTGCTGCGCCCACATTCCCTCGAGGCGAGCGTAGCGGTTGCGGAGGTTGGTCGTGTTCGCTTCCGCCTGGGCCAAGCGAAGGCGGTACTCGTTATCCTCGATCCGGAGAAGCGCCTGCCCGGCCTCAACCCAGTCGCCCTCTTCGCAGTGGAGGGACAATGAGACACCCGTCGCGCGGGCGAGGATCTGTGCCTCCTTCTCCGCGGTCAGCGTCGCCGTTGCCGTGTAATAACTTGCGATATCGCCTCGTGTTGCCAGATCGACGGCCACCGGTGTCAGCGGCTGCGAGGGCCGTCTCCGCTCTCCTTGCCCCGGCTTGCCGTGCCCCCCTTGGCCATGCGTCACCTGGGCCGCCTGGGTTTCGCCGCCAGATGCCTCATCGCCACCACCGCACCCGAGTGAGACCGCCAGCGGGGCGACGAGAACCAGCGTGAGGAGCGGCCGGAGAACCGCACCCGCTCTGTCGAGAAACAGCGGTAGAGGCATAACTAGTTGCCGACATTGACGTTGTGGCTTATCCACCTGGGTGATCTGAGGACACTCGGTCATTGGAACTTACCTTCTATGGGTCAAACGTTGAAAAGGGATCCTGGTGGGTCAGGAAGATTTGTGTCCGGGACGCAGACCGGACTATGCCTTTCTCTGTTCTACGAGACGAACTCACAAGGGGTTCCGTCGAAATCCGATTTGGCAGCGCTCTATTATAGCAGAGTTGTCAAGTCCCTGAGAGACTCTCTTCATACCCCAAGATAAAGGGCAACCGTGCCGCCTTGGGGCTTAAAACGCAACATTGAGAGCACCACGTACTCCGTTCGGGAACGCCTTGGGCAACTCGGGTTCAAATCCCCTTGGGGACGCCACGACCTCTTTCAGTTGTCACTCCGGCAGCGTGACGCTGAACTCGATCGCCGCCAGTTGCCCCGGCGACCTGCCGATGCTTTCGAGAAACGGCAACCAGCGCGGGTCGTTATACAAGTTGGCAAAGAGGTTCTCCGTGGCGATTTCACTTAAGCCCGGATCGTTGTATTCGACCGCCTTGTCGAGCCACTCGAAGGCGCGGTCGGCCTCATTGCGGTAGGCGAGCACGTAGGCGACGTTGTAGGCTGCGTCCTTCTCGTACTTCTCGATCAACTCGGCGAGCGCTGCATCCGACTCGGATTCCTGCTCCAAATCATGGTAGACCATTGCCAGGCGTATGAGGCGATACGCTTCGAACGACTCCAGCTGAATGGCCTCGAGCGCTGCGCGCGGATCGCCCTTTTGCATGAGCGCCTGACCCAGGGCTGAATGCACGGCGGCACGGCCCGGGCTCAGCGTGAGCGTCGTGCGGAAGCTTTCGATGGCGTCGTTCCAGCGCCCTGTCCTGAGGTACGTATGACCCAGGTTCCAATGAGATGTGGGGTTTACCGGGTCACGGACGACGGCGTATTCGAGAAGCGCAATGCGCTCGCCCGATCGGCCGAGGTGCGAAAGAAGCGCGGAAGCGTTGGCAATAACGCGAATGTTTCTAGGCTCCAGCCGCAGCGCACGTTCGTAGTGCCGCGCCGCGGCAGCGAGGTCACCGTCATGGAACGTCGCTATCCAACCCAAACCTGCGTGAGCAGTCGCAAAATCCGGATCGATGGCCAGCGCCTTCTGGTCCGCCTCACGTGCCATCTCGAAGCCCTCGTCCACGGGCCGCAGGCCGAACTGTGCCTGGTTAACGTATGCCCGGCTCAGCCCCCCCCACGCCGGTGGGTACTCCGGGTCGATCGCGAGCGCTTGCTTGAAGAGCTCGATGGCTTTCTCGTAGTTCTCGGGCGTCGCCATGTCGTCCAGATGTCGGGCTTGCAGGTACAGCGCATAGGCTCGCGGGTCGGTTTCCCTCACTTGCAGTGCCTCACCAAGCAGCCTGACCTTGAGTTGTGCGACCACGTCGGCCGCAATGTCGTCCTGGATGGCGAAGATGTCGTCCAGCGTGCGGTCGTAAGTATCCGACCAGAGGTGGTAGCCGTCGTCGGCATGGATCAGCTGCGCGGTGATCCGCACCCGGTCGCCCGCCTTGCGCACGCTGCCCTCGAGAATGTGGGCGACGTTGAGCTGCCGGGCGATCTCCGGAATCGCGACTTCCTTGCCCTTGAAAGAAAACGACGACGTGCGTGCCGCCACGCGCAGCTCGGGCAATTTGGAGAACATATTCAATAGCTCTTCGGAGATCCCGTCGCAAAAATACTCATGATCCTTGTCTGGGCTCATGTCCGCGAAGGGCAGCACGGCGATCGAGTTCTCTTCGGGGCCGGCGAGAGTCTGCGGCGTGCTCACCGTCACCGGCGCGTTCGGCTCCCCGCCACCTCCCGCCAACCACACACCCACCGCAACCAGTGTGACCGCGATCACGGCCGCACCGATCCACATCCCCTTGCGTGATCTCGCCTGCGGTCGTGCTGGCAGCCCGCCTTCCCGACGCTCTGCGCGCAGGTCCACCAGCACCCCCTTGGCGCTGGGGTAGCGCGACTCCGGATCCTTGGCCAGAAGCTTTGTCACCAATCGCTCCAGGCTGTCGCTTGCCCGGTTGTTGTAGCGCCGCAGCGGCTGGGGGTCTTCGTTGGCAATGGCATAGAGCACCGCCGATGGATGATCTCCCGCAAACGGCCGCTGGCCCGCCACAATCTCGTAGAGCACCACACCGGCTGAGAATAGGTCGCTGCGCGCGTCCACGTCCGCGTTCAGCGTCTGTTCCGGCGACATGTAAGCCGCCGTGCCCAGCGTGGTGTCCTCCGCCGTGATTGTTGTGGCGTCTTGGAGCTTGGCCAGACCAAAGTCGAGAATGTGAACGCGGCCCCCTCGGTCGATCAGAGGATATTGTCCGGTTTGATGTCGCGGTGCACGACACCCGCCTCGTGCGCCGCCGAGAGCCCATCGAAGATCTGAGTGGCGATCTCGAGCGCACGCTCGATGGTGAGGTCCTTGCGCTCGATGACTGCCGAGAGTGCTTCGCCGTCGACGTGCTCCATCACGATGTAGGGATTACCGTCTTGGGTCCCAACGTCATAGATCGTAATAATGTTGGGATGGTTCAGCGCTGCCGCCGCTTTGGCCTCGCGCTTGAAACGGTCGAGCACATCGGGTCGCGTGCTGTAGCCGGTGGGCAGAAACTTGATCGCCACGCGGCGATCAAGCTCGGTATCGTCGGCGAGGTAGACTTCACCCATGCCGCCCGCGCCGAGCTTATCGGTGATTTTGTAGTGAGAGAGCGTCTTGCCGATCACTGGTTGTCTCCGGGACGTTTGTTGCGCAGTGTGTCTACGTTGCTACCGTTCCGCACAAGGAACATCTGCCCTGCCTTCTGGAGTGTCTTGGTATGACGAATGACGATTGTAAGCGACTGTTGTGTTGGCTGGCCAGCCGAAAATGGCCGGCAATGAACCCGCCACGGGTCTTATGCCGCCAGAAGCGCGTGAGCGAACTCCTGGGCGGTTCGATTAACGTCACCTTGGGGACGCCATTTTTTTCAAACCTTCTAAGCTTATTGATCTACGCAACTTATTGGTTCATCTGATTGGTTGACAGAAAACGACTTTTCGATCGCTTCTTGACAACTCGTTGCGATAACATTGGAAGCGAGTTCAAATCCTCTTCGGGTTTTGCTTTCTGACATAGACCGGTTCGGCGATAAACAATTCCGAGTGAAAAGAGAGGCGAAGTGAAAAAAAGACGATCTGTAGCTATGGGAATGTTGGCATTGCTGATCCTCGCGCTCGCCTTGGCTGGTTGCGAACAAGAATCCGAGCCTTCAG
>CBDVBZ010000018.1:0-38428 GCA_965372355.1 uncultured bacterium | reverse complement strand
GGGTGGTGTGGGAGGGGAAGCCGGAGCGATCCGGCTCCCCTATCCCGATTGGGCAGAGCAAGTTATCTAAACAATCGGGTTGGTTAATGTACCGAGGGATTCTATCGAGGCCTGGAGAACGTCGCCTCTGTTCAAAAACCGCTGGGGATTCGCAAAAACACCAACACCCGAGGGAGTCCCCGTTGCGATGATGTCACCGGCTTCGAGCGTCATGGAGTTCGACAAGTAATGGACGAGATAGGGTGCCTTGAATGTCATCTGACCCGTGTTGCTCGACTGAAAACGTCGCCCGTTCACTTCGAGCGAGATCTCGAGGTTGTGGGGATCAGCAACATCGTCCGCGGTAACGAGACAGGGGCCCGCCGGACCAAAACCGTCAAAACTCTTCGCCCGGAAGAACTGTTTCTCTCGGTACTGGAGATCTCTCGCGCTGATATCCATGAATACCGAGTATCCAGCGATGTAGCGGTGTGCGTTCTCGAGAGACACGTCTTTTGCACGGCGTCCGATGTAGATGGCCAGCTCGACTTCGTGGTCCAGCTGCGTAACGCTCGCCGGGTATTGTATAGGATCACCATTCCCCACAAGCGCGCTGGGCGCTTTCGCAAACGTCAGCGGCCAGTCGGGGGCTTTCTTATTTTGTTCCTCGGCGTGGTCCTTATAGTTGAGGCCCAGACAAATGATTTTCGAGGGATTGGTGACCGGTGGCCCCAGGCGGGTTTCGCTCAATGGGACGAAACAACTCGAGGGGAGCGAGCCGGCTCTGCCCAAGACGGCCTCCAGTCGATCAAGCGCACCAAGCGCCAGGATCCCGCGAACGGTTGGCGGAACGGAATCATCGGCGGCGAGAAGATCGATGATCCGGTCACGGTGAATCAGACCGGGTTTTTCGCCTCGTTTGGGTCCAAAGCTTACGATTTTCATGGACCGAGTATAGTGGTCTGCCGTTGCGAGGTCACGGTCAAAGTGGCAGCTTCTAGCCCTTTAACTTGTTGAGGCGATCGAGAAAATCATCTTCGTCCACAAAACCGAAGACGCGCAGATCTGTGCGTTCCTTGCCGTCGCGGTTAATAAAAACAACGGTGGGCACACCCCGGATCGAGAACCGCTTGCGAAGCTTGAGCACTTCGTCGGACGCCGCGTCGGTGAGATCCGCCCTCAACGTGACGAACCCCAATGTGGCATCGACAACAGTCTGCTCCGAGAATGTCTTGTGATCGAGCTCCTTGCAGGGCAGACACCAATCGGCCGAGAAATCGATGAGTACGTACTGGTCGTCGGTCTTGGCCTTCTCGAGCAGATCGTCGTCGTACGGACTCCACACAATACCACCGTCCGGCGCGCCGCTTGCGATGATGTGCCCCGGCGCGAGGATCAAATAAAGCCCAAGAATGGGCGCTGCAATCCCAAAAAATCGCCTCAAAACGAGAAAGGTCATCGCCCGGCTCTCCACCTTCTTGAAAAAACCCAGGACAAGCCCGCCGATGATAAAGAGCAGTCCCATCGCCAGCCAGTAGATGACGTTGCCGTAGACGATGTCTTCGATGTGGGGCTCGAGAAAAAATATCGCCATTGCGATCAGAATGATGCCGAACAGCTTCTTGACCCACTCCATCCACTCACCCGATTTGGGCAGCCTGGTGATGCTTCCGGAGAGTACTGCCAGAAAGAGAAAGGGAAACCCGAGACCCAGCGCGAGCACGAAGAACATCGAGAAACCGAGAACGGGATTGCCGCTCTCGCCGACAAAGGTCAAGAGCGCGAGGACGAACGGTCCGATACAGGGTGCTGCCACGATTCCCACGGTCAGACCCATCAGAAACGCACCAATCGCCCCTCGTTTGCCCGATGATGCGCCGGCCAGGTTGGTCAACCTCGTGGGCACACGGATCTCGTAGAAGCCAAACATCGAGAACGCAAGCGCGACCAGGATCAACGCCACCGCGACGACCACGAACTCGTTCTGGAGGGCCGTTCCCAGGATGCTCCCGGTGAGGGCGGCGACAAGCCCCAGCGATGAGTACATCACCGCCATTCCGAGTACATAGATGGCGGCCAGAAGAAACGTCGCCGATGTCTTGCCCTCACTCTGTCCACCGAAATAGCTCACGGTAATCGGAATGATTGGATAGACGCAGGGTGTCAAGTTGAGGGCCAGGCCCCAGAGAAACACGAGCAGAAACGCAACGAAGTAACCCCGCTTGCCGATGATGGCGCCAAGACGTCCCCCCTTGCCACCGGTCTCTTCCGATTCGGCAAGCGACGCGAGATCGATTTTCGCGAACACCTCCACGTGCACCGCATCGATGGCTTCCGTTGGAGGCGATACACGGATAGGGATCTCGAGCCGTTTTGTCACCGGTGCCAGGCATTTCTCGTTGTCACACGCCTGGTAGGTGACGGTTGCAACAACGGCTGTTTCCCCAACCGCTGCGTCTTCGGTAGCCTCGAGAAGAATCCCGATCAGTGCTTCGCCCTCGTAGAGCAAAAGGGGTTCATCGGAGAAGGAGAGCATCTTCTCGACAACGTCCGGGTAGACGATGCCGCGGACGCGAAAACCCGGAGGCGGCTCGATGTCTATGGTTGTCGGGATCAGGAAATCGTCGTTGACCTCGTGCGCGTTGACGTGCCAGTGGCCGCTCAGCTCGAGCGCAATGGCAACGCCGATGTCACCGCCGGCGGGCACGCTGCTAAAGGAGGTGTACGTACGTACGGTGACCGGTTCACCGAGGACATCGAAATCGATCGCACGGCCGGAGCCGACCGCGCCGAGCAGAATGCACGCGACGCCTGACAGAAGCAGGAGATATCGTTGGGTAGAGCGAAGCACGTTTTCCCTTCTTGTTTTTGCCGAATAAGTTACGCCGACAACACACCGTTGTCAAGCACCCCGCCTGGTATTATACGCCGGATTCACTGCGATGGCACTTGGTGTCCGTTACAATTTGATCGACATCGTGACACCGTCGCGAAAGGGAAGCATGACTGTCTCGACCCGGCCGTCGCCGCGAACGTGTTTGTTGAAGGCGACCAGCGCGTGATCATCCGGTTCCTTGGGATCGAGAACACGGCCGCTCCACAACACGTTGTCCGCAAGAACGACGCCGCCCTTGCGCACCTTGGGAACGCACGCATCCCAGTAGGCGATGTAGTTCTGTTTGTCGGCGTCGATAAAGACAACGTCCAGCGGTCCGTCGACACCCGCGATCGTATCCAGCGCGCGACCCATCAGAAGTTTGATCTTCCGGCCGTGGGGACTCCGATCCCAGTACGAGCGGGCGATCTTTGTGGATTCGCGGCTGATATCGCACGTGATCACCTCACCGTCATCCGCCACCCCTTCGGCCATCATGAGCGCGCTGTACCCGGTGAACGTGCCGATCTCGAGAACCCGTCGGGCGGCCATCGCCTGGACGATCAGCTTGAGAAATCGGCCCTCGATGGGTCCGACCAGCATCTGCGGCGAGTCGGATTCGACATGGGTCTTCTGTGTAAGTGATTGAAATATATCAGATTCAGGTGTCGAGTGGTCGACGGCATAGCGTTCGATGTTCTCGGGCACAAGCTCGGGCATTCGGTGCTCCTCTCTGCTTTCGAATCATTCGTCGGCAAGGGTTCTTCAGCCTAACATACGACCCGGCCAGCGGTTAAACAAGGTCAGCGTTCGGCATTTGCCACCCCGGCGGGCGACCGGAGGGGGGTGTTTTATTAACCTGTTGTGTGTCAACTGAGTACACCATATCTCTTCTATCGGGGCAGGGAGCTGACAAAAGGCAACGATGGTGTAACCTGTTGTTTACATTTCACTTGAAGTGTGTTAGCATGGACTCTTGGAAACGCACAGGGAGTGCCATCTAAACACCGACACGGTGTTGGCTGCGATTCCTACAGGCTCTTTATTCTGTAAAACAATTTTGACGGTCGACCAGCGAGTGACATGCTGGCGTTTGAACTCTACTTTCGGAGGCTCGGACGTGTTGTCCGGGAAGTTCAGATGTGTCGCGTTCGTTGTTTTGCTTGGCGTCGTATTCTCCTGGAATCTCTGCCTGGCCGCTGATCCCGTCCAGGTTTTTATCGACGGAGCCGACTCGATTGCGGCCGCGAGTGACGATGACGCGTTTGCCGCGTACGTTGCCGGCAACTCGATTTTAGCCGGCGCCGCCGTGGGCGTTGTTCTCAGCGAAGCCATCGAACTCGGCGACTCCGGCGATCCCGACGGCGAAAAACAACGCATGCTCCTCGCCGAGCGCGTGGGTCGTCTCTACAATGAGAAGACCGGATCGAATGTGCTTGTCGATCTGGTGACGACCTACCGGAACTGGACCCCCGAACAACGCGAACTTCGACGCCAGGCCAGGGCCAAGGAAGAGGAAGCCACTGCGCTTCGCGACCAGGCTCGCCGAACGGGAGCGACCGAGACGTTCATGCAGGCCGTCGGGCTTCTGAACGAGGCCAGGCGCATCTACGCGGAGATCGGCGATGACTGCTCGATCGCGATCGTTTGGGGATCGCTTGGTGTTGTGTACTACTACGTCGACGACACGGACGCGCAAGAGGAGAGTTATCTGAGCGCGCTCGAAGCCCGCCGCAAGATCGAAGACCGCATTCTGGAGGGCAAGACTCTCAACGGGTTGGGCACCGTCAACTTCGTAAGAGAGCGATACGCGCCCGCCGCGGATTACTATCGCCAGGCGGCTGATCTTCGGATACAGACACGAGACTTCGCGGGTCTCGGAACCTCACTCACATATCTTGGAAACACCTACCAGCGGATGGACCAGCTGGTCGACGCACGCGATTCGTTCGAGGAAGCGCTGGAGATCCTCGAGCGTGCCGGCAAACCCAGACAGCTCTACGAGAATCTCAACAGCATCGGCAATCTCTATTTCGAGATGGGCCGTCTCGAGGCGTCGAACGAGGCGTATGCCCGCGCGCTAAGGATCGCGATCCAGTCGGGAAATGGGCAGGATGAAATCAAGTGCCGCAACAACATTGCATTGAATCTGAGGGCGGAATACCGTTATACGGAGGCCCTTGCCCACCTCCAGATCGTCAAGTCGTTGCTGGAAACGCACTGGGACCCAGAAGAACTCATCGTTTATCACCGCAACATCGGGTTGACGTACATGGATGTCGGAGACCTCGACGCCGCGCGAGAGGCGTTGCTTGCGTTTTACAAAGAGGCCCAAAAACGCCAGTCGACCCTGTTGCAGCAGGAGGCCCTTCTTCAGATCGGTTATCTGTATTTCGAGAGTCAGGCCTACGATAGAGGGCTGCAGACCGCGGGCGATCTAAAGGAGCTGGCAGAGGCGGCGGGCAGCACAGGGATGATTCGTGAGGCGGTGAAACTTGCCGCGGAGATCGAGCGGCTGCAGGGACGGCACGATAAAGCGCTCGAGTACTGGCGTGTTGCCCTCGAAAAAGACGAGATGCGCGGCGTCCCGATCGCTATTCTCGAGGATCGTCTGGGAATGGCAAACAACCACGTTGCGGCTGGAAGGGTGGAGGAGGGGCGCGAGATCTACTACGCCATCCGGCCCGGAATCGAACAATCGGGACAACCCGATTTGGTCCTTAACCTCAATTTGGGGCTTGCCCATTCCTACCAGAAAACCCACCCGGACAGCTCGGTTTACTACAACGACAAGGTGCTGACCTTTCTCGAGGAGACTCGCGAGGCGCTCAAGGGGGACGAACTGCGAAGCGATTACCTCAGCGGGTCGCGACGATTCTACTATGAGGAGATCGCGCGTTACTACGCGACGGTCGCGATGTCTGAGACAAGGGGCGATTGGTCCTCGCGGGCGTACGTGACGATCGAAAGAGCGAAGGCGAGAGGGCTTCTTGATCTTCTGCAGCGTACGATGCTCTCGAAGGAATCACCGGAAGAGGCGGAGTTGCTCGATGCGCTCCACCGCCTCGACAAGAGCTCGCCGGACTACCCATCGCAGCATGCCGTGCTCAACGATCGCTACGAGACCGTGCGGGACGAACGTTTGAGGTTGTCGCTCGAAGGTCTCGCGAGCGCGGATATCGCGGACCTCGATCAGGTCCGGAAGTCGCTGCCCAAGAAGACGATCGTCCTCGCGTATGCGCTCGGTGACTCCGCATCACTTCTTTGGGCCATCGATCGCAAGGGACACGATCTTTTTGAGTTGCCGGGGCGAGCCAAACTCGGGATGGACATCCAGCGGCTGCGCGACGCCCTGGCCAGACCGGGTGCCGGTGATGTGGCGCTTCGCCGTTCGGCGAGACGTCTCTACGAGGTCCTGGTTTCACCGGCAGAGTCTCGTATGAAGAAGGCGAAGAAGCTCGTCATCGTTCCGGACGGCACATTGTTCTTGATCCCCTTCGAGGTTCTGCTGACAGAAGATATCGAAGAAGACGCGGGGTGGAGCGATCTTCCGTTTCTTGCCCGGGAGTATTCTCCGGTGTACGCCCCGTCCGTATCGATCTATCTCAATCTCAACGGCTCCAAAACCGAGAGAAAACACGATCTGGATCTGCTCGCCGTCGGTGATCCTGACTTCACGACGCTGGCCCCGCGCCCCGGAGTGACACAGGAGACGCTCGATCCGCTCCCGTACACGCGGGCCGAGGTGCTGACGATCAGCGCGCAACTCGATGACGATCGAAAGGATATCCTCCTCGGGCGGGATGCCAGTGAAGCAAGACTAAAACAAGCGCTGAGACAATCATCGCCACGACTGCTCCACCTCGCGACGCACGGTCTCGTCGATCCCATCGAGCCTTCCGCGTCGAGCATTGCCCTGGGCGCAGATGAGAATGAGGATGGGTATCTCTATACGATGGAAATCCTCTCGCTCCCACTCGACGCGGAACTCGTCGTGTTGTCGGCGTGTGAATCGGGTCGGGGCAGAGTAAGCCGCAGCGAAGGGGTCGTGGGCTTAGGCCGCGCGTTTATCGCGTCCGGAGCGACCGGTATCGTCGCGAGTTTGTGGGCGGTGTCCGACGAATCGACATCCGTTCTTATGGAAGAATTCTACAGAAAAATGCTTGGCGAGAAAAGACCGGCGGGTGAAGCGCTGAACGAAGCCCGTTTTGCGCTGTTGAATAGCGACGACTATTCGCATCCGTTTTACTGGTCACCATTTATCGTTATTGGATCGGAACGCTCACCCTGGTGATCGTTCCGTGAGGAGGGTAACAAACCGACCGTATTCAATCTACCTGCCACTGACCGGTGATTTGCAAGGGGGGTTCCCGTGAACCGAACATCCATTATCTCACTCAGCATCGTCCTGCTCGTGTTCGTCTCCGTACCGTTCACACAGGCTACCCAGATCATCCATCGCACACCGCAGCAGCTCGGCGAGCGATCCGAGCTCGTCGTCCACGGCCACGTCATGACCGTGCAATCCGCGTGGAACGACAAGCGGACCAAGATTTTCACCACAACCGTGATTTCTGTGGAGAACACCTACAAGGGCGCAGCGGCGCCTGTGGTGGAGATCATTCAGCTTGGCGGTGTCGTGGACAATATCCGGGTGAACGTGTCGGGATCGCTTCAGTGGCGGCCGGGTGAAGAAGTGGTGCTCTTTCTGGCGCCGTACGAGGGCAAGTACGCCGTCTCGGGTTTTTCGCAGGGCAAGTTCAATGTCAAGCGCGATGCCAAAACGGGCAAGGCCTATATCGAGCGCCCCGAGCTCGAGGGTGTCGAGATTATGGGCGCCCCGTCGAAAGATGGAACGACAAAACCCACCAAAGTGGAAAAGGTCCCGCTCGAGGAATTCGTGAATCGCGCACTTGGTACGGGGAATAAGGGAGGTGCGAAATGAGACAGCAGATTTTTCATAAGACGCACCTTCGCGTGCCTGCGCTCACGGCGATTATGCTCGCCGCGGGTCTGTTCATCCTCGTCGGGTCGAGCCCTGTGTTTGGCCAGGCGGGTGACATCGGTCTTTATACGGATGCGGCCGGAACGAGCTGTGATTTTACGGATGCCGGTGTGATAATCGAGTTCTACGTCATTCACAAAAACACGGGCGGTGCGACGGGAGCGCAGTTTATGGCACCGCTACCCACTGCGTTTACGGCAGCCGGAGGCATTTTCTTTGGCGACACGTGGGAGATGCCCATCTACATCGGGGATTCACAAAACGGCGTGTCTCTCGCGTATGGGGCCTGCCTGACCGGTGACATTCACTTGGGAACTATCACCGCCTTCATGCCGACACCGGGCGCGACGCCCACATGCACGGAGTATCCGATCCTCCCGGATCCAGCGCAGCTCACTTTCCCGGGTGAGGTGGTCATCGCGGACTGTTCACCGACGAATGACACTCAGATTGCTCAGGGGATGGTCGCAGTGATCAATGGCGATGGGAGTTGTCCGTGTGGTTCTCCCGTTGCCGCCATCGAGGTCACGAACACCAACGATAGCGGCGCGGGGTCGCTCCGTGATGCGATCACACAGGCGAATGCCAGTGCCGGGCTGGACCGGATTCATTTCAACATCCCCGGCGGCGGGCCACATGTGATCACGCTGCTCTCCTCACTGCCGAATATCAACGACGCGGTCATCATCGATGGCTACACCGAACCGAATGCGAGCCCGAACACCATTGCCGGTTTCTCGGGAGGATCAGATGCCGTCATCCTGATCGAGCTGAATGGCGGGGGTGGCAGTTTTAACGGTCTGAACTTTGTCGGCGGCACGGGTGGGTCCACGGTCAGAGGGCTCGCGGTCGCAAACTTCGACGGCCTGGGGATCTATCTGCAAAACCACAACACCGATATCGAAGGCTGCTTTGTCGGACTCGATGCCTCCGGCTCGGCGGCCGGCAACACGGGGGGCAGCGGCGTTTACATCCAGTATGCTACCGACGTCACCATCGGTGGCACAGACGCGGCTGCGCGAAACGTCATTGCAGCCAACAACAACGAGATTGTCGTTTCCTTATCGTCGACGGGTGTCGTCATTCAGGGCAACTTCATCGGCACCAACCCGGCGGGTACGGCTGCATTTGGGGGCAGCGGCAACGCCATCGGTCTCAACGGCGGCGCGACCGCGACGATCGGCGGGAGCGCTCCGGGTGCTGGCAACCTCATATCGGGCGAGGCGATCGGAATTAACATCCATACGGGTTCGTCCGGTGTCGTCATCGAAGGCAACCGGATTGGTACCGACGTGACCGGCTTCCTCGATTTGGGGCACACGGCTGTTGGAGTGTATCTGAACGGTGCGTCCGGCAACACCGTCGGGGGGACCGCCCCCGGCGCCGGTAACCTCATTTCGGGCAACGATGGTCAGGGTGTAGGCATCTTAGGAGTGAGCGTGAACGCGGACAACAATGTGGTTGTTGGGAACCTCATTGGGACCGATGCCAGTGGTGGCACAGGCGTCCTCGGCAATAACGTGGGTGTTAATATCCACGGAGGGTTCAACAACACAATCGGTGGCACGGCCGCCGACGCGGCCAATGTCATTGCGGGTAACGGTCGGGGGGTTCGGGTCGCCTCGGGGAATGGGAACGCGATACTTCTCAATTCGATCCACTCCAACAGTGAATTGGGGATCGATCTCGGAGCGTACGGCGTTACGGCAAACGATGCGGGTGATGGCGATTCGGGCGCGAATGATCTGCAGAACTACCCGGTTATCACGGACATTCTGACAGACAACGTGTCCTATACGATCATCATCGGGTCGCTCAACAGCACGCCGAACACCGACTTCCGTCTCGAGTTCTTCTGGAATGAAGTCTGTGATGGGTCGGGAAACGGTGAAGGCGAGACCTATCTCGGTTATCAGTCGGTGACGACCGATGGATCCGGTGTTGCCAACTTCGTTACAACGATGTCTGAGCCGGCAACGACGGGTTTCTACGTCACGGCCACGGCGACCGACCCCGGCGGCAACACATCGGAGTTCTCGATGTGCTCGGAGGTGGCGGTCGATCAGGACCTCCGGGTCGTGTCGTTCAGCACAGACGATGGGGCCCAGCCTCAGGAAGACATCGTCGGCAGCGTCAGCCTCAGGATAGAAAACGCGGGTTCATCCGACATCGCTACCGACATCGTCGTGGGTCTCTATCATTCCATGGATATGGCGATCACGACGGATGATCTCTATGTCAGCCGACAAACCGTCACCGGTGGCCTTGCGGCCGGCGCTGAGATGGATGTGACATTTACAACGGCCAAACTGCCGTTCGAGACACCACTGGGTGCCGGGTACATGGGTGTGATTCTCGATGAGTTCGATACGATTGCCGAGACCAACGAGACGAACAACACGGCAAGGTCAGTGATCTACATCGATCCGCTTGCCGAGGCCGGCCGGGTGGTCGTCTATTTCGATTCGTTGTTCATGGAGCCGGATGCGCAATGCCCGGGAGCTTTTCTGGACACACTGTACGTCGCAGCAGAGGATCTCGGGTCTCTTATCAGCGGAATCGAGTATAAGATCCACTACCCTGCGATCATGACATTCATCAGTGATTTCGATTTGCCCGCAGTGAGCATCGGGCGCTCGGATGTCGGGATATCGATGGCATGGGCGATTCCGCAGGATGCACAAAGCGGCCCGGTTGGACTTCACAGGGTGCTCGTGCAGTGGACGTGTGACGACTGTATCCAGATCGACGATCCGCTTAGAGTCGAGCCCCATCCTTCGGGCTACATCCAGGCGGTGGGGTGGCCGTCGGGAGATATCATTTTGACATCGGGCGGGGTCTCGCCGATCTGTCTCGACAGCGACGGCGATGGTGTCCGCGATGTCGACGATCTGTGCCCGAGCGTAAACGCGGCGCCGTACGATATGGACGGCGACGGGTGTATCGATCTCACCGCGGACAACCGTCGGCTCGAGTACTGGTTGCGACCCGATTTCCCGATCGAATACGTGATCAGCCAGAGCGGCTGTCCCGGCATCGGTGACGGGAGCGAGTTTACGGAAGTGCAAAACGGAATGAGCACGTGGAACGCGGTCGCGGGGAGCGATGCCGAGTATACGTTCGGCGGCCAGGTCGCCCAGAATGATGCACGGGCGTTGGATCAGGTCAACCTGGTGACGTTCAACGATCCGGACTTCGCCTTTCCGCCGGGTGTGCTGGCCGTAGGTATCGCCACGTCCTTCATCGAGCCAACGTTCTACAACGGAAGCCCCTTTCGTGAAGGGCAGCTCTATGATTTCGATATGATTTTCAACAGCTCAATCGGGTTTAGCACGGCGAGCGCCGGCTCCGGCCCACGGATTCTGGGTGTGGCGGTACACGAAGCGGGTCATGGGTTGGGTATCTCGCACTCGATCGTCGAGACCTCGACCATGGCGTATGTGCTGCACCCCGAAGCGGAAACGCTGGAGACCGAAGACTCATTGACCGTCTTTATGCACTATGGGGACCCGGCCGAGATCGCGGTGGCGAGTCAGCTGGGTGGTACGATCATCGATGGCTATACGGGCCAGCCGATCGTTGCGGGCATCGTGTTTGCGGTCGACGCGGCGGACGGTGATACGTCTGGGTGCGCGATCACGCGCGAGGACGGCAGCTTTATCTTTGTCGGTCTCCCCGACGGCGACTACTACGTCGCCTGCCACCCGATCGACAGCACATCGACGATCAACTACATCCGGCCGCGCAACATCAACCCGCTGGTGGCTTCCATACCGCTGGTCGACTTTGTGCCCGAGTGGTGGAACTTCCCGGATTCCGATTCGGACGACGCGAATGACCGGGATCTGATCCCCGTGATAGCGAATACCCAGGTGCTCAACATCGACATCATTACGAATGTCGATATGACACCCCCGATGGTGACAACGGTATCGCCGGCAGATGAGGAGACGGGTGTGCCCATCGGGTCGGCGATTCTGATCAAGTTCAGCGAGTCGATAGACCTGAACTCGACATCGGGCAGTATCGCGCTCGAGGACACGACGACGCATGAGTCGGTAGGCCTCGGGGGATTCGCCAGCCTGGATGATTCGCTGCTTACAATACTGCCCGGTGGGAATCTGTCATTTGACGCCGTCTACAAGCTGACGGTCACGACGGGAATCACGGACCAGTTCAACAACCCGCTCGCCGCTGAGTTTGTCAGTCACTTCGAGACCGAACCTCAGCCCGATGTTTTTATTACATCGCTCGAGCCACCGAGCGGTGCCGTCGGAGCCGTGGTCACGATCGACGGCTCGGGGTTCGAGCCTGACATCGCACAGAACGTCGTGACGTTTGACGGTGTCGTGGCATCAGTGACGTCGGCTACGGCGGTACAGCTCGTCATCGAGGTCCCTGAAAGCGCCACGAGCGGGCTGGTGAAGGTAGAGAATCTCGTTCAGGTAACGGAAAGCAATGAGCTGCCGTTCACCGTTCTCGACCCGGGGGGCGTGTCGAGAGCCTCCGATGCCGGCGACTCCGATGTGGGTGCTCTGCCACGCGCGGTGACGCTTTTGCCAGATGCCATGCGGGCGTTTGTTGCGACGACCGATGGATTCTCAGTCGTGGAGACGGATGCAAACCTGTCGACCTTTCTCAATAGCGTCGAGGTGACGACGGAGAGTGGTCTGGATGATATCGATGTGACACCGCTGGGCAACCGCGTCTACGCGATCAGCAGCATAGAGCGCAAGCTCTACCGGATCAACACGGACGAGACACCCATCGACATCGATGTCGAGATTGACATACCGCACGGTGAGCCGCTCGGGTTGCTGATTGAGCCCGGTGGCCGGCGTGCGTTTATCCCGACGGATCTCGGTCAGATCACGATCTGGGATCTGAATCAGGCGAACACCGTGACGTTCGAAACACAAGTCGGTTTTATCGACGCCGACCCGAACCTGCGGGGAGAGCTCGCGACTGCGGGCGGGCAGTACCTCCTGGCTTTGAGCGGCACGGGCAAGCTCCTCGTATTCGATCTGGCCAGTGATGCGCTCGTCGCCGATGTCTCGGTCGGGTTTAATCCCAGAGGAGTTACGGCCAATCCGCAGGGCGATATCGCGTATGTCACCGATGCGGGGGGCACCGTGGACGTGGTCTCGCTCGTCTCGTTCACGAAGCTGACGACCGTTACGACCGGTGGGTCGCTCAGGCAACCGGTTGTGACGCCGGATGGGACGTTTCTGTTCTGCGTCAACCGGGAGCTCAATATATTCACCGTGATCGATCTTCGCGCGGAAAGCCGGACGTTTCTCCAGGTCGTGAACAACGCGGCGCTGGGTGTCAATCCGACCGCCGCGGAAATCGGTTCCGACGGGCTGTATGCGTTTGCAACGTCGGAGGAGGATGAGACGCTCAACGCGGTGGCGATCGGTGCGGGGCCAACACTCGATACGGTGGTGCCGCTTGCGGCGCCCGTCGGTAGCTGGCTGGTCCTTGCCGGCTCCGGTTTTGCCGAGGATGAGACGGTGGAAGTTGACTTCGACGGCGTGCTCGTGGCACCGGATGTTTTGACCGACAGCACGATCGTTGTCACCGTTCCGGTCGGGGCTGCCAGTGGTGCGGTGAAGGTTGTTGGCACCAACGCGGTCGGACCCCAGATGTTCTCGAACGCGGTTTTTTTCACCGTGCTCGATGCGACGCCAGCGGGTGGGATTCGGTTGTCCGGGGGCGCGCAGCCTGTTGGAGCGCCCGGGCTCAACCCCGCGCTCGCCATCTCACCGACAGGTGATTTTGCCGTGGTTGGCGGTGATGCGGACACGATCTATTTTCTTGATACCGACCCTGCAAGCGGAACGTTCAACCAGTTCTTCGATGAGGCCTTGGTCGCGCCGTTCACGGGTGTGGACGATGTGGTCATCACACCCGATGGCAAACGGACCATCGTGCTACAGGGGGGCGGGCTCGATATCGTGGTCGTCAACTCTGATCGTTTTAGCACGAATTTCAAGAACGTGATCGGAATCGTGGATCTTTCAACATTGGGTGTGACGGCGGTTTCGCGGTTGGCGATGCACCCCGATGGTCGGAGATTGCTCGTTTCGGATCCGGGGCTCACGAGTGTTCACGTCGTGGATATCGAAGAGAGCTCACCACAGCTCTACCAGATCACGAACTCGATTGGGCTGGCGGGTGCCGCGGGGACGAATGGCAATGTAAACGAGATGGCATTTCACCCGGCGGGGAGATACGTCTATCTGGCCGTACAAGACGAGGGCGTGACCGAGGGTATTCTTGTTGTGGACATGGTGACCGAGACCGTCGTCGGTAATGCGGTCGTGGCGGGTACGGTCCCGTTCGAGGCCCCGCTGTCGATGTCCTTTGCACCGGATGGTAATGTCTGTATCGTGTTGACGTCGCAGATCATCGGCGTAACGAACCGCACGCTTCGCGCGTTCGACACAAGCGATCCGGCCAATCCAGTCGCGTTGGGGACGATCGGCATTGTGGGTGGGGGAAGTCCGACGTTCGAGCACGTTCGCGTGTCACCCGTCGGCGACCGGGCGGTCGTCAACGTCCGAAGTAGCGGCTTCTATTACTTTGACATCTCCGACCCGATCAACTTGTCGCTCATCGAAATTGCGGGCGATGTCTTTCATCACCTGACACGGATGGACTTTGCCTACACACCCGACGCATCGAACTTCTACAGCGTGTCGGCCTTTCGCGACTCCGCGTTCGTGCAAGACTTTGCGCAATCGCAGAACCTCGCGCTCGAGAGCGGCGACGGACAAAGCGGTATCGCAAACCAGACGCTGGCGTTTCCGATCCGGGTCGAGGCGACAGACACCGGTCTGGGCACACCCGCAACGGGCGTCGCCGTGACGTTTACCGTAACGGCCGGTGGCGGCTTCTTTGCGACCACAGGAACGGCGCAACAGACGGTGCTGACCGGAGATGACGGGACGGCATCGATCCACTGGATTCTGGGACCTGATATCGGCGTCGGGGTTCATACGGTGACGGCGACCGCGATGGGTCTGAACGGTTCACCGGTGACGTTTACGGCGGATGCCGAGGCGGACCCGGAGACACTGCCGCTCGTCGTGCTGACAGTGGCGCCGCCCGATGCCGAGCCGAATGTGGCCATCACGACGAATATTCAGGCGACCTTTAGACGCGCCGTTGATCCTGTCTCGATTGGCCCGGGCTCGTTTACATTGTTCGATGGCCCGATGGTCGTTCCCGTGACGTACGGATTCGCCGGTGGGGATCGCAAGGTGTCGATGACGCCGGTGATGCCACTCGGTTTTGGCAGGACGTATACGATCGAGATGACGGACATCATCACGGATGTGTTGGGAGCGGCGTTGCAGGAGGCGTCGGGCCCCCTGACGGGACCGATAACGACAACGTTCGTTGCAGAACCACCCCCGCCGCTTTCGCTCAACTCGGTCGACCCGCCAAGCGGGTTGGAGGGGGTGCCGATCGTCATATCGGGTGTGGGGATCAATCCGGATCCGACGCAGAACACCGTCACGTTCAACCCAAGCGTCCCGGCCGTCATCACGGCGGCAGGCAATGATTTTCTCAACGTCAACGTCCCGCTGGGTGCCGTCACCGGTCCGGTTGAGGTGCAGGTTGCCGGCGGCGGCTCGCCCGGGATAATCGACTTTATCGTTCTGCAACCGGCGGAAGAGGCCGCCGATGAGGTGATTGGCAACATCGGCACGGGCAACCAGCCCACGCGAAGCATCGGGATCACACCGGATGGCAGTCGTGCCTATGCGACGGGTGAGAATGTCGTAGTCAAGATCGATATCGAGAATCTCTCCTCCGGCGATGCGATTCCCGTTGGCATCGACCCGGTGGCGATCGTGATCTCGCCGGATGGCAAGTTTGCCTATGTCGCAAACAACGGCTCGGCGACCGTTTCGATTATCGATATCCATCCGGCGTCGGACGATTTCGAGACCCGGATCGACGATCTCGGCGTGGGTACGTATCCGCTCGATCTTGCCATACACCCCGACGGCGACATCCTCTTTGTGGCCAACGCCGGCACGAACGATCTGAGTATCGTCGATACCGACTGGAACAGTGAAACATTCCATGCCGTCATCGGCAACATCGGCACGGGCAACCAGGGGACCGTCCGTAGCGTCAGTATTACGCCGGATGGGACGAGACTCTTTGTCGGTGGCGACGGCGATATTCAGATCTTGAACGCGGTCGATTACGGTGTCATCGGCAACATCGGCACGGGCAATACGGCGACCCGCAGCCTCTCGATCACACCCGACGGGACCAAGCTCGTCGCGTTGACGGTCCTGGGCCAGATCCTTGTTTACGATATTGTTGCGGAGAGTCCGACCGAGAACCAGGTGATCGGTACATTCGGCGGCGGAGGTACTCAGCAGACCCGCAGCCTCTCGATCACACCGGACGGTGCACAGGTCTGGGCGGTTCAGGAGATCAGCGACGAGATCCTCGTTCTCTCGCTCGATTTTACGGGCGGCATCAGCGTCGTCGACGTCCCCGAGACGGCGATCGAACTGACGATCGTTGCCGTGATCGATGCCGGTGAGGACCCGGCGTTTGTCGTCTTTGACCCGACCGGGTCGGGAACGGTCCTGGTCAGCAACCCGGGCGATAAGACGATCACGGTGCTCGGGCCCGATATGGGGACCCTGCCGGCTATCGTCCATGTCGAACCGCGAGCGGTCACGATCTGGAACCCGGTTCCCGACGGTGGAGACGGCCTCAGCATAAAGTCGACCGCCTTCCGATACATCGAGGCGACGATCGAGTTGCCCCTCGAGCCGAAAGCCTACTATCCGCCGGATATCGATATCGCCACGGTGAGGCTGCTCGGCGCGGACGAAAACGGCGAATCCAGTGGCATATGGGCCCTGGAGGGTGAAACGGAGATCATGGACAAGGATGGGAATGGCGTCGATGAGCTCCACGTGAAATTCGACCGTCTGGATCTCCAGTATGGTGTCCCGCAGGGCGCGGAGGTGCCGCTGGTGATCACGGGATACGTGCGCGGTCGCATGTTCGCCGGCCGCGATACGGTAGAGACGCGCGCGTTCCGGGTGGTATCACCGAAGGCAGGCTCGCCGCTCGCCACCGGACAGACAATCGACATCATGTGGGAGTCGCCTCCAGGCGTGCTGGCAGACGCGGTGGATGTCTTCTGGACCCCGAATGACGGGGATGACTGGTATCTGATTGCCGGCAGGGTCCCCGACACGGGTTCGGTTTCCTGGACGACACCTCAGGGTCACTTCACGGCGTGCCGCGTGATTGTGATTCTGTACAAAAATCAAAGAGAAATCGGTTCGGGGTTGAGTCGGGAAATCTTCACCATTGGCGCACCGCCGGCTGTGGCACTTGCCGATGTGCAGATCACCAACGAGAAGCGGGCAGCCCGGATCCATTGGACCACGGCTGCCGAGAACGGCATCGGTGGATTTCACATCCTGCGCTCTCAGCAGGAGGATAGCGGGTACGAGCGCATCACGACCAGTGTCGTGGCAGCGCGCGGCGAGGGGACGGTCTATCAGTTCGATGACGGAAACGTCCACTTGAACGAGACCTACTACTACAAGCTGCAAGGGATCAGCAAGGGGCGGGCCGGCGAGACATTCGGCCCGTACACGTTCGTCTATGCGGCAAGGTTTGCTCTCGAACAAAACGCGCCAAACCCGTTCAACCCGACGACCATCATCCGGTTTACCGTGCCCGAGGATAGTCCGGTCAAGCTCGTGGTTTATGACGTGGCCGGGCGCCACGTGCGCACGCTGGTCAACGATAGACGCAGAGCCGATCATTACGACGTGACGTGGGATGGCAAAGATGCCAACGGACGGTCCGTCGCCAGCGGTGTCTATTTCTACCGTATCCAGGCCGGCAGACATACAGCCACGAAGAAGATGGTGATGCTCAAGTAAAAACTGGAGGTGCTTTGCGGTAGTAGTCAAGGCCGTCCCGTTTGTCGGGGCGGCCTTTCTCATAAGAGCCGTTGCGGGAGATTCTATTGCGAGCCGAGTCGCTGCAGAGCCCGGGCCGCCTTGTCCTCGTACTCTTTGGAGGTGGCCGCCTGCTTCCAGTGGTTGATGGCATCGTCCGTATCGCCGGTTTCCTCATACCACTGAGCCATGAGGGCGTGGACCGCGGCGGCGACCCTCTGGAGTTCGTCCTTGTCCGTGTCGATGGCGGCGGCCAGCCGTTCGTCCCGGTAGAGTTTTGCCGCCTCGTTGAGAGCGGTCTTCCAGCTCTGCAGTGCTTCTTCCTTCTGATCCAGATCCATCTGCACCTCGCCGAGCTTCTTCAGGAGAATCGGGTTGTCGGGACGGCGCTCGAGACCCAGCCAGAGAACGGTCAAAGCCTCTTCGGCCCGGTCACGCTCAAGGAGCAGCGCCGCGAGGTCGTTGTAACCTCTGACGAATGTCGAGTCGCTTTCGACAGAGGCCGCAATGTATGATTCCGCAGCGTCGAAATCACCCATGTCCCAACGCAGCGAACCCAGGTTGAGCAAAGCGTTTTTGTTGTTCGGGTCGGCCTTGATTGCCTGCCGATACAGCGAGTCAGCCGATGCGGGGTCTCTGTCAACCACGAGAGCGATCATGCCCAGGTTGTTCCACGACAGTGGAAAGGTTGGATCGGCACGGACCGCATCGCGATAATGGGCCTTTGCCTGCTCGTAGTCTTCCTCGCCCTCGGCGGTCACGCCAAGGTCGTGGAGCGCAATGGCCTTGTCACGCGGGGCCTCGCCGTCGCCACCCGTAATGAGCTGGCCGGTGATCAAGGCCGCCGCGATGAGGACGCCGATCGCCGCGATGGTAATGATGAGGCGTTTCGACGAGGTCCTGACAACGGTCTCTCCGTCGCCGGTAAGCCCCTGCAGCACCGCCTTGAACTCATCGGCGCTGGCGTATCGGTCATCCGGGTTTTTCTCCAGCGCCTTCTTTACGACCTCCTCGAGCTCCGGCGGGATGTCGACATCACCGCCCGCAAGCGGCGCGGGCGGGCTGTTGGTGATCGAGTACAGCACTGCCATCGGGTGCTCTCCTTCGAAGGGCAGCCGGCTGGCGAGTATCTCGTAGAGCACCGTGGCAAACGAGAAGATATCGCTACGCGTATCCACCTTCCTGGCCGCTGCCTGCTCGGGAGACATGTAGTGAGCCGTACCCAGCGATTGGCCGGCCTGCGTCAACGTGCGTGCCGAGCTCATGTGAGCGATGCCAAAGTCCATCAGCTTGACTCGTCCCTCGGTCGTGACAAATATGTTCTCGGGTTTGAGGTCTCGATGGATGATCGCCTCACTGTGGAGCCGGTTGAGAGCATCGAGAAGATCGATCGCCCATGAGGTGGCCTGCTCCCAGGGCACTGGACCCTCATCGATGACTTCCCGCATCGTGCGACCCTCGAGGAACTCCATGGCCAGATAGGGACGCCCCTGATCGTCCTCACCGGCGGCGTACACGGTCACGATGTTCGGGTGATTGATTGCCGAGCACGCCCGGGCCTCGCGGAGAAACCGCTCTTTGTTCTCGGGGCTAATTGTCTGTGAATGGATGACTTTGAGAGCTACGCGGCGTTGGAGTGTCGTGTCGAGGGCGGTGTAAACAACACCCATCCCGCCACGGCCGAGCTCACCCTCGATTTCGTAACCTGCGATGGTCTCTGGAGCCATACCTCAGGTTACGGGATAACGACCGTGCGAGGCAAGTTTATCGTTTCTTGAGCAGGCGATCGTACTCCTGGATCGCCTCGTGCGTCAGACCGACCTGGACGTAGAGGTGTGCCAGAATCGACTGCAGAGTGGTATTGTCCTCGTCCGCAGCGACCGCTTCTCGCGTTTCGTCTATTGCGTCGGCTACCAGTCCATAGTTGTAAAACAGGCTGGCGCGAACGAGATGATAGGACGATTCACTTGTCATCGCCTCACGGCCCAGCTTGCCCAGCGAGGTTTCGAGTGCCTTCGCCTGATCCTGAGGGAGGACCTCGAAATAGGCCATCGCACTTCTAAGTGGCGGGAATTGCAGAGGATCCGCTGTCTCAACAATCCACGAGTAGGATACGCCGGCCTCCAGCGCGGGTGCGTCCGCGGGGTAGGCAACGTCTGTCGCTCCCGTGACATCTGCTTCCCACTGGATCCCCTCTTCATTATAAAGGGTCAGCTTCAAGTCCGCTGCCGGCTCGGTGGCGATCCACCGGAACGTCGGGTACCCATCGCGAATCGTCGTGTGAGTGGGGGATTCCGCCCGGATCTCTGTGGCCTTGTTGCCCCCACGCAGCCTGGCGACCGAGCTTGCCCCTTCGGCGTCCTTCAACTTGATAAAATTCTGGACGATCTGGATGCCCTGATCGGGCAGCTGCGCCTGATCGGTTTGCCTCGTCTTCGGAGGTCTCACCGTGATCTTGCTCGGGCCCTCCAGAAGTTGGATGAGACCGGTGTCGAAAGCGATCTCGATTGAAGCCCCATCCGCGACCTCGATGAGATCATCCTCGTTGAGCTGAAACCCCAAGGTCGCCTTGATCGGCGAGCCGCCGCGGTGCACCACAACGTCACCGTGGCAATTCAAAATCAATGCAAACGGTGTTTCTGCAAGGGCTTGCCTGGGAGAAGGCTCTTGCATCGGCGCGTAGGCGAGCAACGCTGCCACGGCCAGCAACGGCATGACTACCGAAGATACCTTGGGTCGCATCTCGAATACCCTTCCTTCCTTTGTGCCGGGTTCTGTTTGTATTACAACGGCACGCAGGAATAGTTGGTCGGAATATCGGTCACCCGTGACGTATGCCTAGCCTCCGGGGGACGGCTCGAAGACGCCGCGATCCATTGTTTCGCTGAACGTCACGTTGGGGAAGACAACGACTCCGCTTCCGTCCGCCGAGTTCCTCTTCGTCGGCAGGGTGATCCCCATCCCGCAGTCCGTCTCTTCCGTCCACACCCATTCACCCTCATCCCCGCCCTCGAGGACGTAGCGCCAGCCGACGACGGCTCCATCATGCGTTACGTAGAGCCAGTACTCGTCTCCGGGCGTCAGACCCACCTTCTTGGAGAACCAGAGATGAAGGACGATGAGCAAACTCTGCGGGTCTTCTATCCCGGACCCCTGCTTGACCCGCTCGTTGTGCTCTCGTACCGCCTCCTCATCCGTTACGTCGATCCAACTCGGGGCGGAGGGTTCTTCAATATCGCGTTCGCCCGCCTTGCGCGCGTGTCCGATGAACTGGAGGCGGACTCCCGGGTCGTTGAGCTTCGTTGGCAGGAGCAACCAGTACGTGTCGTTGATGAACATGGAGTACGCGCGCTCCAGCACCTGGGCGGTCTCGTCCTCGCCAACCGCGGCGCCGTTCTTGAACGCAACGCCTTTCCTGGAGTTGACGTTGAAATACACCTTGTATGTGTCGTGGGTCTTCGAATCGGTGAACTCGAGAACGTAGTCGCCCTCATAGCGGTCCCACGTATGCGATCGGGTCGCCTTCACATCCCCCTCATGCTCATATGTCCATACGAACTCGAGATAACGGCACTTCTCGTAGGCCTCTTTCCCCCCAAGATGGTACCAAATCGCGTCGACCACCTCATATGCCGGGTGCCCCCAGCTCATGGCCGGGAAGAACACCGCGATCATCAGCAGTGCGATCGCCGCGCCACCATAGATTCTGTTCAATCGTCGCTTGTCCACAAACCCTCCCTGGCGCTCAATGGGTGTCCGGCGCTCCGAGGTCTGCCTTTTTTGTCATAGACCTCGGCCGCGGAGCAATTTTAGCACAACGTGGCTCCGGATTGCAACGTATCGCGCCGAATGGTGGCGGTCTTGAGGCGCTGCCCGCCCGCCCACGGACGCAGACGATTCGGCCTCTGCGAACCGCCGTGGTGTTATGGTATGATAGACGTCTATGCAGCGACTACTACTCATACGCCATGGCGAATCGGTATGGAACCGGGATGGTATCATCCAGGGTTTTCAGGATTGCGACCTGAGCGATCTGGGTCGGGAACAATCGGCGTGGCTGCGAGGGAGACTCGATTCGGAGAAGATCGATGTCGCCTACTCGAGTACGGCAACCCGCGCGATGGACACGGCCCATATTGCGCTGGGTCACCGGCTGCACATCGAGGCGCGGCCCAACCTCCGCGAGATTAATCTCGGGGAATGGGAAGGCGTCGAAGCAGCTGTTCTAAAGAGACGACTACCCAAAGAGACAGCGATGTGGTTCCAGCAGCCGTCGAAGGTCCGTATCAAAGGCGGGGAGACCCTGCGCTCGTTTCGCTCCCGGGCGACGAAGGAGATCGAGCTCCTCCGGGGCCGGCATGATGATGCCGGGATTGTCATCTTTGCACACGGCGGCGTAATTTGCACGTATCTGACCAGCCTTCTTGGGTTGAAGCTCGACGACATGTGGCGCTTCAAGATCCACAACGCTTCGATTACCAGGGTGATATTCCCGATGGGGAGGCCGCGCATCGATGCGCTCAACGACGTCGGCCACCTCGATGGCGCCGCGCGCTGACCCTCGCATGGGGCATGGCGAACGCCCTCACTTCATGACTCCCTCGCGCCAATGGTTCAATTGGAGTGCTCGGTCGTAATGTCCGTTCGGACGCTCGCCATGCCCCTCCCTCACCGAGGGCGACGGCGGCCGGTCATGAGTTTGAGAAGAACAATACCTGCCAGAAACCCTCCGACGTGTGCGAACCACGCGACACCGCCGCCTTTGAGTCCCAGCGAGGCGACGCCACTAAAGGCATTGAAGATAAACCAGAATGCAAGCAGCACGCCGGCCGGTATTAGCATCAAGCGGATGAAGAACAGAAGGAAAACCAATGTCAGCACACGGGCGTGGGGATAGACGATCAGATACGCGCCCAACACCCCTGACACCGCACCGCTGGCGCCTACCGTAGGAATCGTCGAGTTGGGTTGGATGAGGACATGAGTGAGCGATGCGAGCAACCCACAGATAAGATAGAACGCAAGGAACTTGAGTGGCCCCATCAGGTCCTCGATGTTGTTGCCGAAGATCCACAGGTAGAGCATGTTGCCGAACAGATGCCAGAAACCGCCGTGAATAAACATCGATGACAACAACGTCACATAGGGCACGACCGGTGTCTTGGTATGAACGATGGGAGCATTCGGATCACGACCGACGACATCAACCGCGTTCGCGATCTCGTAGGGGACGGTGCCCCAGGATGTGATGAAAGCGCTCAACTGTGGCCCCAGCGAGACTTCGTACAAGTAGACGACGGCATTGATGACGATGAGACCGATCGTGACGAAAGGGAAACGCTCGGTAGGGTTGATATCCTTGAGAGGGAAAAACATGACGGGCCATCTTAGCGCCTTGCGGAGTTGCGCGAGAGAATCTCCCGCATCGCGCGTTCGGTGTGGCGCAGCCGGTCGCCGCGCTCGATTTGTCGACCCAGGAGCATGCTTCGCAGAAGGGCCAGTGTGTGTGTGTCATCCACGTCGTACCACAGTGGCAGGAGCGAGCAGCTCAAGCCTCTGTCACGAATGATCTCGAGGGTCTGCTCGAAAACGGTGCTCGTGCCCCACGTGGGGCCCGAGAACAGCTCGGGATGAGCCTTTTTGACCCCGATCAAATAGTAACCGCCGTCGGAGGCAGGCCCCAGCGCGACATCCTTGTGTTTCAGCTTTAGAAAGGCGCGTTTGACAAACGTCAATGGAATATCCGGGCTGTCCGAACCGATCATTACCGCCGTGCTGCCATCATCCCGAAGAAGGTGTTCAAACCCGTTCCCCAACCGCTCACCCAGATCCCGTCCCTCCTGGACGACAAAACGGAAGCGGTCGGGTGCGAGCGTCCGGAGGGCTGAGGGGTCGTCCCCTCCCGTATAGAACACGGTTATGAGAAGCTTCTTGAGCTTCTCCAGACGCGCAAACAGATCGCTCAGAAAGGCCGTATAGAGCAAACACGCGTCCTCGCCCGACAGGGGGGGGACGAGGCGGGTCTTGACGTTCCCCGGCACGGGGATTTTGGCAAAGATGCCGAGTTTTCGAGAATAAGACATTGGTCAACCGTTGTGGAGGATGGGTGCGGCCCGGCGGCTATTCTATCACCGAACTTCGTGCAAAATCGAGGGTTTTCGCCCGCCCGACGGTGGGTAACCGACTGCGGGAAGGCGCTTGACACCCCCGCCATTTGCGGGTAACGTCTTCAAAAGCTATAACGTGAAAAACTGCACAAGCCCGCTCCGCGGGTCCAGTGGAGCGGTAAACCCCTAGACTTTTTTGAAAAAAACCCATGCCTCTCGCCGCCAAGTATGCATCGCTGCTTTTTCTGCTCTTGCTATCTATCGGCATACCGCTACTACTGGTCGCGATCGCGCGAATGCTTGCTCCAAGCCGACCCACTACGACAAAGGGCATGCCGTTTGAGTGCGGTGTGGAACCGGTTGACCAACCGCGCAAACGGTTCTCGGTGAAGTTCTTTCTTGTCGCGCTGCTTTTTCTTATATTCGATGTTGAAACGATATTCATTTTCCCCTGGGCGGTTGTGTTTCGCGAGCTTGGGGTGTTCGGGTTTATTGAGATGTCGATCTTTCTTTTGATACTTCTGCTTGGCCTGGTGTACGTGTGGAAAAAAGGAGCGCTGGAGTGGGAGTAAAGGGCACAACCATGACCACACAAGAGACCGGCGTGATCACCACGCGGGCCGATGCGATCGTCAAGTGGGGGCGGAAGAACTCGTTGTGGCCACTGCCGTTCGGTACGGCATGCTGCGCGATCGAGTTTATGGGGGCCGTGTCGAGCCACTTCGATATCTCGCGTTTTGGGGCCGAGATAGTGAGGTTCTCCCCGCGGCAGTCGGACATGATGATCGTTGCGGGGACGATCAACTACAAGATGGGGCCGGTGCTACGGCGGATCTACGAGCAAATGGTAGAGCCCAAATGGGTCATATCGATGGGCGCCTGTGCGTCCTCGGGTGGGTTCTACGACAACTACGCGACCATACAGGGAATCGACCAGATCATTCCCGTCGATGTCTTTATCCCGGGGTGCCCTCCGCGTCCCGATGCGATTTTCGACGCGATCGTGAAACTCCAGGAAAAAATAGACAAGAGCCCGACGAAGTAGAGAAATGTCCACGAACGAACTTGCACAGCTGCGGCCGATTGTCGACGGTATCAAAGAGCGCCTGCCAGGGGCGATCCAGAGAGACGAAGACTCCTACGGCGACCTCGTACTCGTTGTCGACCGCAAGCAGAGTCACGATGTCCTCAAAGACCTGCGAACGCAGGGTTTCGATCTTCTGGCGGATATCGCCGGTGTCGACCTGCTAAACGTCGAGCACGCCGAGCGTTTCCTCGTTGTCTATAATCTCTATTCCATATCAAAAGATCTGCGGGTGCGCGTCAAAGTATACGTGCCGGAGGACGATATGAACATGTCTTCGGTGACGGATATCTGGGAGTCGGCAAACTGGGCTGAGCGTGAGGCGTACGACATGTTCGGTTTCAGGTTCGAGGGGCACCCCAATCTCGTTCGTATTCTGACGCACCGCCAGTTCGAAGGCCATGCGCTGCGCAAGGACTACCCGATCATGAAGGGGCAGTGGGCGAGCGGGGTGTCGGATCTGATGCCCGATATGGAGAGGGAATAACCAAGGCTGATCATGGCGGACGACAAGGGCAGACTGGATCTCACCGAAGAAGAGCTGATTCATCGCGCCGGTGAGGTTGACGAGACGTCGCTCGAAGACCTCGATACCGAGCCGATGTATATCAACATTGGCCCTACGCATCCGGCAACCCACGGTGCGTTTCGCGTCTTCTGCAAGCTGGATGGCGAACGCATCGAGAAGGCGGCCGTCGAGATCGGCTATCTGCACCGCGGCTTCGAAAAGATCGTCGAAATCAAGCACTACAACCAGGTCATCCCGTACACCGACCGGCTGAACTACTGCAGCGGACTCTCCAACAACGTCGGCTACTGCAAGGCGATGGAACGGATGCTCGGTGTCCAGATCACGCCGCGCACCGAGTTCATCCGCGTGATCATCTGCGAGATCCAGCGCATCATGGATCACATGATCTGCGTCGGCGCCAATCTCGTCGACATCGGTGCGTTGACCAACTTCTGGTATTTCTTTAATGCCCGCGAGAAGATGAACGATCTGCTCGAAGCATTGACCGGCGCCCGGCTGACCTATAGTTATCTGCGAATCGGAGGTCTCGCATGGGATCTCCCGGACGGGTTCGAGGACAAGGTCAAAGCGACGATGAAGGAGATCCCGAAGGCGATCAAGGATGTGACGGGGCTTATCAAGCGCAACCGCATCTTTCTCGACCGCACAAAGGATGTCGGGGCGATCAGCCCTGAGGACGCGATTAGCTACGGTTTTACCGGGCCGTGCCTGCGCGCCACGGGTGTTGCACACGATTTGAGAAAGAAGCGGCCGTACTATCACTACGACGAGTTTGATTTTGACGTACCGGTGGGTACGCGGGGTGATACTTACGATCGCATCATGTGCCGTGTAGAGGAGATGTGGCAGAGCCTTCGCATCGTCGAGCAGGCGCTGAAGATGTTGCCGGGTGGGCCGATCAATATCGATGACAAAAACATCATGCTCCCGCCAAAGGATGACGTCCACAACTCGATGGAGGCCCTGATCAACCATTTCAAACTGGTCATCGAGGGCATCAAGCCGCCTCCCGGCGAAATCTATGATGCCAGCGAGACGCCGAATGGCGAGTTGGGTTTCTATATCATCAGTGACGGCGGATCCAATCCATACCGGATCAAATGCAGGCCCCCGTGCTTCTATTTGATGAACGGGTTGAAATTCCTGGTCGAGGGCCATATGGTGGCTGACATTGTCGCCATACTCGCTGGGCTCAATATCATTGCGGGTGAGCTAGACCGTTAGTCGCGGAGCGCATCGCCGGCAAGATGAGAGCACGAAGGGAAGGGCGTTGGACGAGACTACCGAAGCACAGGCGAAGCCGGAATTTTCGTTTACCGACGGGAACGAGAAGATCTTTCAGGCGACGCTCGCGAAATACCCGAACAAGATGGCGGCGCTTCTGCCCACGTTGTGGCTGTGCCAGGACCAGAACGGGTATCTGACGAGCGAGATATACGAGTACATCGCCGACCGTCTCGAGCTCTCGCCGGTCCACGTCTACTCCATCGCTCACTTCTATACGATGTACCACAAGCGTCCCCCCGGCCAGTATCACCTGCAGGTCTGCCGCACGCTGAGCTGTACGTTGTGCGGATGTGAGGAAATCCGCGATCGCATCCACGAACGGCTTGGGATCAAACCGGGCGAGAAAACCGAGGACGGGCTCTTTAGCCTCGAAGAGGTCGAGTGTCTGGGGGCGTGCGGGACGGCGCCGGTGATGCGTGTGAACGACGTTTATTGCGAGCGTCTGACACCCGAGAAAGTGGACGAGATCATCGAGAAATGCAAGGCCGGGCAAACGCTCGAAGAGGAACCGTTGACACCGTGAAGAAAACGATCAGCATAAACTTCGACAAACTGGAAGCCTTCAAGCTCGCCAACTACGAGAGCCTGGGCGGGTACCAGTCGTTAAAGAAGACCTTCGACATGAAGCCGGACGACGTCATCGAGTACGTCAAGAAGTCCGGGCTCCGTGGACGCGGCGGGGCGGGTTTTTCGGCGGGTATGAAGTGGGGCTTTGTACCCAAGAACACGGACAAGCCCAAGTATCTCTGTGTCAACGCCGATGAGGGCGAGCCGGGCACATTCAAGGACCGCAAGATCATGCAGCTCGATCCACACAGGATGATCGAGGGTGTGATCACCTGCTGTTACGCCGTGGGGATTCATACGGCATATGTCTACGTCCGGGGCGAGTACGTGACGCCGATACGAGTGCTCCAGGCGGCCATCGATGAGGCGTACGAAAGGGGATACCTCGGCAAGAACATCCTCGGCTCGGGTTTCGATCTCGATTTCTATGTTCACAGAGGCGCCGGCGCGTATATCTGCGGCGAGGAAACAGGTCTGATCGAATCACTCGAAGGCAAGAAGGGCCAGCCGAGAGCCAAACCACCGTTTCCCGCGGTCATCGGGCTGTTTGGGTGTCCGACCGTTGTCAATAATGTCGAGACACTTTCCGCGCTGCCGTACATCATGAACGAGGGTTGGGAGGCCTACGCGGCCCTCGGGACGGAGAAGAGCAAGGGTACGATGCTGTTTTCGATCAGCGGATCGGTGGAGCGCCCCGGTGTCTACGAGGGCGAGTTTGGTGTCAATCTGTGGGAATTTATTGAGAGCAGCACGGGGGGTGTGCGGGGTGGACGGGCACTCAAGGGCGTGATCCCGGGCGGATCGTCATCGACGATCCTCACCGCCGAAGAGGCGCGCAACACGACGCTCGACTACGAAGCGCTCGCGGCGGCGGGATCGATGCTAGGATCGGGCGCGATCATGGTGCTTAGTGAGGATGACTGCATCGTCAAGGCGCTAAAGGTCGTGACGCGGTTCTATTCGCACGAGTCGTGCGGGCAGTGCCCGCAGTGCCGGGAAGGTACGTACTTTGTCGCGCAGCTCGTGGACAAGATCGAGAGCGGGGAGGGGACGGAGGAAGACCTCCAGAGGATCCTCGATACTTGTCCGCTCATGGTCGGCGCCACGGTTTGCGTGCTCTGCGATTCGGTCGGGATGCCCGTCCCCGCGTATATCGAGAAATACAGAGACGAGTTCGATCAACATATTCGGGAAAAACGCTGCCCGTACAGCGCTGCCGACGGCCAAAGGGCTGCCGGCTGATACGGGGGGATCTGAGTATGAGTGTGAAAATCACAGTCGATGGCAAGGAATACGAAGTCGAGGGCGGAGGCTGGCTCATCGACACGCTCAACGAGCTGGGGTGCGAGATCCCGCATTTCTGTTATCACCCCGGTCTCGGCCCCGATGGCAACTGTCGTATGTGTCAGGTCGAGTATGTGACCGATCGTGGCTCCAGGCTGGGGATATCGTGCAATCAGCCGGTGACCGACGGGCTCAACGTCGTGACCGATAGCGATGCCGTCAAACGGGCCAGGGCTGCGGTCGAGGAGTTTCTCCTTCTCAACCACCCGCTGGACTGTCCCATCTGTGACAAGGCGGGCGAGTGCACGCTCCAGAACTACTACATGAAGCACGACCAGAAGGACAGCCGCCAGCCTTTCACGCGTTTCAAAAAGAAAAAAGCCATCGACATCGGCCCGACGCTCGTGCTCGATCAGGAACGCTGTGTCCTCTGTGACCGCTGCGTCCGTTTTCTGCGCGAGTGGGCGGGTAACGAGCAGCTCTATATCGCCGGTCGCGGGCACGAGGCCCGTCTGACACCGTTTCCCGGTAAGCCGGTCGACGATGCGTACTCACTCAACACGGTGGATCTTTGTCCCGTGGGGGCGTTGACGAGCAAGGACTTTCGGTTCTCGATACCGACCTGGTTTCTCAAGCGCACACCGTCGGTTTGCACGACATGCGCCAGAGGGTGTTCAATCGAGATCGATTCCAGGGAGCAAACGGTGCACCGGCTTCGGCCGCGCCACAACCCGCACGTCAACGGTTACTGGATGTGCGATGAGGGCCGTCTGAACTATAAGTTCGTGAACACGGACCGGGTCAAGAACGCTTCCGTGAGCCGCAACGGCGAGAAGTTCGACGCATTGCCGGAAAGTGCGATACGGGAGATTTGCAAGGTGTTGGGAATCTCGGAGAACGACAAGGCGAAAGATAAGCCGCTCGTCATTGTTGCCAGTGCCACGTGTACGGTCGAGGAGATGTATCTCCTCAAAAAGCTCGCCGCCGCACGGCCAAGATCCGAGTTTCGCGTTGCGCGCCACGTGCCCGATGGCGCCGAGGATGCCCTGCTGCGGCGCGCCGACCGCCATCCCAATGTCAAAGGGGCGGAGCTCTTGGGTCTGACGCTGGCGGATTTCCGAGAAGGAGCACCTTCGATCGATGTTCCGGACGGGGCGTTGCTCTTTGCGGTCGGGTTTGATTACGGGATCGACGAGACGCTCAGTGGCTTTTTTGCGAAGTTCGCGAAAACGGCGGTTATGGCGTCGTGTGAAAGCAGCATCACGGAAGCGGCGAGTGTGCTCCTGCCCGGATTGACATTCGCCGAAAAAGAAGGTTTGATAGTCAACTTTGAGGGACATGTGCAGCAGCTCAACCCCGCTCTCGACAATCTGTGGGATCGCACCGCCCCGTGGGAAGTTTTTACGGAGCTGATCTCACTGGCCACGGGTGAGGATCGAATTGGCACCATCGCGGGCGTAAGATCGGCGATCGGCGAAGACGAAGGGGCGTTCTCCGCCATTAATCTGAATGCCGTTGGGCCGGCGGGGGTGCGCCTCGCAGCACAGACCGTGTAGTCCACTGGGGGAAGGCGTCTCAAACAAGACGACCAAGGGAAGATGGATTACTACCTGATTGGATTTGGAAAAGCCGCGTTTATCTGGATAGTGGCGCTGATGTGCATTCCGGTGCTGATCTGGTTCGAGCGCAAGGGCGCTGCCTTTATACAGGAGCGCACGGGACCCAACCGCGCTGCCATTCTTGGCGTGAGGCTGGCCGGGCTCATCCATAATATCTCGGATGTCGCGAAGCTCCTCTTCAAGGAGATCATGATACCGGCGCAGGCCAACAAGTGGTATTTCATGATCGCGCCGTTCCTCGGTATCACATTCATACTATTTGCGTTCGCCGTCATTCCCTGGGCGGACAACTTGCGGTTCGGGCGCTGGGATATCCCGATGCAGGTGACAACCCTGAACGCTGGTATCCTTTTTATCCTCGCGATCACATCGCTCAATGTGTACGGTATCGTGCTCGCCGGCTGGTCCTCCAACAACAAGTTCGCGCTGCTTGGCGGGCTGAGGTCGACCGCGCATATGGTGAGCTATGAGATCCCGTTGGGTCTGTCGATCGTCGGAATCTTTATGATCTTCGGCTCGGTCCAGCTCAACGAGATCGTCCGCGGACAGGGCGACCTCATCTTTGGGTTTCTGCCGCGGTGGGGCGTGTTCGTCCAGCCCCTGGGGTTTGTGCTCTTTCTGACCGCGGTGTTTGCCGAGACAAACCGCAACCCCTTCGATGTTGCCGAGGGAGAGTCGGAGATCGTCGCCGGATACCACGTCGAGTACAGTGGTATACGCTTTGCGCTGTTCTATATGGGCGAGTACGTCGCGATCGTTCTGGCATCCGCTATGATCGCAACGCTTTATTTTGGCGGTTGGCAGATCCCGTATCTTCCCACGGACAGACTGATCGCGAACGCCCCCATGGTTTTGAAGGTCCTGTTGTTGCTGGGGCTCGTCGGGTCTTTTGTCGGGGCGATTCTGTTTCTTGTTTATGACAAGCGCATGTGCGGCACATGGCCCAAAGGCGACCTGCGCAACCAGGAGGGCAAGATCCTCTTCAGCATGTCGATGGTCTCCTTTATCGTCCATGCGGCGCTGCTCTTCTTCTTCTGGTCGATGGAGCTCCCGGAGTGGGGCAGGGCGACGGTGACGCTCATCGCACAGATTGCCATGTTCATGATAAAGATGTTGTTTTTCTGTTGGGTGTTCATCTGGGTGCGTTGGACGCTTCCCAGGTTCCGTTACGATCAGATCATGCGCCTGGGCTGGAAGAATCTGATTCCGCTCGCGTTCTTGAATATTTTCCTCACCGGTTTGGTCATCCTTTTGATCGATCGGTTTGGGGCTTAGAAAGGCCTCTTTAGACAGGCATGGAACTAGTTGCTTTTTATATTCTTGCGGGGATCGCGGTGTTGGGCGCGGTGACGATGGTGACACGCAGAAACCCACTCAGCGGGGCCTTCGCGCTGGTTTTGAGCATGGCAGCGCTTGCGGGGCTTTTCGCGATGCTGCACGCGGAGTTTGTCTTCATCCTGCAGATACTTCTCTATGCGGGCGCGATCATGGTGCTCATCATTTTCACAATCATGCTGCTCAACCTCACAGACGAGGAGCTCAAAGAGCCGCCGGCGGGCAAGTTCAAGACACTCGTCCTGCTGGTCGCGACCGGCGCCGGTCTTGTTGGGTTTCTCCGCGTTCTGAGGACCCTGCCGCACGAGGCAGGACCGCTGCCGTCTGGGTTTGGCAGCATCGAGCAGGTCGGCAGGTTGATGCTGGGCAACTATCTGTACGCATTTGAGATCATTTCGGTGTTGTTGCTGGTTGCGGTTGTCGGCGTTGTGTTGCTTGCGAAGAAAGTGATCTAGCGTGGTTACGATCCATCATTATATGGCGCTCAGCGCGATCTTGTTCTTTATCGGGGTCTTCGGCGTGCTGTTCCGAAGAAACCTCATCGTGATCTTCATGTCTGTCGAGCTGATGCTGAATGGGGTAAACCTCTCGTTCATCACGTTTGCTCGCTACACGCAGAACATGGATGGGCATGTCGTTGCGTTTTTCGTCATGGCACTGGCCGCCGCTGAGGCGGCCATCGGGCTGGCCATACTCGTGATGCTTTTCCGGAACCGCTCGACGGTTCAGGCCGACGACATCAGGCTGTTGAGGGACTGACGGGGTTATGGAGAACTACATCTGGTTGATACCGATTGCGCCACTGCTCGGAGCAATCATAAACGGCAAGCTGGCCGTCTTCTACTCGACGCGCGAGGGCAACGCCAGCGAGAAGCTCGTAGCGTTTATCGGCTGTCTGGCGCCGCTGACGTCGTTTGTCGTGGGCGCCGTTGTCTTCCTGCACATGCTCGGGGTGGCTCCGGAGCACCGGATTGTGACACAGACGTTTTTTCCCTGGATCGTTGCGGGTGATCTGCACATCGAGTTCGCCCTGCTCCTCGATTCGCTATCCATTGTCATGGTGCTGGTGGTGACTGGGGTGGGTACGATCATCCATTTCTACTCCGTTGGGTACATGGCGAAGGATGACGGTTATGCAAGATACTTCGCCTATCTCAACCTCTTTATGTTCTCGATGCTGATGCTCGTGATGGGCAAGAACCTCTTGCTGCTCTTTGTCGGTTGGGAGGGGGTCGGTCTCTGTTCGTATCTGCTGATCGGGTTCTGGTACAAGGACCTCCTGAAAGCGGCTGCGGGCAAGAAGGCCTTTATCGTCAACCGTATCGGTGATTTCGGGTTTCTGCTGGGCATCTTCCTCCTATATATGGCGACGAGGAGCATCGATCATCCGACGCTGGATTTCCTCAGTCTCCGCGCGCTGGTCAGCGAGCATCCGGAAGCGTTTGCCGCGACGGCAACGGCCACCTGTCTCCTGTTCTTTGTCGGTGCCACGGGCAAATCGGCGCAGATCCCGCTGCATGTCTGGCTGCCCGACGCCATGGCGGGCCCGACGCCGGTCAGCGCCCTGATCCACGCGGCCACGATGGTGACGGCGGGCGTCTATATGGTTGCGAGACTCTCCTTTCTCTATCTGGAAAGCCCGGTGGCGATGGCAGTCGTGGCCACGGTCGGCGCGTTGACCGCGCTGTTTGCCGCGACGATTGGCATATGCCAGAAGGACATCAAGAAAGTCCTCGCCTATTCAACGGTCAGCCAGCTGGGCTACATGTTCGTCGCGGTGGGTGTCGGTGCGTTTTCAGCGGGCATCTTCCATCTGATGACCCACGCGTTTTTTAAGGCGTGTCTGTTTCTAGGGTCCGGGTCGGTGATTCACGCGATGAGCGGCGAGCAGGACATGTTCAAGATGGGCGCCCTGGGCAAGAAGATGAAGATTACGATGGCGACGTTTGTTATCGCCTCCCTGACCATTGCCGGTCTCCCACCTCTCGCCGCATTCTTCTCGAAGGACGAGATTCTGTGGAGCGTGTTTACATCGCACGTCGGGCCATCCTGGCTCTCCGGTGTCCTGTGGGCGGTTCTCTTTGTGGGGGCCGGTATAACGGCGTTCTATGTCTTTCGCGCTGTGTTTCTGACGTTCTTCGGCGAGAGACGCTATTCGGATGAGGCGGCGCACCATCTGCACGAGTCACCCGCGATCATGACGGTGCCGCTCATTATCCTGGCGGCGGGTTCGGTTTTGGCCGGTCTTGTCGGGATCCCCGCCGTCCTTGGTGGAGTGAATCACTTTCACCATTTTCTCGAGCCGTCGCTCGGACCGTTGCCGCACGATATCGCGGCTGTCGCTGCGGGTCACGGTGCCGAAGCGGCCGGTCACGGCGAGGCGGCGCATGGTTCGCACACGCTCGAGGTTGTTCTGATGATGCTGTCGGTGCTGGTCGGGTTGATCGGCATATTCGTCGCTCATCGGTTGTATATCAAGGCTCCGCTCATCCCGAAGAGAATGGCAGAGTCGGCCGCCGGTCTCTACCGGTTGGTGTATAACAAGTATTTTGTGGATGAGGCGTACGAGGCTTCGCTGGTAAGACCGGGTTACCGGATCTCCGAGTCGCTGCTCTTCAAGGTGGTCGATGTCTGGATCATCGACGGTACCGTCAACGCGGTTGGGGCCATCGCGAGGTTGTTTGGCTCGACGGTCCGGCTCCTCCAAACCGGTCTCGTTCGCACGTACGCACTGTTCTTTTTGTTGGGAGTTCTCTATCTCGTATACAAACTCGTAGGGTAGGGGTTTACGTTGGATCTTTTGAGTCTTGTCATTTTCTTGCCGTTGTTTGGCGCCATTGCGCTTCTCGCTTTTCCGAAGCGGGATGGAGTGATCCGCGCGTTTACCGTCGTGCTGACCGCCGTTGTCTTCTTTTTGTCGGTCAAGGTCCTGGTGGGATTCGAGTCAAATGCCGAAATGCAGTTTGTCAAGCACGCGCCGTGGTTCCCCTCGCTGGGGGTTTCGTACAAGGTCGGGATCGACGGGCTGAGTCTCTGGCTGGTGATGCTCGTGACCCTGATGATGCCGATCACGGTGCTGAGCGCGTTCAGGGCGGTCACCAAGCGCGTCAAAGAGTTTCACATTTGCATGCTGCTTCTCGAGACGGCAATGATCGGCGCCTTTGTTGCCCTGGATCTGTTTCTCTTCTACGTCTTTTGGGAGATGATGCTCATCCCGATGTACTTCCTCATCGGTATGTGGGGTGGCGAGAGAAAGATCTACGCGACGGTCAAGTTCTTTATCTACACGATGGTCGGGTCGCTGCTCATGCTGGTTGCGATTCTGTTTCTCGTCTACGCCAACAAGCAGCAGACCGGTATCCTGACGTTCGAGCTCGCGAGCCTCGTTGGCGTGCAGCTGACATCGGCGCAGCAGTGGCTGGTGTTTCTTGCGTTCGCGGTGTCGTTTGCCATCAAGGTCCCGATGTTTCCGTTTCACACATGGCTTCCCGACGCGCACGTCGAGGCGCCGACGGCGGCCAGTGTCATCCTTGCCGGTGTTCTCCTCAAAATGGGTGGCTATGGTTTTCTGCGTTTTGCCATGCCGATGTTTCCCGAGGCCGCGATGCGGGCGTTCCCGTTGATGGTGGGGCTGGCCCTTATCGGCATCGTCTATGGCGCACTCGTGGCGATGGTTCAGCAGGATGTCAAAAAGCTCGTCGCATACTCGTCAGTGTCGCACCTGGGGTTCGTGATGTTGGGGATCTTTGTGCTAAACACGCAGGCGGTGGAAGGCGCTATCTATCAGATGCTCAACCACGGCATCTCCACGGGCGCTTTGTTCCTTCTCGTGGGCGTGATCTATGAGCGGCGCCACACACGGATGATCGATGATTTTGGCGGGTTGACGAAATCGATGCCGAAGTATGCCGTGGTCTTTATGATCGTGACGCTGTCATCGATCGGTTTACCGCTCACCAACGGGTTTGTGGGAGAGTTTCTGATTCTTCTCGGGGCTTTTGCGGCCAAACCGTTGTACGGAATCGTGGCGGCCACGGGTGTGGTGTTGGGCGCGATTTACATGTTGTGGATGTTGCAGCGCGTGTTCTTTGGCCCGATCAAACACGCGGCCAACGAGGGGTTAAAGGACCTCACGACGCGTGAGATGGCCGTGTTCGCTCCGATCATCGCACTGATCTTCTTTATGGGTGTCTACCCCAGTCCGTTCTTGAGCCGTATGGAACCTGCGGTGAACAAGTTCATCAGTGAGATCAAGGCAGCCCAGGCGACGCTGGATCAGGACAGGGAACAGCGCGGATGGATCGATCTGGGGTCCGAGGAGAATTCCGTCGGGACAGGCGCGCACGCCGTCGGCGATGTGCCCGACAAAGACGGGGCGGACGAAGCGCTCGAGCGGGATGTCGCGGACGACGTAGACGGCACAGACGTCACGGAGTCACACTATGATGTGTCGTCGAGACCGAGAGGGACCGGGGGCGGTGCAAAATGATGCCGACCGTCAACATGGACGTCGTTTTTCAGCTGTCGCCGATGCTGGTCATGCTCGTCGGTGGTCTCGGATTCATGCTCTCGGGCGCTCTGACCCGGACGGCGGGCAGGCTTCAGCGTTTCTTTGCCATTGTTCTCTATCTGCTTGTTCTCGGTTACGTCGTCAAGCTGTGGAGTTTCGACAGCGAGCCGATCCTGGGGGGTATGCTGATCGTCGATCGCTTTGCCCTGTTCTTTACCGCGGTCGTGACGATCTGCGCGCTGGGCACGGTGTTGATCTCCTCCAACTACTTGGGACGTTTCGGGTTGGGAAAGGGAGAGTTTTTCTCGATGCTCTTCTTCTCCACGATGGGAATGGTTGTTCTCGCCTCGGCGTATGATCTGATATCTGTCTTTCTGGGAATCGAGTTGATGAGTCTCTCGGTCTATGTGCTCGTGGCGTTCCGGAGACGCGATTTCTTCTCGAACGAAGCGGCGTTGAAATACTTCGTGATCGGCGCGTTTGCCATCGGGTTTTTCCTGTATGGCGTGTCGCTCATCTATGGGATCTGTGGGACCACGAATTTCGAGGGGATCGTGCGCGCGATCGCCGAGCGCGATCTCGCGACGAACCCGTTATTCCTCCTCGCCGTTGCCCTGATCCTCGCGGGTCTCGCGTTCAAGATCTCGTCGGTGCCGTTTCACATGTGGACGCCCGATGTGTATCAGGGCGCGCCGACCCCGATCACATCGTTTATGGCAACGGCCGTCAAAGCGGCGGCTTTCGGGGCGTTCCTGCGGTTGTTCTATATGTGTTTCATGGTTAACAAGGACGAGTGGGTCGGGATCATCTGGGTGCTTGCCATATTGACCATGACGTTGGGCAATGTTGTCGCGCTCGTGCAGCGCAACATCAAGCGCATGCTGGCGTACTCGAGTATCGCGCATGCCGGCTATATAATGATCGGGATCGCCGCGTTGAGCGTCGACAATACGAAGGCCGCGACGGCCATCATGTTCTACGTACTCGCCTACGCCTTTATGACGATGGGGGCGTTTGCGGTGATCGGGGCTTTCGAGAAGCGTGATATGTCGCGCGGACTCGAAGAAGCGGATTACGCGGGACTGGGTCTGGAGAAGCCATTCATCGGCCTCTGTATGGCGGTCTTTATGTTCTCGCTTGCCGGGATTCCGCCGACGGCGGGCTTCTTCGCGAAGTACTATCTCTTTAGCGCGGCCATCGAGCAGGGAATGGTGGGGCTTGCGGTGATCGCTGTGCTCAACAGCGCGCTTTCGTTGTACTACTATTTGCGTGTGATTGTGGCGATGTACATGCGCAAGAGCGACATGCCGCTTGTCGTCCACGATGATTTCGGTACGCGTGTCGTCCTTCTGATATCGCTTCTGGCGATCCTGTGGCTGGGTCTTGGCCCGACGACGGGACTCATCCCCGGGGTGGAGAACATCCTCGAATGGGCACAGGCCTCGCTGGCCAACGTGGCCGGAATGTAGTATTCCCCCCTGTTATCCTTACACGACGTTACCGAAGCAGCGCCATCTTGAGCGTCTTGACAACCGTCGGTGTCTTCAGCCGGTAGAAGTAAATACCGGAGGCTGCACTCTCACCCCGGCTGTCCCGGCCGTCCCACGTGGCGCGTTTCTCTCCGGCGGTTTGCACATCATCGACCAGTGTTCTCACCAGGCGGCCGGCGACGTCATACACCGCGAGCGTGATGTGTCCGCCCCCCGCCGGCACGTCGTACCGGATGAGCGTTGCCGGATTGAACGGATTCGGTTTGTTCTGGTATAGCGCATACCGCTCCGGGATCCGGGAATGTCCCACGCCGGTTAGCGTCGTCGGGGAGACGGGGTCGCTCTCGTTCCCCGCATCATCCATCGCGGTGATTTTGTAATGATGCTCCAATCCTCCCGACGTGTCGGTCCATTGCTCATCGGCTGTCGCGTGGACGAGATTCTCCGGACCGATGGTGAAGTCTTTATTGGTCCCCCGGTAAACCTGGCAGGAGGCGAAGTCGGGATCTTCTGCTGGAGTCCACGAGAGATCGTTTCCTTCCCCGCTGTTATAAGCCACGGAGAAGTGTTCAGGACAGCCTGGCTTGATGTTGTCTATCGAGTAACCGCTGTCGGGTGCCGAGTCGAAGAAGACCAATGGATCGGGTGTTATTGCGGACACGAGGAAAACGGACCAGCAGATGCCACTCTTTTTTGTAGAATCGCAGAGAGTCGGCGCGACGACCTGATAAAGAGAATCCCCCCGGGCGGGGGCCGTTACGATGTAATCCCACCCACCCAGGAGACTCGCTCTCG
>CBDVBZ010000017.1:0-38609 GCA_965372355.1 uncultured bacterium | reverse complement strand
AATGGCGTCCCCAAGGGGATTTGAACCCCTGTTGCCGCCGTGAAAGGGCAGTGTCCTAGACCAGACTAGACGATGGGGACGCACAAATTGGATTAGCTGGGCAAGATGAAAAGAAATATCACCCCTGGGGCCTGAAAGTCAAATAGAAAAGAACCCGGTCAGCCCGTGTCTGGACGTTGTTTCGCGGTATCCTGCGGGAAACGCCCGTTCCCAAGGCCCTGGGCGATGCCCGCCTCCGCCACCCCAGCCCTGGGTGCGCCGATCTTGCCCATGGCCGCCACCCCGAAGTCCCTCTCGAACTCCTCGTTGGAGCGGTACACGCGGTCGAACACGGCCTCCCAGATCTCTCGCTTCTCCATACAGAGATACATGAATACTTTTCCGCGCCACGGCTCGAAGGCACTGTGGAGCGATCCGAACATCTTGATCTTGATCGCATCCGGGTACGTCAGCTTGCCATGGGGGTCCGTCACAAAATCGATCTGCGTCATCTTCGTCGGGTTACCGAGTTCGCGAATTTTCTTCAGCACCGGTTTGATCAGCGTGACCGATCCGAAGGACACAAACAGGACCTCGCCGGGTTCGAACGCATCCAGAACCATTGAGGCCACTTCCGAGTAGTCCCCTTCCCAACCGTCGTAATAGACCATCGGGTGAAAGTGAAAGGCCACGTTGACGCCCGCGTCCGCGACCCGGCGAGCAGCGTGAAGGCGGCCTTTCAAACTCGCCGTGAAATGCTCCTCGTTGGATGTCACGACCGGCGTGTTCAGCGACCAGCTGCAGACAACGTTCTGTGGGATATCACTATCGACGAAGTACGCGACGTTGTCCGACTTGGTCTTGAGCTCCAAAAGTACATTCGAGTGATCCGCCGCAAACTCACAAAGCGCATCGAGCACACCGTTACGGTTGCCAAAAGCGAGTGAATCCGATGCCTGCCCGGTACCGAAGTGATAGAACCGTTCGGGCTCGACTGCAATTGCCTTCAGTTTCTCAGCAAAGTCCTTGTCGAATACGATGTCGTTTTGATAAAACGTCTGGACTGTGCAGTAGCTACAGCCAAACACACAGTTTTCGACCGCATCGATTGTCCGCAGGTTGCAACATACCGTTTTGTCGGACGCCACCGGACACATCCCCCACACGGCTTTGTCCGATGCTTGGGTCACGATCGGTCGGCGTTCGCGTCGCTCCGGCGCCGGCGGGTGTGCATTCCCGTACGACGGCCTATCCTTGAGGCTCCCAAGATAGTCGGCGAGCCGAAGCAGCAGGTGTCTCTTGAGTGACGGGCCATCGGCACGGCCCACCGATACATCCACCTGCCAAACGTCCCTCACACTCCCCTCCCCCCACATTGCGAGATCCCGCTCGGCTTCCACGACCTGGCGGAATTCCTGAAAGGTCAATCGATGCGCGAACGCGATATCCCGGATGAACTCACGACTATCGCGGTCCAGCGATTCGTAGAGCGTCCGGCCACGGAACGACTCGAATTTGGCTGCATAGTCAGTCTTCATCGGTATCGAATGGTATCTCCATCTGCCCTTCTGCCTTCGGCTTTGGTTTCCGGGCGAACCGTCGCTTGGGCGCGGGCTTCTCGATGCAATCCAGGAGCACGTCACGCTCGCCCATCGCATCGAACGCCCCGGCTTCAACCAGCTTTCGAATCGCGTCGTCATCGACACCCTTGCCCCTCGTCTTCTTGACAAAATCATCCATCGAACGAAATCTACCCTTGCCCCTCGTCTTGATGATCCGGTTGATCGCCATCTTGTCCAGACCCGCCACCGCGCAAAACCCAACTCTCACCTGACCGTCCACGCTCTCGAACAGATGCCCGCTATGGTTGACATCCAGCGGCAGGACAACGCCACGGTTGTCCAGATGCCCGAGGTATTTCTGGAGTCGGCTCTCGTTCTCCAGATTGCTATTGAGAAGCGCGGCGTGAAAGACGCCGGGATGATACACCTTCACATAGAACATCTTGTAGACGAGGATCGCATCGGCCAGCACCCGCTCGCGACGTATTGTCTGTTTCGAGTAGAAAAGCACCCGCTCGAACCACGTGGCGGCCGACTCGACCGGCACATCCTTATCGGCCATCGCCCTCATAAACCGCCCGCGCATCCGCGCGAGAGTCCCAGGATCGATCGCTCTCGCATCCTGGAGCATGCTCAACGCCTCTACCGAATCGGTGTCCGCCAGAACGGCGAGGATGTCGCGGAGTTGCTCGTCATACATGATGTGACCCCGTGTGCCTCTCAGAATCCGCAGGATCTCCGGTGGGTCGGAGCCCGAAAAGATCTCGCCCTTCTGAAACGACTTGATCCGATCCGCCAGGTTGCCCTCATCGCCGCGATAGCGCAGGAGCGCCAGAAGATTCGTCAGATCCCCGATGGCCTTCAGCTCGAACGATTCGCGCTGCTGCTGCACCATCGGGCCATCGAAGAGAAACACGCCGGTGGTATCACCGCTTTGTATCTCTTGCCACACCATACGGTCGCTCCTTGGAAACCGCTCCCACTCGTACGACACGCCGTCGCGCTCCAGTTCTTTCTCGACTCGCTCGTCTACACTGAGCGCATTGAGCGGCGTGAAATCGATCCTTAAGAAGGGCTCGACGGGCAGCAGTTCGCGTCCCGCGTGGATGAAGAGGTCACCCGTTTCCCCATCGATCGACTGCGCGAAGTAGTCGGTGAGCGGCACGGCAGAGAACGCCACGCTCCGCCTGGATCTAATAAAGCCGCTCGGAAGTCCTTCGAGCAGTGAGGCCCGCGTGAGCAGCTCACGCACCGGGGCCGACCGTTTGAAAAGCCACCCCAGCTTGCGGTCCTCCTCGCTGAGTTCCTTGATCGGTATCCCCGGGTGACGCGAGGTGATCTTGAGGACCTCTTCGATGTCGTTCTCGCCGATCTCGACGACGCCCGAGACCATGCGAATCGCCCTTGTTGGTGTGATCCGCTCGACCGCCGGCACATACGCAAAAGACCGCTCGCCAATCATGTCGCGCAACAGCTTGACTGCGTTCTCGCGCGCATCGCTCGTCAGCTGGATCTCGAGCTCGGTCATCGACTCCAGTCGCGAATCGAGCATTGGATGAAAACGATCGTCGTACACATACGGATCGTAGGACGTAATTCCCAGAACGTACGCACATAGTGACTGCAGACTCACGCCGGTGGCGGGCCCCAACGTGATACCCGCCCGCCGAAGCCTCGCGATGATGCTGCGATACAGCAAGAACGTAGAAATCAACCCGGCCTGAGTGATCTCGCGTACCTCATCCTGAATCACGCTTTCGTATCGCGCGAGTTCGCTCTCCGTCAGTTTTTTATACCGTTTGCGGAAACCGTCGGTGCACCGTTCGAGAAACGACTGTTCCGAATCATCGAGCCGTTTTAGGAGCGCGCTGGGATGATCGACATGCGCGAAGAGGTCGAGCGGAATTCTCTCGCTGATGTAGTACGCGTTCTTGTATGCCTGCGGATAGATGGAGAAGAAATGCTGCATCTCCGACTCTGAGCGCATACTTCGTTCGGCGTCGCGTTGATCGATTTTGAAGAAATCCGATTTCTCGTGCGGGCGGCGAATACCGGTAAGAAGGCCGTAGACCCTGCGCATCTCGGCGCCCGTATAGTGGATCTCCTGCGTGAACGCCGGCGCGACCCGTGAATCTTCGGCGAGCGTGAGCAGCTTCTGGGCGAGCTGCTTTTCCCCCTTCTCGCCGTGATCCTGGATCTCGACATAGATATTATCTGTGAAAATGTCCTTTAGCGTAATCAGCGACTTTTCGGCGCCCTTGTCGTCGCCGGCCAGCACCCTCGCTCCCACCTCGCTACGAACATTCCCGACCAGGACAACAACACCCGCGGCGTAGTCCCGGAATTGCTCGAGCGAGAGCGCAATCCCGCTCTCGTGCGCGATCGCGGACAGACTGGTCAGGGCCGCGACATTCCGCAGCCCCTCGTGGCTGATGGCCAGGAGCACGATCCGGAACCGGTCGCTCCCGGGATCGACGAGTGAGGTGTGATAAACGATAGAACCATAAATGGGTTTTATTCCGTGCTTTTTGGCGGCGAGATGGAATTCCAGATAGCCGTATGTGCCGTTGATATCCGTGAGCGCAAGGCTGCCGTAGCCCGAACGCTTGGCGTGGGCGCAAAGCTCCTCGGGCGTGGCAAGACCCACGCCGACACTGTACGATGAAAGAGCATGGAGATGGGTAAATCTGGGGATATCCTGAGGTGCCGTCACAGTCTCGTATCAAGCCTCCCGGTCTGAGCCACGGCGATTGCTGGCTACATACCGATTGAGCCCTCCCAGGACAGGCCGCGCGCGGAGCGCGTCTGCCCCGATCGGCATATGTAACGCTACCTTTGGGTCAGCGTCACATCAATATACCACACTTCGTGTCCCCGTGATAGTATGGGGCATCCGGCGGACTTACGCTCGCCCCATCCTGACCCGCCGGGCACTCAGAACATGAAAACCAGCCAAACGCTTGTTGCCAGCCTGATTGCTATCACCGTTGTGGGCGTCGGTATCGCGTATCTCGTCTCGAAATCATCCCGCTCCGAGGAGACCGTCGAACCGGCGACCGGGGTTCACACCCTGGCGAAGATGGCCGATTATCGCGACCTGGGTGTGGTTTCACGGCACAAAGTGGTCGTTATCGGTCTGGACGGCGCCACCTGGGACATCGTTGACCCAATGATCGCCGACGGCTCCCTCCCCACATTCGAGCGTCTTAAGAGCCAGGGCTCCTGGGGGGTCCTGCGGTCGGTCGACTGCTATATGAGCCCACCCGCGTGGACCTCGATGTTTACGGGGTTTCTGCCCGAGCGCACCGGCGTCTACACGTTCGGCAAATGGATCGCCGAGCAGCGAGAGTTCATCGGCGTGTCATCACTGGACGTCGATGTCCCCCACCTGTGGGACATCGCCTCGCGTGCCGGGCGACGTGTAGCGGTAACGAACGTACCGCTCACCTACCCCTCCCTGCCGGTCAACGGCATCATGGTCTCCGGTCTGATGACACCGATCGTATACCGACTGATGGACCCGAAGCGGACGATCCGTCTCGAAGAGACCGAGGATCCCTTTGACCCGGCGCTCGATGACCGGTCGTGCTCCCCGCGATTGGTTGGCATCCGGGTGATCACTCGATCGACGCTCGTCATGGTGCTCTACGACACTGCTGACGACGGAAAAGTCCTTTATGACACTGTGGCCCTCAAGGTCTTTCCCACAGGGACGGGTTGGAATATGAACGATGATGTCCCGGTGGTCACATTCAGACCGAATGAGTTCTCCCCATTCTTTCATATCGACTACCGCATGAAGGAAGGCGACAAACGTGTGACCACGCGAGTCGCCTGCAGCATTCAGCTCGATCATGACGGCACATCGGATCATGCGGGGCTCACTATCACCCCGCTTCATCGACTTCCCACAGACCCCGATCTGCGGATGACCTACCCCGAGTCGCTTGCCCGGGAGATCGAGGACGAGTTCGGTTACTACCTGATCACGATGACGCACACGCCCGAGCTGATCCCGCAGGGCACGGAGTGGACGGCCGATTTCGCGTCGTATTTCTACGGGTATAACGACTGGGATCTATTCCTATATGTTTTTCAGGCGCCCGACAACGCCCATCACACCGATGGCACGGGCGATATCGCACGCGCCGTCTATCAGTCGATCGACCGGTTTCTCGAGCGTCTGATCGCCCGGTTGCCCGAAAATGCCACGCTCGTCCTGGCGTCCGATCATGGCTTTGCCAAATACGACTATGTCATCAGCCTGAACGACTATCTTGCGGAGATCGGTTTGCTCGACACGCCCCGTGACGTCAATCACGACCGCACGCTCGTCTTCCACAATCAGTGGTGTTTGTACTTCAACGAGTCGCTGCTCGGCGCCGATGAGCTTGCCCGCCGGGGCATCGACATCGGCCGCGGACAGACGCCGCGCCAGGCCCTCATCGGCTATCTAAAGGAGAAATGTCGACAACTCGCCCTGGGTGACCGAGCGTTGCCGATTGATCTCGTGGAGATACCGGGAAATGCCGTGGGTGTGGCACCCGACATGGTGGTGATCGGCGGTTATACGGATTATTTTGTCGAGGGAGCGGATCTGGATATCGTGACCCCCCGTGTCGTCCATGAGACGGGAGAGGGCGGGGGATGGTTCCACGCTCGCGACGGGATGTATCTCATCCGGGGCAATCAGACGCGGCACGGTTTCAATGGAGGGGTTAAAGATATCCAGGATATTGCGCCGACGATCCTGTACCTGCTCGATCTGCCCATTGCGGGGAATTTCGACGGCGAGTTGATGACGGACATCATCCGCCCCGAGGTTCTGTCATCGAAGCCACGCTATACGATCGATGACTACGTCGAGCAGTCGCCGGACAAGAGCTTCACATTTGACGAGCTGCAATCGCTCGAAGACAAGCTACGCTCGCTCGGCTACATCCGATGACTATGCCTGGTATCGCGCATCCGGCGCCTGACGTGGATTAGTTGAACGTCGCCGAGAAGCGTACCGGAATGCTGATGCCACTCCATTTCTCAGATGCAATCGCATCGGGCATCGAGTGAACCGTAACGCCGACGGCCACCCCGAGACCCCAGCGGTTACTCACAAACCATTCCTTGCCAACAGCGGCCTCCACAATGACTCCGGTGTCGCTCTCACCGCTAACAGTCTCCAAATCGATGGTCAGCGATCCAAAACCGACCGAGCCGGTCAGGTACAGATTGATCGGCATAAAGTAGTACGTCAGCCCAATACCCACGGCGTTGATTCTGAGATCACCCCGCAGCTTTCCAGTCACCGGGATGCCACCGCCAAGAACGACCTCAGCATCCGGCTCCGCGATCGTCCATCCCCAGAGCGTACCGTGCAACGCGAGGTTGGGTGTGATAACCCCACCGATCGCGATTTCGACATCCACACCAAGACCGGACAAGTCTACAGAGTCGCCCGTGTCGTTCGAAAACTTGGTACCCGCAGGCCCCGCCCCCGCGGCGAGCCTCAAGAAAAACCCGCCTTCATGATCCCTCTCACCGGATATCGCCGGCGACACGCAGAACACAAGCAGTGATACGGCCACAACACCTGCGATCTGGCATTTGAGATTTCCCACTGTCTCCCCCTCTGTTGGAAACCACACGATATGCGCCGTCGAGCAGCTTGGGTCGCAGTGCTTACGCATTTGGCTGGGGTGTAAGTCCGTTGGGTGGTTTTGCGAGGCACGTCCGCAACTCGCACCAGGAGCAGGTTTCGAGAGTAGCCACGCGCATATTGTCCAGTCAATATCAATATGACCGGTCGCAGTATGCGTGCTGTCGGCTATGAGACGCTGGAGGTTTACTTCAGAAGCAGCATCTTTTTTGTGTGTGTTGTACCGGCAGCGGTCAGGCAGTAAAAGTAGATGCCCGTACTGACCGCATTTCCGTGGGCATCCCTGCCATCCCACGTCACCCTGTACTCGCCCGCGGGCTTCCGATCGTCGTCGACCAGCGTCTTTACCAGCCGACCGGCCACATTGTAGATCGTCAACGAGACATGGCTTTGCTTTTTGACACCAAAGTGGATCGTCGTTGATGGATTGAACGGGTTTGGATAGTTGTTATCTAGATAGACGCTCATCTGCGGCTGGTTGCCCGGACCAATACCCGTCGGAAAGGCACCAAACCCAAGCGCTTCGCGGAGCGCTTCCACATCGATATCCTGGACTGCCTGGCCGTCATCAATTGCCATCGACGCTGCAATCCCTGAAGCCTGTCCCAACGCCATGAACACCGGCTCCATACGGATCGAGCCAAAAGCGATATGGGAAGCCGAAAGACTCCAGGGGACCAGAAGATTGTCCGCCTCCGCCCTGTAAGGTGTGATAGACCGATACGAAATTGGATACTGGAGGTTCAACGACTCCTGGACATCGCCTTCGTTCCTCACCTGGCCATCGACCACGACACGCTGCGTGTTGTGGGAGTCCATCTGGTAGGAACCAAGGGCAATGCCGTCGTAAACGGTTACATCCCCCCGGCAGTTGTGCTCCGTCATAACATAGGGACCCATCATACGACGCGCTTCCCTGATATAGAGCTGATGCGGCCAGCCTCCGGTATCGACAAACTCATCCATACAAAGACCCCACTCCGTGGCAACTTCATTCCGAACATCCGATGGGATCCGAGGATCGGTACGCAGAAACTTGAGGAATCCCAGTTGCCACTCCTTGTGCGCCTCCCAGATAAGCTCCCTCTGGGCATACCCTCCCGGCGGTTCGGGGTAGTCCCAGCTTCCGCCGATATAGTCGAAAGATACTGGCCCACGGTTGTTCCAGTCGTATTTGTTCTTCACCCACGGCTTGATCCGTTTGATCCGCGCAAAATCATACAAGTCCACCGTTCCCATTTCCAACACAGCGCGCCCAAGAAGCTCGTAGTCAAGCGGATCATAATTCTCTGGCTCAGGGATGGGTAGGCGGTTGTCTGGATCCTTGGTCATACACAACCGGAAGTTGTACGCCTGAACCTTGTCGTCATTCGATCCTGTGGGAGCCATCGGTTCGGGGTTGATCCCCGGCAGAAGGCCGGATGAAGGATCGCCCGGGATGATGTAAGGATCGATACCACTGGGGAATTGATGCTCCAGGCTCATCTGGACACCATTGAGCAGCTCGTTGTACTCATTGTTCGATTCCCGCCCGACGACAAAACTCGCTCCTGAGTTCCCCATCAGATCCCCTTCGTAACTGGCATCGATGTAGATATCGCAGACAAGGACCCGGTCAGTAGAAGCTAACGGATCCTCGGAATCCTCCGCAGTGATTGATTCGATATGGCCTCCCGATTTGCTGACAGACTTGAGCCTTCTATTGTAGAAGACATCGATCCCGGCCTCTTGTACGTACTCGCTGAATACCTCTTCGGCAATATGAGGCTCGAACGCATAGACGGGTTCTGAGAGACCGTATTTCTGACCCACTCTCTCATAGAAATCAAGAGCCAGACCGGTGATGGCGTTTTCATTCCCCACATCCGAGTAGCTCAAACCTCCCGAGCTCATGCCACCCAGGTGTGCGCCAGGCTCTACGATTACGACCGTCTTCCCTCTCGTTGCCGCAGCGTAAGCAGCGATCACACCCCCTGAGGTGCCTCCATAGACACAGACATCATACTCGTGGCGAAGATTCGCTTGCTCGCCGCGTGCGGCGGCCGCGGTCTTCCTTGATGGTTGCGTTCCCATCAATCCCATGGCAACGCCAACATTACCGACAATCGCAGCGACGATCACAACGCAGATACCGATCCGTTGCAACATGGGTGTTCTTGATTGGACTTCTTGCTTGGTTTCTAACGGTGGCTTCATAGGTGTCGGGAATTGTTGTTCAATGCGCTCAGTCCCTATCCTCCGCATCTTCTTGCCCCCGTACCGCCGAGGCACCACTGGTGTGGGAAGGGCCTGGAATGAACCCGGGAGTATACCACATGAACACCCGCATTCGTATGCGTCAAATCGAGGTCGAATGTATTCCCCGGGCGGATCAATCCCGGACCGGCAGCCAAGACAAAGCCGCCTAGACTGTTGTCTAAGCGGCTGTTATCACGGCGACTTGCGCCTAAATCGTTGCTACAAAAATTGGTGAGTCGCCGGGGACTTGAACCCCGTACCTCCTGCTTAAAAGGCAGATGCTCTACCGGATGAGCTAGCGACTCACCTGACTCTGGGATTATGTGGAATTCCCTGACAGGATAGATCGATCGAAAAAACGTGTCAACCCGGCATCATGTGCCGTGCCACCGCCGCGGAGGCGTCTTACGGCCCCGCGAAGAGCTTGATCATTGCGGATCGCTCCGGGCCCGTTGAGACGAGGTTGACCCGGCACCCGACCAGTTCCTCCAAATAGCTGACATAGGCCGCCGCCTTGCGCGGGAGCTCGGAGCGATCGGCGCTATTCGTGTTCTCTTTCCATCCCTCCATCACTTCGTAGTGCGGCTTGCACCGCACGAGCGAACGCACATCGTTCGGAAAGTACTCGAGACGGCTCTTGCCGCAGCGATACGATGTGCACACCTTGATCTCATCGAACGTATCCAGCACATCGAGCTTGGTCAGGGCGATCTCCGTGATCCCGCTCAATTTCACCGCCGTCCGCGCCGCGACGACATCGAACCAGCCGCAACGCCGTGGCCGTCCCGTCGTCGTACCGTATTCGTTACCCAAATCGCGGAGCTTCTCGCCCTTCTTGTGGAGATCCTCCGTCGGAAACGGACCATTGCCCACACGTGTGCAGTACGCCTTGAAGATTCCGATAATACGAACCAGCGACTGAGGCGGGAGACCCGTACCGACAATCGCTCCCCCAGCCGTTGGATTGCTCGACGTCACGAAAGGATACGTCCCGTGATCCACATCCAGAAACGTCCCCTGGGCCCCCTCTAGAAGGATGTTCTTCTTTTTGTCGATGGCGTCCCACAAAAGGACCCGGGTATCGGCGATAAGCGGCTCCAGCTTTCTCTTGACACGCAGCAATTCGGTCACCGCTTTTGTAACGGGTACCGGCGATCCCCCGAGCTGCCGAATCGTCCGATTGTTTTCGCGGATCTTCTTCCTCAGCAACTCCTCGAAATCGCCGCGCGTCCTCAGGAAATCACCCGCCCGAACGCCCCTGCGGGCCGTCTTGTCAGTATACGTGTGGCCAATCCCCTTGCGTGTGGTCCCGATGGCCCGAGCGCCCAGCCTGTTCTCCGAGGCGCCGTCCAGGGCAATATGGTATGGCATCACCAGGTGCGCCTGCTCGCTGATCGCGATGCGCCCGTCGACGTTGATCCCTTCCGCGACGATCTCATCGATTTCCCGGGCGAGCGCCAGCGGGTCGATGACCATTCCCCCTCCCAGCACGCAGCGTACATCCGGGTAGAGAATACCGGATGGCACCAGGTGAAACGCGAACCGCTTGCCATCGGCGACTACGGTGTGGCCGGCGTTGGCGCCACCCTGATAGCGGACGACATAATCCGCATCGCGCGCCAGATAGTCGATGATCTTGGCCTTGCCCTCATCACCCCACTGCCCACCAACGATCAATGAAACCGACATGTGAGTTATTCCTTGAAATGAAAGCCGCGGTGGCAGGCGCCACCGGTGACGGGCGTCAATCGTGTGCAGGCATAAAAACAACCGCGCGTTGGCGGTTGTCGTTCAACAAGCCCAAGTAGTTATACAGGGTCCCGGGCGCGAAATCAAGACCCAAAATACAGCGTAAAATACTCCCATTCGGGCTCTTCGTGCACGTACTCCTCGAACTCCTGGCGAAAGATCTGCTTGATGATACCCCAGGTGTCTTCGCTGAGCGGGGCCGTACAATCGGAGGGGTTGCCCGGGTTGCTGTTCTCCCACGCACGGTGACCCGGCTCATCGAACTCCCCGTCGCCATCACGATCCCCGATCTCCGCACCGTTCGAACAGCGGTCTCCATCCGAGTTCATCACGGCCAGTGTGTGGTCCCAGATTCCGTTGTTGCCCAAGAAATCTTTGCCAAAATCATTGAGATTTGGATGCTCGTCATTGGGAGACGGATTGACGTGGCACAAGGCACACCGGTAGCGCTCGAATGCCGGGAGCGTCTTCATCGCATCCTCGGACCCCACCACGTCCTGTGGCGGAAGAAACACAAGGAGCATAAATGCCCCGACCCCAAAAGCGGTGAGCAATCCCCGCCCGAGTCTGTTACGCACACAATTCATCACAGATAGTATACTCCTAAATGGGCAATACGTCAAGCTATAGCGTGATTATTGCGCTAATCCTTAGGGGCGTTTACCGCATCGCGGATCTCGCCTTTGGAGAGCGCGTCGGCGACATTGCGGGCCGCATCGACGGCAACGCGGATCTGCGCATCCCGTGTGGCCGCCCCAAGATGCGGCGTAAACACCGATCGCTCATGGGAAAAAAGCGGATGGGCGCCCGGCGGCTCGCTCTCGTAGACATCGATGGCCACGCCGGCCACCTTGCCCGAATCGAGCGCTTCGCGGACGGCCGCCTCGTCGATCACGCCGCCCCGAGCACAGTTGATCAGAAACACGCCATCCCGCATCCGGTTGATCTCGGGCTTGGAAATGATGCTCCGAGTGTCCGCTCCCAGCGGAACGTGTACCGTGATGAAATCACTCTCCCGCAGCAACGTGTCCATGTCGACGAGTTCGACACCGAGATCCGTGGCGATCTCCGCTGTCACATAGGGATCGACCGCGATCACCTTCATCGCAAACGCCAGCATCCTCTGCGATACTTCACGGCCCACGCGGCCCAGCCCGATCACACCCAGCGTCTTGCCACTCAATTCAACACCTTTGAGATCTTTTCTCTCCCACCGCTCCGCACGGACCGATCGATCCGCCTGGGGAATGCGGCGGGCCAGAGTCATGAGAAGCGCGATCGTGTGTTCCGCCGTCGACACGATGTTGCCGCGCGGTGCGTTCATTACTGGAATCCCCCGCGCCGTTGCGGCATCGATGTCAATGTTGTCCACACCGACACCCGCCCGGCCGATGAACTTGAGATTCGTGCCGGCATCGATCAGTTCCTTGGTGAGCTTGGTAGGACTCCGTACGATAACTGCGGAATACTCGGGCAGGATTCTGGCCAGCTCTTCCTTATCGAGAGTCCCAACCGTGACCGCCTCGATATCCGGGTAGTCACTAAAAACATCCAGCGCTTCACTGGCAATATTGTCGGTGAGAAGAACCTTATGCAATCTCTTTCCCCCTATTTGCGTTTGAGCCAGCCGTGGTAGAGCTCCGGTCGTCGATCGCGGAAGAACATCCGGCGCGCGTGTGAACTCGAGACCTTGTCGATATCGAGATCACAGATCAGCGTCTCTTCGGTGCCCTGCCCCGCTCGCGCGATCACTTCGCCCCCCGGGTTGCAAACAAACGACTCGCCGGCGAAGTTGAGTTTGTGCTCCTCACCCACACGATTGCAGAGGGCCGTGTAGAACCCGTTCTGAAACGCCGCCACCTGCATTTCCGCCTCGTACAAACCGTCGGGCCACTCGTCCACGGCGCCGGCCTGCGGGACCACAACGACGTCCGCCCCGGCCAGTGCGAGCGCCCGCATGTATTCGGGGTAGTGGCGATCATAGCATATCGCCACGCCGATCCGTCCAAACGGCGTGTTGTAGACCGGCGCCCCGCGATCGCCCGGCGCGTAATAGCCCTGCTCATGAAATCCTTCGTACTCGGCGATGTGGACCATGCGTGTCACGCCGAGCAACCGGCCATCGTGGCCGATCACGGGCGACGCATCGTAGGTGCGATCTCCGTCGCGCTCGAAAATGTTAAGAACGATCACCACACCGAGATCGGATGCGCGGGCGGCAAACATCTCCGTCGTCGGCCCCGGAATCGGTTCTGCCAGCGCGAGCGTGTCGTCCGTCGCGGGCTCCTGCGGATAGAACCGTTCGAAGGCGAGCTCGGCAAAGCACACCACCTGCGCGCCCTGCTGCACGGCTTTGTCCACAGCCTCGAGCCCGCGCAGTCTGTTGACTTCACGGTTTTCCGATGCGGTTTGTTGTACGAGTGCGATCTTCATTGTTGGTCGAGTGTGAGCACCGCGTGACGTGGTTCTGACGCGACTTCCGCAGCGGCCTCTGATCTTCAGACGGCCTTATCGGACCGGGAACGGAGCAACTATGTCACGCGACGCCCAGACTACTCATCACGAAAGTGATGCAGCAGCGCTTCGAGTCCCTTTCCCATCGTCTTGTTGATCCCGAGATCATACAGTGTGGCCTCGAGCGCCGCGATCATTGTGTACATGTCCGTCTCGAAGTAGTAGCCGAGATGGCCCAGACGGAGGATCTTGCCTTTGAGCTCAGCCTGGCCGCCGGCGATCTTGACACCATAGACGCTGTCGAGGTGTGACCGGATATCGTTGGCCGTCCCTTCCGGCGGAATCACTGCAGTCGTCGCATTGGCGGGAATCGACGCGAGAAGCTTCAGACCGAGGGCCTTGGCGGCAAGGCGAACCGCCTTTGCGTTGCGAGTGTGGCGGCGAATCACATTCTCCAGGCCTTCCTCGCGCATCATCTTCAGCGCCTCGTTGAGCGCAATCACCAGGGTCATCGCCGGTGTCCACGGCGTGTCGTCCGTCTCATACGACCGGAGCGCCTTGCGGAGATCGAAGTAGTAGACCGGGTGGCCGTTGCCTTCCATCCGTTCGCGTGCCGAATCCGACACCGACAAGAATGCGAGCCCCGGCGGCATCATAAAACCCTTCTGCGACCCGCCGATCACCACATCGAGACGCCAGTCATCCGTCTCCACGACCTGCGAACCCAGACTCGTGATGCCGTCTACAACCATGAGCGCCCCGTTGTCGTGCGCGATACGCGACATCGTCTTGACATCCTGGAGAACGCCCGTCGAGGTCTCACAGTGCGTTGTGAAAACAATCGAGATATCCGGATGGGCCTCGAACTTCTTCCTCATCTCGTCCGGTGAGACGGGATCCCCCCATTTCGCCTCGAGCGTGACGAGGTCAAGACCATACGCCTGACCCAACTCACGCCAGCGGTCGCTGAACTTGCCGCAGATGTTGACCAGCGTCTTTTCGCCCGGGTGAGTAAGGTTGACCATCGCCGCTTCCATCGCACCGGTGCCGGACGACGTCAGGATGAGAACGGGGTTCTTCGTCTTGTAGACGGCTCGGAGACCCTCGAGCGCCTCGCGATGGATCGCCCGAAACTCCTTGGTCCGGTGATGGAAGACCGGTCGTGCCATGGTCTCCAGGACCCGCGCGGGCACCTGGGTCGGACCGGGGGTAAACAGCTTCTTGGATTCCACTTGAGTATCCTCTTGGGTAAAAGACGGTCGGTTCCCGGAGTTGTCACAAAAGCGTGCGCTCCACGGTAAACAATCAGACGATTTGGGAGGGATTATAGCCTGTTGCAGCGGAGAATCAAAGCGAAAGCACGGCCTCGATCCACGCCCACACAGCCTTTTTGCCGGCCCCGGTCTCCGCGGAGAACGCAATGACGCCATCGCGTTCATCCGTCGTCAGCGCACCGAGGTGCGACACAATCCGCGAATCGATCTCGCGCTTCTTGACCTTGTCGGTCTTGTTGAAGACAAAACACACCGGTTTGCCAACGTCGTGGAGTATCTCCGAGATATTCTGGTCCTCGGTGCTCGGATCGTGACGAATGTCCAGGAGCTGAACGACGCCGACCAGCGGTTCGCGACTCGTGAGATAACCGGCGATCAGGCGGCGCCATCGGGCGCGCTCTGATTTCGACACCTTCGCATAACCGTAGCCCGGCACATCCACAAAGCAAAACGTCTCGTTCACCGAGTAAAAATTCGCCGTCCGCGTCTTGCCCGGCTTATTGGAGGTCCGCGCGATATTGCGCCGCCCAACGAGCGCGTTTATCAGCGTCGACTTGCCCACGTTCGACCGCCCGACAAAGACAACCTCCGGCCCAAGCGCCTTGGGGAGTGTCTGGCTGCTCGCGTACGAGCCAATATATTTGAGGTCTTTGATCTTCACTGGGGCTGATCAGTCCGGTGACGGTTGAGCTGCGGCCTCTGGCCGTCAACTCCAACCGGCACACGTAACGCTGCGCCTTCGGCGTCAGCGTCACGAACTAGTGGGCCATTGTCGAATCTTCCATGTACTCGAAGAAACCCACCTCGGCAGGACGCTTGGCCGACTTCCTCGGCGCACGAGGCAACGGCCGTGTGAGGGCAAGCCTGAGAACATCGCGAATATCGGCAACGGTGTGAATCTTGAGCCCTTCCCGCACCTCTTTTGGCAGCTCCTTGACAACCTGCGAGACCGCCTTGGGGATGATGACCTCTTTGACACCCGCCCGCAGTGCAGCTACCGTCTTTTCGTTGAGTCCGCCGACCGCCAGAACTCCGCCATTCAACGTCATCTCGCCCGTCATCGCAATGTTCTTCTTAACGGGAATGCCAAAGAAACTGGACACCAGCGCGGTCGTAATCGCTATCCCGGCACTGGGGCCATCCTTGGGTATCGCGCCTTCGGGCACGTGAATGTGGACATCCATTTCGTTGAAGAAGCTCTTCTTGAGCGGCAGGGTTCTCGCGAGACTCCGCGCGTAGCTGAGTGCGATCTGCGCGGATTCCTTCATCGTATCCCCCAGCAGTCCGGTCAGCGAGAATTTACCCGTGCCGGGCATAAAACCCACCTCGATCCTCAGGATATCCCCGCCCGAGCTCGTCCACGCCAGGCCGGTCACCTCTCCCACCATCTCCTTGGATGATATCTCCTTCTCCGTATAGTGGGGGATGCCGAGATAGCGGCTAAGATTCTTGGTCGACAACGCGACCGATGACCCCTTCCCCGTCGCGATGCTCACGGCGACCTTTCTGAGCACCCGCGAAAGTTCACGCTCGAGATTTCTCACTCCCGATTCGCGCGTGTAGAGCTGAATGATCTTGCGAATCGCCGCATCGCTTGCATCGATATTGCTCTTCTTGAGACCGTGACGATCGAGCATCCTCGGCAGAAGATAGCCCTTGGCAATCTTTACCTTTTCCGTCTCCAGATAGCCGGGAAGACGAATCGTCTCCATACGGTCCTGGAGCGCGTGTGGAATCGTGTGGGTCACATTCGCCGTTGTGATAAACATGATCTCGCTCAGATCGAACTCGACCTCCAGATAGTGATCGCTGAACGTGTGATTCTGCTCCGGGTCGAGCACCTCGAGCAACGCGGCCGCCGGATCGCCGCGAAAATCACTCGCCATCTTGTCCACCTCGTCGAGCAGCATCACTGGGTTCTTGCACTCCGCCTTGATCAGTGACTGGATGATACGACCCGGCATCGAACCGATATAGGTGCGTCGATGACCGCGGATCTCGGCCTCATCACGGACGCCGCCCAGCGAGAACCGGATGAACCGTCTCCCCAACGCATCGGCAATCGATCGGCCGAGGGACGTCTTGCCCACACCGGGCGGTCCAACGAGACACAGAATAGGACCTTTGATCGATCGCGACAACTTGAGCACGGCGAGAAATTCCACGATGCGCTCTTTGACCTTCTTGAGACCATAGTGATCCGCATCGAGCTGTCTGCGGACCCGGCGTATGTCGAGGTGATCCTCGGTCCGAACACGCCACGGCAGTGCGATAAGCGTATCGAGGTAGTTTCTGACCACCGTCGCCTCCGGCGAGAGCGCCGCCATGCGAACCAGCCGATCGAACTCCTTCATCGCCACTTCGTACGCCTCGGGTGTCATCCCCGCCTTTTCGATCTTCTCCCTGAACTCGTCGTGCTCCGACATCTCATCGACCGCGCTGTCTCCGAGCTCTTTGCGGATCGCTTTCAGCTGCTCGTGGAGATAAAATTCCTTCTGATTCTTCTGTACCTGGCTTTTGACCTCGCCCTCGATCTTCTTCTCGATCTTGAGAATCTCGAGTTCCTCGGCGAGCACACGGCTGATGATTTTGCAGCGATTTTCGAGGTCGACCGCCTCGAGAATGGGCTGTTTGATCTCGATCTTGGTGATCACGTGCGCCGCGATGGAATCGGCGAGGCGGTCGAAGTCCTCGATCGAGATGACTGTGCGGAGCACCTCTTCGGGGATTCGTTTGTTGAGCTGAACGTACTCGGTGAACTGCGTCGAGACGCTCCGGACCAACGCCTGGGTTTTGCGGCCCGACGTCGGCTTCGAAGTACGAAGACCCACCTTCGCCTTCAACAACCGCTTTGTCGATATGAAGCGTTCGACCTCGCCACGCGACAGGCCTTCGACGAGTATCCGCATGGTCCCCTCTACGAGACGCATAACCTGAAGAACCTTGACAACCGTGCCGATCGTGTAGAGGTCCTTCTGCGTGGGCTCATCGACGGACATCTCGCGCTGGGTGACGACGAGCATGAGACGGTCCTTCTTCATCGCCTCGTCCAGCGACACGAGCGACTTGGCCCGCCCCACGAGCAACGGTGTCACCATACCGGGAAATATCACGACGTCGCGCAACGGCAAGACCGGAAGCACGCCCGGGATTTCCAGGGTTTCATTGTCTTTTTCGACAGTTGCCATTGTTCCTTTCAGCCGGTTCGTTAGTCAGTTTGCTAGTTGGAGTTAATGGGTTACGCACGGTGCAGTCAAGCCCTTTCCGTGCCTTGCGAGTCGCTGCGGGGAGGGCTCGGCGCCCGAGGGCGAGCATCGCCCCCACAGCTCGAGTCTATTTCAACGAGAATCAGGCTTCTTTTGCGCGGCGGTCGCGCTGAATGACCATCTCAGGTTGGACGTTCTTGAGGATCGTGTCGCCGGTGATGACAACCTTGCGGATATTGGGCTTCGACGGGATCTCATACATGATGTGGAGCATCGTGTCCTCGATCACCGATCGGAGCCCCCGTGCACCCGTCTCGCGCTTGCGGGCGATCTTCGCGATAGCGGCCAGGGCATCATCCGTGAAGGCCAGCTCGACATCTTCCATGCCGAATAGCTTCTGATACTGTTTGACGAGCGCGTTTTTCGGTCGGACCAGAATCTCCTTCAGGATGTCCTCGTCGAGATCATTGAGGATCCCGACAACCGGTATACGCCCAACCAGCTCGGGTATCAGACCGAACTTGGTCAGGTCGTCCGGCACGATTTGTTTGAGGACTTCGCTGCGGCTGACGTCCTTTCGGCTTCGTTTCTCCACACCGAATCCCAGGACCTTCTTACCAATCCGCTGCTCGATGATCTTGTCCAGACCCTCGAACGAACCACCACAGACAAAGAGGATATTCTTGGTGTTGATCTCGATATAGCTCTGCTGCGGGATCTTTCTGCCACCCTGCGGGGGTACGTTGCAAACGGTGCCCTCGAGCATCTTGAGCAGCGCCTGCTGAACACCCTCGCCCGAGACATCGCGTGTGATCGACGGACTGTCGCTTTTTCGCGCGATCTTGTCCAGCTCATCGATGTATACGATCCCCTTCTCCGTCGCGGCCACGGACGAGCCGGCGTTCTGGTAGAGTTTGAGGAGAATGTTCTCGACGTCTTCACCGACGTAACCGGCCTCGGTAAACGTCGTCGCGTCGACGATGGCAAACGGCACCCGAAGGAACCTCGCCAGTGTCTGGGCGAGAAGCGTCTTGCCGGTGCCCGTGGGCCCCAGCATGAGAATGTTGCTCTTGTCGATCTCGACATCATCGGCGGTCCGCTCGTGCATGATCCGCTTGTAGTGATTGTAGACGGCGACCGCCAGGATGACCTTCGCATCCTCCTGACCAATAACGTAGAGGTCGAGGAATTCCTTTATCTCTTTTGGCTTGGGGAAATCTTCCGCGTCGAAGAGATTCTGCCCCGAGATCTCGTCATCGAGAATATCCTTACAGAGCTTGATACACTCGTTGCAGATGTAAACGGACGGTCCCGAGATGAGCTTCGTCACCTCGTCCTGTCCCCTTCCGCAAAACGAGCATCGCAGAATCTGAGGAGCTCCGATCTTCTTTTTCATAGCGGCTCCTGTAGGATTACTCGCTGCTGTCCTTACTAGGGATGTCTGATCTATGCTTGAAGATGTTGTCCACTAGTCCATACTCGAGCGCTTCCTCTGCCGACATGAAGTAATCCCGATCCGTGTCCTTCGAGATTCTCTTCACCGATTGCTTGGTGTGGCGGGCCAAAACATCATTCAGTTTGTCGCGCAGCAACAGGATCTCTTTGGTATAGATCTCGATATTCGACGCCTGGCCCTGAGAACCGCCTGAAGGCTGGTGGATCATGACTCGCGCGTGCGGGAGCACCGAACGTTTGCCCTCGGTACCCGCCGCCAGGAGCACGGCCGCCATACTGGCCGCCTGGCCCATACAGATCGTTGCGACATCGGGGGCGATATATTGGAGCGTGTCGTAAATCGCCATCCCCGATGAGATCACGCCTCCGGGGCTGTTGATATAGATATAGATGTCCCTCTCCGCATCCTCCGCTTCGAGGAACAGCATCTGGGCGATCACCACGTTGGCTACCATATCGTCGATTGCCGTCCCCAGGAATATGATGCGGTCCTTGAGAAGCCGGGAGTAGATATCATAGGATCGCTCGACCCTACCGGTCTGTTCGATGACGTACGGTATTGGCACGTAGGACATTTTCCCTCGTTTCCTTTCTTTTCTTGAGTGCGCCCGGTTGAACTGCGACCCGAAGGGTCCTCAGCCTGCCCTGGAAGGGTTCCAATCGGCGCGTGTAAGACCACCCCTTGGGTCGGTCCTACACTGTAATATAGTCGTTGCGACATGCCCGCAGAAGCGAAAAGCTATGCGACCTTTACATTGGCGTTTTCACGCAGGAAATCCAGAATCTTCCGATCGCGCAGCTCGTTCTCGAGGTTCCTTCGCCGCTGTGGATTCCTGAAGTACACCTTGACCTCTTCGGGCTCGTGGCGTCCCTCGTTCGCCAGCTGGTCTATCTTGGCTTCAACATCCTCGGTACGGGCCTCGATCTGCTCCTGCTTCCCGACCGCTTCCAGAACAAAGTATTTCTTAATAGTATGTACAGCGACGCCGTGAAACTGTTCCGTGACTTCGCGCTCGCGCTCGGTCTCGTCGGGGACACTGGGTCTCCGTTTGCGGTCGTCATCCAGAATCGAACGGAGGTAGTTGTTCACCATGGCATCGGGAACTTCGAACGCGTTCTTCTCGATCAGCTTGTCGATGATCTGTTCCTCGGCCTCGTGATGGGCCCTTTTGTCCTCCTCCTCCGTGAGGTCGGTCCTTATCTGTTGGCGGAGGTCCTCCAGAGTGGAACACTTGTCGCCCCCAACGCGCTTCGCCCATTCGTCATCGAGCTCGGGAAGCTCCTTCTCCTTGATCTCCTTGACCTTGACACGGAACGTTTTGCTGGTGCCGGCCGTTTCCTTTTCCGGGAAGTCATCGGGATACTGCACAAAAATGTCCTTGTCCTCACCGGTGCTCAACCCGATAAGCCCCTCGCGGAACTCCTTGAGGAGGGTCTGCCCGGACAGGTCAACGGGATAGTTGGTGGCGAAGAGCTTGCTGTCGATTTCACCGGATTCGAGGAGCGGCCCATAGTCGACGAGCACGAAATCCCCTTCACGGGCTTCGCGGTCCACGACACGGAGCGTGGCCATGCTTTCACGGAGATGCTCGAGTGCGCCATTCACGTCAGAGTCCTTGATCTCCTTCTTCTGCACTTTCACTTTGATCCCACGATAGCCCCCGATGGTGACCTCGGGCCGTACCTCGACGGTGACATCGAAACTAATGGTGTCGCCCTCTTCCTCGGTCTTGACGTTGTCAAACTTCGGTTCGCTGATGGGGGTTATCCCCTCGCGGACCAGGGCGCCTTCATAGACGTTTGGTAGCAGATTTCGGACCGCATCCGTGTGAATTGCCTCTTTGTAGTTCTTTTCGATATATTTGCGGGGCACTTTGCCCTTGCGAAAACCGGGTACCTTTAGGTCTCGCTGCAGCTCAGCCGTCACGGCGACCTTCTCCCTATCGAGCTCCTCCGAGGGTATCTCGATCGAGAGCACACGTTTACACGCGCCACCATCCGCCACCTTTACGGTAAATTTTCTTTCCGCGGACCCCGAACCTGCCAGTTCTTCTGCCATAACCGTTCTCCCCAATGTTCCTGGTGCGAGAGGGGGGACTCGAACCCCCATGAGTCGCCTCACTGGATCCTAAATCCAGCGCGTCTGCCAATTCCGCCACTCTCGCGTTGTGGCGCCCGTCTGTCCGGCCCCCATGCGCCGATCGGAGCACGATCGTGCGAAGGCGCCAAAAAACGGGTCAAGCCCAATTAACCCAAAAAACTCAGTAAGACATCCGTGTACTCCGACGTCTTGATACCGCTACTCGTGGCCAGCGATGGGACCCGCCCCGACGTCAGTGTCTGCTCGATCGCCCGATCGACCCTTTCCGCGGCCGGCTTCAGATTGAGCTGGTCGAGGAGCATCTGAACCGCACTGATCGTCGCGTACGGACAGCTGACTCCCTTGCCCGCGTGTTTCGGCGCCGACCCGTGGATCGGCTCGAACATGCTGACCTGACCGGGGTGGATGTTGCCCGATGCCGCGAGCCCCATCCCACCCTGGATCGCCGCGCCGAGATCCGTGATAATATCACCCATCATGTTGTCCACAACGGCGACATCGAACCACTCGGGATTCTTGACCATCCACATGCACGCCGCGTCAATGTAGGCGTGATCTCTCTCGATATCCGGGTACTCCTGCCCGACCTCCTCGAAGGTCCGGGCCCAGATCTCCTGGGCGGGCAGCGCATTCTGTTTGTCGACCAGCATGAGCTTCTTGTCCTTCGCGCGCTTTCTTGTCAGTTCGAACGCGAAGCGAAGCGCTCGCTCGACACCCTTGCGTGTCATGATCATTTCCTGTATGGCGACCTCGTCGGGTGTCCCCTTCTTGAAATGCCCCCCGATGCCCATATAGAGTCCTTCGGTGTTCTCACGAACGAACACCATATCCACGTCCTCGGGCTTCTTGTTTTTGATCGGCGTCAGATGCTCGGCATAGAGCTTTATCGGCCGCAGGTTGACGTAGAGATCGAGCTTCCAGCGCACGCCACCCACGATAGCCCTCTCGAGCACCCCGATCTCCACGCGGGGATCACCGATGGCACCCAACAGAATCGCATCCATGTCCCGGTACTCGCTGAACACGCTCTCCGGCATCAGCTCACCGGTCTCCAGATAATGATCGGCCCCAAACGGATAATGGGTGATCTCGAACTCCAGACCCTCCAGCTCCTGGATACGCGCAAGGACGCGGAGCGCCTCGTCAGTGACTTCCGGTCCGATGCCATCGCCCGGGATTACGGCTATACGATGCATAAATATGCCTCACTTCCACCTCGAAACGACTGCAAACAACGACTGCAACTAATTACAAAATAGCACACTACGCATTGATATTCTCGACAAGCATCGCGACACCCTGCCCGCCGCCAATGCAAGCGCTGGCGATACCGAAACGCTTTCCCGTCTTGCCCAGCTCGATGATCAAGGTCAGCAGCAAACGCGAGCCGGTTGCGCCGAGGGGGTGACCCAGCGCGATGGCTCCGCCGTTTGGGTTGACCTTACTTCGATCGAGCCCGAGGTCCTTCTCCACCGCCAGGTACTGAGCGGCAAAGGCCTCGTTGATTTCAAACAGATCGATATCTTCAAGCGTCATCTTGGCCTTGTCGAGGACCCCCCGGATGGCGTCGACCGGTCCGATGCCCATCGTCTCCGGCGGTACACCGACCGTGTGCCAGGCAACGACCTCGACGAGCGGCTCGAAACCATCCCTTTCGGCCACCGCACGGTCAGCGACAACGAGGCACCCCGCACCGTCGACCATTCCGCTCGCGTTTCCGGCCGTCACCGTGCCATCCTTGCCAAACGCCGGTCTGAGTTTGGCGAGCCCCCTCAACGTCGCCCCGCGGAAAACATGATCATCGGTATCCACGGTGATGGGTCCCTTGCGGCCCTGGACCTCGACGGGCACGATCTCTTCGGCAAGGCGACCGGTATCGATCGCCTTCTCGCCACGCTGCACGCTCCGCAACGCATACGCGTCCTGGTCCTTGCGCGAGATGCCGCGATCGTTTGCCAACTTCTCGGCGGTCTTTGCCATCAGCATGTCGCAATACGAATCGTGCAGCGCCGCTAACAGCGAATCCTCGAGCTGCCCGTGGCCGAGACGGAGCCCGGTCCGGCTACCGCGGATGACATGGGGCGACTGGCTCATATTCTCCATGCCCCCGCAGAGCACATAGGACGCGCCGTCGCGGATGATATGCGTCCCATCGACTACAGCCTGAATCGCCGAACCACATTGTCGATTGATGGTTAGCGCTGGGACCTCGAGTGGCACTCCAGCCTTGAGCCCCACGTGGCGGGCACCGTACAACGCGTCGGCGCTCGTCTGCAGCGCGTTGCCCATCACGACATGGTCGATCTTATCGGCGGGGACACCCGTTCGCTCCAGCGCTCCCCGTGCGGCGATCGCACCGAGATCAATCGCGGACACGCTCTCGAGCTTTCCACCCCGCTCGCCGGTGCCGGTCTTACCACCCGCCCACTCGGCAAACGGCGTGCGCACGCCACCCAGAATCACATATCGCTCAGCCATTTGGAGCCCCTTCTAGCTTATCGCCGATATCCCGGTCAGCGACTGACCGACGATCAGCGTATGAATATCGTACGTGCCTTCATACGTATCGACCGATTCGAGATTGCACATATGGCGCATGCTATGGTACTCGCCGCTGATGCCATTCGCACCCAGAATCGTTCTCGCCTCACGCGCGATCTCGAGCGCCTTGCGGACGTTGTTCCGCTTCGCCATCGAGATGCGCGCAGAATCCGCCTTACCCTCATCCATGAGCCGGCCGAGCTGGAGAGCCATCAGCTGGCTCAACGTGATCTCCGTCGCCATATCGGTGAACTTGCGCTGCGTGAGCTGGTAGCCGGCAATCGGCTTGTCGAACTGAATCCTCTCTTTGGCGTACTCGAGCGCCTCGTGATAACACGCCATCGCCGCGCCGACAGCACCCCAGGCAATGCCGTAACGCGCATAGTCGAGGCATGTCAGCGGGCTCTTGAGTCCCGCGGTCTTTGGCAACAAATTCTCTTTTGGAATTCGACAGTCGGCGAATATCAGCTCGCTCGTATCGCTGGCACGGAGGGAGAGCTTGTAGGGCACTTCCTTGGCCTCGAAACCCGCTCGGTCCTTCTCAATAATAAAGCCTTTGATCTCGCCGTCAAGCTTTGCCCACACGATCGCCATATCCGCCATCGTCCCATTGGTGATCCACATCTTGACGCCGTTGATGATGTACTCGCCCCCGTCCTCGACCGCCGTCGTGATCATGCCCCCCGGGTTGCTGCCGTAGTCCGGCTCCGTCAGACCGAAACACCCGATGGCCTTCGCCCTGGCCAGCGCCGGGAGCCACCGGTCCTTCTGTTCGTCGTCGCCAAACATGTAGATGGATTGCATTACGAGAGACGAGTGAACCGACGCGAAACTCCGGAAACCCGAGTCACCTCGCTCCAATTCCTGCATCATGAGACCAGAAGCAACGCTGTTGACGCCCGCGCACTCGTAGCCCTGGATCGTGGCCCCGAAGACACCCAGTTCCGCCATGGGCTGGATCAGCTCCTTCGGAAAGGTCCCCTTCTCGTAATGGTCCCTGACGAGTGGGAGCGCCTGCTCCTCGACGAACGCGCGTACCGTATCTCTTACGAGACGCTCGTCCCCGGAGAACGAGTTGTCGATGCTCATGATGTCCATTCCGCCGAAGCGCTTCATTCTATTTTCCCTTGAAATCGGGTTTGCGTTTCTCGAGAAAGGCCGACAGGCCCTCCTTCATATCCTGGGAGCCGCAGAGCACGCCAAAGCTCATCGCTTCCAGCTTGCACGCGTCATCAAAACCAAGATCGAGACCTCTATCGATGCAGTCCATGGCGGCGCGGAGTGCGAGCGGACCCTTGCCCAACAGTGTCTTCGCCGTCTTCTGTGCGGCGGCCATCAGCTCCTCGGGCGCGACGACCTGTGTCACGAGACCGATTCGCAACGCCTCCTGCGCATCGACGATCCGACCGGTCAGGGTGAGATCCATCGCCACGCCTTTGCCCACCAGGCGGCCCAGCCGCTGTGTCCCCGCATAGCCTGGAATGATACCCAGATTGACCTCCGGCTGACCGAACTTCGCCTTCTCTGACGCAATTCGTATCGAGCATGCCATCGACAGCTCGCACCCGCCGCCGAGCGCAAAACCGTTGACCGCCGCGATCGAGGGCTTGCCCATGGTCTCGAGCCGTCTCAGCACACCCTGGCCTCGCTCGGCCATCGCCTGCCCGGTAAGCGCGTCGTTCTCGACCAGTTCCGAGATATCTGCCCCGGCGGCAAACGCCTTGTTCCCGGAGCCCGTCAGAATGACAACACCGATGGCGTCATCCTCGGCCACATCGTCGAATGCTGCCCCCAGCGCCAACACGAGTTCCAAGTTGAGCGCGTTCAACACATCGGGTCGATTGAGCGTGATCGTCGCCACGCGGTCTTTCTTCTCCAGCAATACAACCTCACTCACGGTCATCTCCTCCTTGTATCTCGTGCGTCCGGGCCGACTGCGGGTCCTGCCTGTCCCCGGAGGGGATCGCCGACAGCCCGGCCGTGCTCGCCGGGGCTGCGCGCGGTCGCTATAGTCTTCTGAAGGGCACCCGTTCGGCACCACCCGCAGCCTGCACGACCGGTCAACCCTGTTTCGGATAGTCGTAGAAACCCTTGCCGACTTTCTTGCCCCAGTGCCCGGCGAGAACCATACGCTTGAGGAGCGGCGGTGCCGCATACCGGGCATCTTTGAACTCGTCGAACATGATGTTGGCGATGTAATACGTCGTGTCCAATCCCACGAAGTCCATAAGCGTGAGCGGCCCCATCGGGTAGCCGCAGCCAAGTTTCATCCCCTTGTCGATATCCTCGCGGCTGACCTGACCCTCTTCCATCATACGCGCGGCATCCAGAAGATACGGAATCAGCAGCTTGTTCACGACAAACGCCGTGTTGTCGGGGCACGTGATCGGCTCCTTGTCCAATGAAGTCACGAACTCCCTCGCCTGCGCTATCGTCTCGTCCGACGTCGCAATCGTTTTGACGACCTCGACGAGTTTCATGATCGGCACCGGGTTGAAGAAGTGCATCCCAAGAACCTTGTCCGGTCGTTCCGTGACTGCCGCGAGTTCGATCACACACACCGAAGATGTGTTCGTTGCGAGCAACGCCTCCGGCTTCGTGATCCGGTCGAGCTCCTTGAAAATCTTCTTCTTCTCGTCGACAACCTCGATCACAGCCTCGATCACGAGATCGCAGTCACGCATATCCTCGAGGCGGGTTGTCCCCTTGATGCTGGACTTCGCCTGCTCCCCCTGATCCGCCGTCAGCTTTTTTCGACCGACGGCCTTGTCGATGTTCTTCGAGATCCGGTCGACTCCCAGCGTGACCAGATCCTCACTCACCTCCGAGACGATCATCTTGTACCCCGCCACGGCGGATACCTGGACGATACCGGATCCCATCAATCCACAGCCAACAACGCCAATGGTCTTCATTTCAGACCTCCTCCTCTTTAGCGATATCCGAAGCGCTAGCAGCTATTGAGTTTGCGAGTTCGACAACGGTGGTGTTGCGGAAAGCACCCAAGGTACCGCCCGTGGGTGTTCGTTTCGCTGCGATGGTGACGACACGCGGCTTCACCTCAACCCTGCACCCGAGCGATTTAACCAATTATGTATAAATAAGTTGCCTCGACAGAGGTTACCCGGGTGGGGGCGATTCGTCAACCAAAAAGTCGTTCCTTCCCCAGGTTCGGAACCGCTTTTGCTTCGATTTCGGGTGGATCAGTCTGCCCTGCCGGGCAGCGTGTCAAACGAAGGAGAACGGATAATGGCGGCAAGCGGACATCGGGCACCCCACAGACGTACACGGAATCCAGGCATCTCTCTGTGCCGGCTCGCGATTCTGTCGTTCATGGTGGTCCTGCTGGCCGCCACGGGGTCGTCGGATGCCGGCCCGGACACCTCTGCCGGCCGGCCCAAGTCCTGTGACGGCGCGCGGGCGGCGATCAAAACCCGGCTCTCGGGTCTCGTCTCATCGCAGACCCCCTCGGGCGGAATCGTGTTCTCGAAGGGTGATGATGTGCTCGTTCGGCACCCGATGCTCGCGACCCTCGGTCTGGACGTGTACCGTCACGACCACGATGCTTACACGCTCCAGCGAATCCACAATGCCTCCTCGCAGTACGCGGCATATCTTCTGGGGAGGGCCGACAGCGACGGAGACTTCGTGCTGGAACGGGCATCGTGGGCAAATCACGCCCACACCGGTTCGTACGAAGACCCTGGGTTCAACGCGCTCTTTGCCCTCGATCTCCTGAATCTGTCGAGAATCTGCACCGAATTGAACCGCCCGGTCGATGCCCTGTATTGGTATCAGGGCACGCAGACCATCAGCCGTCAGCTCATCCACCAGACATACGATAACCCTTCGAGGTTTTTTCTTCCGATGAACAACGCTATCGGGCACCGGGAGAACCTCTACTACGGGTTGTCGGTGATGCCGACGCATTTTGACGGCAGCCTGGGTGACAACCTGTCGATGTCGATCTTGAGTCACTATCTCCTGAAGAACCAGAGCGTGGCCCCGGACCCGCCTCATCGATACCTCGACTGGACGCCCGCCGATGGGCAAACTGCGACGGCTCTCTCGCCGACCCGTGTGCTTCGCACCGCGCTTCTGCTCGGTGCTCTCGATCACAGGGGGATGACCGAGGCGCGGGACCGTTACGCCGCCCAGATTCGCGGCGCGATCGCCGCGCAGGCGGCAGACCGGAACGCGTTCGACAGCACGAGCGGCCGGGCGTATGTCGATTACTTCAGCTGTCTGATCGCCTCCGGTGATTACCGTGACCTCTATCCCAGATACTACGAACTCGATCTGTTTGCCGCGGTGAGTTCACTTGCCGTTACGATTCCGGAGAACGAGCTGGCCCAACTCGAACACGATGTGTCGGTAGTAAAACACTTCCTGTTAGATTCTTCCGGAAAACCTACACCGGACGACCCCGAGGGCGAGCTTGCCGCGATCGAGACGTCGATGCGTCAAATCTACTGGATGATTTCTTCGTTGCGCAAGGACTTCAGGACGCGCAGCCTCTTTACCCCGCGTGACCGACGCCTGATCCCGGGGTTCGATGTGTACGCAGCATTCGGTGATCTGTTCGACAATGTCATCGCGGCGCTTCACGATGTCGAAACGAAGCTCAGCTCTGCAAAGGCCGAGGCGGATGGCTTTGTCATCAGCCCGACGGCGTTGAACGAATCGATCGTCTTCGGCGAGCCGGTGAGATTCCGTCTGGCGGTACACACGATGAACCGGCCGGTAGACATCAAATCGATCGTGGTCTTCCGGGATCAAACACCGGACACACTCACGACGGCACCGCTCGTGCGCCTGGAGCCGGGCGATGAACCGCGTGAGTACTGGTACCAGTTTCTGCCGGCAGGCGATCACGAGAGGCTCGAACAGATCCGCCTCTCGATCGAGGTGCGCCTTGCCGATAACAGGAGACTCAAATATCACTATTCGTTCGGTGTCTATATCTCCCACCCCATTTCGTTTGCCGTCGCGTTTCCACAGGGCAAGATTATCCGGGGCGGCAGCCTGCCGGTCGAGATCGTGGTGACAAAGCACGTGAACCGACCGTACCTGGTCAACGCGGAATGGTACAGCAACGCCGGCGTGAATCCCGTCGAGGGGCGCTCTTTCGAGCTCTCCATGCCGGAGGAAACACGGTCCGGTACATTCAAGATGCGTATCCTCGTGCCCGAGCCGTGTCGCCCGGGCGATTTCCCTTTTGTCGTCAAGGTCTACGGCAACGGAAAGGAAGTGGGTACGGTATCGGCGAGCCTGTTCAAGCACTACGAATGGCTGTTTGTCGGGCCGTTTCCGGCCAAAGAGGGTTTGCTCAACGTGTCATATCCGCCGGAGCGCTCGCTCAACTTTCGCGAGAGCTATCCCGGCGCGATTCGCCCGATCTCGTGGATGACGCTCCCTGCCCGGTCGTACCAGCAAAACGGTGAGATCAACTTGACACCACTGCTACCGGTCGAGAGTGTTGGCTACCTCAACACGGTGGTCGAAACCCCGCTTAAACTAGAAACCACGATAACACTGTCGTCGGCCCTCCCGGTCGTCGTGTTTGTGAACCGTAAACCCGTACTTCGACTCGATGACTCGATGCTCGGTTCGCCACAGCACGCTCCCGTCACTCTTGAGGCCGGGACCAACAACATCCTCATCAAACTCCTGTCAGGAGAAGCCAGCACGCTTTCCTTTCAACTGGGTGAGGGAAAGAACATGACACCGGATGAGTTCAACAACGACCTGTCGACCCTGGTGGACGGTTTTCAGGATCTGCGCGAGAGAAGCCTCACCGGTGTCACCGGTGTGAAAGGTCAACGCGTTGTCACGCTCACCTACCGGGATGCAAACGCCGGCTCGGTGGCGGTCATCGGCAGCTTCAATGGATGGTCTCCGGTCAACACCGGCATGCGGCGGACCGGCGGCGACCAGTGGGAGATCAGTCTTCATCTGTTGCCCGGTCGATACGCGTACCGCTTTCTGGTGGACAACAGCATGCAGGTTCTCGATCCCACTTCTCCACTCGAAGAGCCCGACGGCTATGGTGGCATGAACTCGGTCCTGGATGTCCGTTGACGCCGGCCGTAGTCCCCCGACTGACAAACTCCTAGACCCATCGAGCCAAATGGCTTATCTTCAAATAGCACAGCTATCGCGCCGTGCAGTCCTCCCCGTTGGCATTAATCGGAGCAAGAACCAATGGTAACGAAGCGCATTGCCAAGGGCCTCAATCTGTTGTTGCTGGCTGCGTTCGCCACCGGGTGCGCAGCACCGCCACCGACTCCCGCCCGTCTGTACAACCTCGATAACGGTGACATCATTAGTGCGATGATGAATTACGCGGATAGCGGCCACGGTTTGATGACCGCGACGCTCCCCACCGGAGAGGTCTGCAAGGGGGAATACACGATTGCCGGAGCGCACCGGTCGTATGGCCCCGGGCCTTACGAGGACCAGACCCGCCCGCCGGACGAGAAGCAATCGGACGGCACGAGCCGGAACATGACGGGCAAGGATCTGTCGTGGGCGGAGGCCTATGGGTACGGCCCCGACACGTACGTGCAGCCAATCGGCTCGGCGACTCTGGCCGGTGACCGAGGTACGGTGCTCGAGATCGTCATCTACAGCTATTACTACTATCACGGCGTACACGGCGACGGCGTTGGTCGCGACAACCACGGCAACTGGTATCGCGTCCATATTGGGAAACTACCGGAGAAATAGACTGCGGGGCTCATCCCAAGGCTCGTTGCAAGATCGTTATCCCGCCAAAAAGGCAATGGAATGATCGTACAGAGCGTATTGGGGATCGTCGTCTTCGTTCTTATCGCGTGGCTTGCCAGCGAGAACCGCAGGAAGGTCGCCGCTCGAATGATCCTGGTGAGTGTCGGGTTGCAGATCGGTCTCGCTGCCGTCCTCCTCAAACTCTCGCCGCTCCGGGGTGTCTTTCTGGGGCTCAACAAGGTCGTCGAAGCCCTCTATGAATCAACCACCGCCGGCACCGCATTCGTGTTCGGCTATCTCGGCGGCGACGCGATTCCGTTCGAAGAAGCCATACCGAACTCGACGTACATCTTTGCCTTCAGAGGCCTGCCGCTCATCCTGTTTATCAGCGCGCTCTCGTCGCTGCTCTTCTATTGGAGAATTCTGCCGGTAGTCGTACGGGGGTTCTCGTGGGTCTTAAGGCGAAGCCTGCGGCTTGGCGGCGCCGAAGGCCTGGGGGTCTCGGCAAATATCTTCGTGGGCATGGTCGAATCGCCGCTGCTGATCCGGCCCTACCTCAACAACATGACACGGAGTGAGCTGTTCACGCTGATGACGACCGGTATGGCGACGATCGCCGGCACGGTCATGGTGTTGTATGCGGCAATCCTGGGCGATGTCATACCCAACGCGCTGGGTCATATCCTGACCGCTTCGATCATCAGCGCACCGGCGGCGATCGGAATTTCCAAAATCATGATACCCGAAACGGAATCGATCACGCTGGGTGAGGTGACGATTACCAGCGATGCCCGATCGTCGATGGATGCGATTACAAAGGGTACCTTTCAGGGGATGAAGCTCCTCGCGAGCGTGATCGCGATGATCATCGTTCTCGTCGCCTTTGTGCATCTGGTCAACATTGTGCTCGGCATGCTGCCGGCATGGGGCGGCGAAGAGGTAACACTCCAGCGGATCCTGGGCTATGTGATGGCACCGGTCGTATGGCTCATGGGAGTGTCCTGGAGCGATTCGTCGACGGCGGGATCACTCATGGGCATCAAGACGGTGCTCAACGAGCTCATCGCCTACGTCGACATGGCCGCTCTGCCCGAAGGCGCGCTGGATCCGAGGAGCCGCGTCATCATGATGTACGCCATGTGCGGATTTGCCAACCCGGGGAGTCTCGGCATCATGATCGGGGGAATGGGTGCCATGGCGCCGAACCGACGTGATGAAATCGTAGCACTCGGCTTTCGCTCGATTCTGGCAGGCACACTGGCCACATGCATGACCGGCGCGGTCGCGGCGATGTTTCTGGGATGAAGTTGCGCTCGGGTATGGGCTACGGCGGACGCCCGAACGAACATTACGACCGAGCGCTCCAATTAAACCATAAGCGCGAGGAAGTCATGAAGTGAGGGAGCTCGCCGTATCCCTCGCGAGGGTCCCTAGGGAGAGCCTCACGCGCTTGCTACTTCCGCCCAATCTCCGCGGTACCGCCCGCTGCCCGAATCTCGGTCCTCATGTGATCGCACATGACAAAACCCCTGAAATCCAGGTTGTCTCCTGGAAGCGTCTCGACCGTTCCGCCCCTGAAATTGTCCTCCGCCTTGCAGAGATACTTCGCGAGCCAACTTCCCGGGCCCCCTACGCAGCGAAAGGCCATCATGACGTCGGTTTCGTACTTGCCCAACGTGACATTGACGCTGTCCATATACGACGCCCCGAGCACCGTGATTCCATCGGGGATGACCAGCTTGTACTCGGCACCGGACATCGAAAACGCGTCGTCGAATTCGGCTATGACATAGATGTCGAACATTTCACCCGGCGTCACCTCTTTCGAGGTCTGCTTGCCCTCTTTGTCAAAGGCCGGTCGCAGGACGCCCTTCGCCGCGGACTCGTAGCCGCTCACGCTCTGGTCCGGGATCCCCTGCTGCGGTTCGGGAGTCTCCTCAACCACCGCGTCGGTCGTCTCCGCCACCGTCTCTTCACCTTCGTCGCTCTTGCCGCACGAGGCGACGAGACCGATCACCATCATCAGCACTAGAAACTTTTTCATACCAACCCCTTGCTAGACAGAAACCTAGAACATATCACTCGAACCACTATACCGAGCGGAGGCCCGCCTGTCCATGTTGAAATGGCCGTAGCGTTGCTGCAACCCGTTGACGCACAAACAGTACCCCGTTGGCCCCCGCCGGTGCGCCGCCGGATTATCGGTTGACGCGGCATGACTCATTGTTTACACTTTGTCTTTACCAACCATCATAACGTTCTGCCATTATTTGGGTTATGTCTCCGTTTAGCGACGTATCGAGGTTCGAATGAAATCCAGTGACGACAAGGTCAAGGAACTACGAGAGAAGCGCAAGCTCGCGGAACTCGGCGGCGGTGAGGCGCGCGTCAAGAAGATCCACGACGCCGGCAGGCTGACCGCGCGGGAGCGTACCAACCTCCTCTTCGACCCGGGCACGTTTCAGGAGCTCGGCGTGTTCGTGACGCATCGCTGCACCGACTTCGGAATGGAGAACAACAAGATACTCGGTGACGGTGTTGTGGCGGGTCACGGCAAGATCAACGGCCGGCTCAGCTATGCGTTCGCGCAGGATTTCACCGTGTTTGGTGGCACGCTGAGCGAGGCCAACGCCGCCAAGATATGCCGACTGATGGATCTCGCACTGGAGAACGGCGCGCCGATCATCGGTCTCAATGACAGCGGTGGTGCGCGAATACAGGAAGGCGTGGCCAGCCTCGGCGGCTATGCCGAGATCTTTCTTCGCAACACGCTGGCCTCGGGTGTGATCCCGCAGATATCGGCGGTCATGGGTCCGTGTGCCGGTGGCGCCGTCTACTCGCCCGCGATCACCGATTTCATCATCATGGTCGATCAGACCAGCCACATGTTCGTGACCGGACCCAACGTGATCAAGATGGTGACGAACGAAGAGGTGACGTTCGAGGAGTTGGGCGGTGCGCGTACGCACAACACAAAAAGCGGTGTCGCCCACTTGATGGCCAAGAACGATCAGGATTGCATCGCACAGGTTCGCAAACTCCTCTCGTATCTTCCCCAGAACAACCTCGACGGACCACCGGTCAAGGAAGTCGAAGATGATGTGAACAGAACCGATGTCTCGCTCAACTCGATCGTGCCCGACAATCCCAAAGAGCCATACGACATGATTGAGGTGATCACCCGAATCGTCGACGACGGTGGATTTTTCGAGATCCAGCCGCTCTATGCGCAGAACGTCGTGATCGGTTTTGCCCGGCTCGCCGGACGCACCATCGGTATCCTCGCTAACCAGCCGAAGTTTCTCGCCGGAGTTCTCGATATCAAGTCGTCGATCAAAGGCGCCCGTTTCGTCCGGTTCTGCGATGCGTTCAACATACCCATTATCACATTCGAGGATGTGCCCGGCTTCCTGCCCGGCACCGAGCAGGAGTTTGGCGGCATCATCAAACACGGCGCCAAGCTGCTCTTCGCGTACTGTGAGGCGACGGTACCCAAGATTACGGTGATCACACGCAAGGCGTACGGCGGCGCATACGACGTTATGTCCTCGAAACATATCCGCGCGGATTACAACTTCGCGTGGCCGACGGCGGAGCTTGCCGTCATGGGCGCCGAGGGGGCGGTCAACATTCTCAACCGCAAAGAGCTCGAGAAGACCGACAACGCGGATGAGCTCAGGAAAAAGCTCGTCGAGGATTACAACGACAAGTTTGCGAACCCGTATATCGCCTCCGGTCTGGGCTACGTGGACGACATCATCGAACCGAAAGAGACGCGCCCGAAGCTCATTGCCGCGCTGGGCAGCCTCGAGAACAAACGGCAGAGCCTGCCACCCAAGAAGCACGGCAACCTGCCCCTGTAGACGCCGCGGCGGGCGGATAAACCACTGTAGAGAACATGTTCAAAAAGATTCTGATAGCCAACCGGGGTGAGATCGCCATCCGTGTGATGCGGAGCTGCCGGGAAATGGGGATCGAGACCGTTGCCGTCTACTCGGACTGCGACCGGCTGGCGCTTCACGTCACGTATGCCGATGAGTCCTACCGGATCGGCCCGCCGCCGAGCAAGGAAAGCTATCTCGCCATCGACAGGATCATGGATGTCGCTAAAAGGAGCGGCGCCGAAGCGATCCACCCGGGTTATGGTTTTCTCGCGGAGAACCCCGAGTTCGCCGATGCGTGCGATGCTGCAGGTATCGTGTTTATCGGCCCGTCCGGTGCGGCGATGCGCATGATGGGCAACAAGCTGGACGCCCGCGGCGCGATGGAGGGATCCGGTGTACCCATAATTCCCGGCGGCAAGGGCGCCATCGATTCGCTCGAGGAGGCGGTCCGTATCGCCCGTGACATCGGGATGCCCGTGATGATCAAGGCGGTCGCCGGAGGCGGCGGCAAGGGTCTTCGGATGGTCGAGGACGAGGGCGCGATCGAGAAGGCCATCGACATGACGATGGGTGAGGCGGAGAGCGCCTTCGGCGACGGCAGAATCTTTATCGAGAAATACATCCAAAACCCGAAGCATATTGAGATACAGGTACTCGCCGACACGCACGGCAAGATCGTCACGCTCGGCGAGCGGGAATGCTCGATGCAGAGACGTTACCAGAAAGTCATCGAGGAGGCCCCATCACCCAGCGTGACACCGGATATTCGCCGGGGGTTGAGCGAAGCGGCCGCCAAGGCGGCCGAAGCGGCGGGATACGTTGGTGCCGGCACGGTCGAGTTCGTCATGGGAAGCGACGGCAGCTTCTATTTTCTCGAAATGAACACGCGTCTCCAGGTGGAGCACCCGGTGACGGAACTGGTCTACGGTGTGGATTGCGTCAAGGAACAGATCCTGATCGCCGCGGGAGAGAAGCTGGGTATCGAACAGGCCGACGTCCACCCGAGGGGTCATTCCATTGAATGCCGTATCTATGCCGAGGATCCCCACAACAACTTTCTGCCATCGACGGGTCTCATCCGCCGGCTCGTCTTGCCATCGGGGCCCGGGATCCGCAACGAGAACGGTATCTACCCCGGTTACGAGATACCGATCTACTACGATCCCCTGCTCGGCAAGGTCGTCGTGTGGGCGGAAGATCGCGACATGGCCATAAGCAGAGCCCGGCGCGCGCTCAAGGAGTATCAGATCGACGGCGTAACAACGAATATCGAGTTTCTGCTCTGGGCGCTGGCCGAGGAGGGTTTTCGCGACGGCTCCTACGACACCACGTATATCGGCAAACACTTCGAGCCCGCATCGCTCCACGGCGATGACGGCCGCATCGAGCTGGCGATGATCGCCGCCAGTATCGCGGCCTACGAGCGACTCAATCGGACCAACATCGCGGGCGCGCAGGCGGCCAGGGACAACGTGTGGCTCCGGGTCGCCCGTATGGAAGGCCTGAGAAAACCAAGGATGTAGCGGCAGTGAAGTTCTGGGTAAGAATCGGATCACACGAGCGAGATGTCGACATCGACAAAGAGAACGGTACGTACGTTCTCAAACTCAATGGCGAGCTTCGTGTCGTCGACTGCCACAGCGCGGGACACAGGGACTATCTGTCGCTCCTCATCGACAACAAATCGCATCTCGTCGAGTGCGCGCCAATCCGCTTTGAGGAGGGCACATACTACGCCAATGTCGATGGCCGGCGCTACGAAGTCGACGTGCTCGACGAGCGGCTCATGGCGACTCGTCAGGCCGCGGAAGTGATCCAGGAGACGGGGCCCTACATCATGGCGTCCCCGATGCCGGGGTTGATCGTCGACGTTCGTGTCAAAGTCGGCGACACGGTCAAGGCGGGCTCGGCGATTGTGATCATGGAGGCGATGAAGATGCAGAACGAGCTCGTTGCCGAGGTCGACGGTGTTGTCCGCGCGGTCAATGTCGAGACCAATGATGCCGTCGATTCCCAGACGCCTCTTATCGAGATCGAAAGAGCCGAATGAGCAGCGACAAATCCTTTAGCAAAAAACGCGAAGCGTGGAAAACGGGCCGTTACACGGCGGAGACATCAAAAAGGCCGGAGCGCAGAAAATCCTTCCAGACCACATCCGAGATCGAAGTAAGCCCGCTCTACACACCGCTCGATGCCGATCAGGACGCCTACCTCGACACACTGGGCTTTCCCGGCGCCTACCCGTTCACAAGAGGCGTCTATCCGACGATGTACCGCGGGAGACCGTGGACGATACGGCAGTACGCCGGGTTCGGGACCGCCGAGGATACGAACCAGCGCTTTTTGTATCTTCTCGAAAAGGGTCAGAAGGGGCTCTCGGTCGCCTTCGACCTCCCCACCCAGATGGGGTACGACTCGGATGACCCCATCGTCATGGGAGAGGTCGGCAAGGTCGGTGTCGCGATCGACTCGATCGATGACATGCGGGTGCTCTTCGACCGGATCCCCCTCGACAAAATCAGCACGTCGATGACTATCAACTCGAGCGCCTCGGTGCTGCTGGCGCTCTACATCGCCGTTGGTGACGAGCGAGGTCTCGATCGGTCGGCGCTCAGCGGGACGGTGCAGAACGACATACTCAAGGAGTATATCGCCCGGGGGACGTTTATCTTTCCCCCGGAGCCATCGGTTCGGCTGATCACCAACATGTTCGAGTGGTGCGCGGCCAACCTCCCCGCCTGGAATCCGATCAGCATCAGCGGGTACCACATCCGCGAGGCCGGGTCGACGGCCGTTCAGGAAATCGCGTTTACGCTGGCCAATGCGATCACGTATGTGGACGCTGGGCTCAAAGCCGGTCTCGATGTCGACACGTTCGCCCCGCGGCTATCGTTTTTCTTCAACGCCCACAGCAACTTTCTCGAAGAGGTGGCGAAGTACCGGGCCGCCCGGCGGATATGGGCAAGAACGATGAAGGAACGCTTCAAAGCCAAACGCGATGCCAGCATGCGGCTCCGCTTCCACACACAGACCGCGGGGAGCACGCTCACCGCTCAGCAGCCAAAGAACAACCTGATCCGCGTCACGCTGCAGGCGCTCGCCGCCGTTCTCGGCGGCACGCAGTCGCTCCATACGAACAGTCTCGATGAGGCCCTCGGGTTGCCCAGCGATGAGGCCGTCCGTCTGGCCGTCCGCACGCAGCAGATCATTCTCGAGGAGAGCGGCGTCGCCGATACGATCGATCCCCTCGGCGGGAGTTTCGCCATCGAGGCGCTGACCAACGAGCTCGAAACGAAGGTCAACACGATGATCGCCGAGATCGATGAGATGGGCGGCATGGTCAAGGCCATCGAGATGGGATTTCCGCAGCGCGAGATCGAGAAGGCGAGCTACGAGTGGCAGAAGGCCATGGAGCGCGGTGACGAGCATGTGGTCGGCGTCAACACGCATATCGAAGAACCGGAGACGATCGAGGGTGTCTTCCGCGTCGACCCCGAGCTCGAGAAACAGCAGGTTGCATCACTCCGCAGACGCCGCGAGAAACGCGACGCTTCGGCCGTGTCATCAACACTAACCGCACTGGAGGATGCCGCCGACGGCACCGATAATCTGTTTCCGTTTATACTCGAGGCCGTCAAAGCGGAAGCCACCGTGGGCGAGATCTGCGGCACGCTCGCCAGACACTTCGGCCGCTACCGCGAGCAATCGAGGGCACGGTGATGGCACGAGCGAGGCTCTTCCTCGGGCCCTCGCTCCACTTCGCTCCGCTAACCGCGTCGCGCTC
>CBDVBZ010000016.1:0-39570 GCA_965372355.1 uncultured bacterium | reverse complement strand
CAAAAAAAAGGATGCCCGCATGAGGAACGGGCATCCCCGAAACACCTGCTGATGCAGGAGTTCTACGTCCCCTGATCCCAACTCGCCAGGTAACGCTCTTGCTGGTCGGTGAGCTGATCGATCTCGATACCCATCGTCCTCAGTTTGAGCGCCGCGATGTCGTGGTCGATCCGTTCCGGCATCCGGATGACCTCTTTTTTGAGAGACCCATGATGCCCGACGAGATACTCGCACGCGAGCGACTGATTGGCAAAGCTCATGTCCATAACCGATGCCGGGTGTCCCTCGGCCGCGGCCAGGTTGATCAACCGCCCCTCACCGAGGAGGTTGATGCGCTTTCCGCTGGGCAACGTGTATTGATCGACGTGCTCGCGGACGCGCTTCTTCTTTGTCGCGATTTTCTCCAGCGCTTCGATATCGAGCTCGACATTGAAGTGACCGGCGTTGGCAACGATCGCGCCATCCTTCATCATCTCGAAATGCTCTTGGCGGAACACGGCGATGTTGCCGGTGACCGACACGAATATGTCACCGATCTCAGCCGCCTTGGCGACAGGCATGATGTTAAACCCGTCCATTACCGCCTCGATCGCCTTGACCGGATCAACTTCCAGAATGATCGGGTTGGCGCCCATGCCCCGCGCGCGCATGGCGACACCTCGTCCGCACCAGCCGTAGCCCGCGATCACAAAGTTGCTGCCCGAGAGCAGGATATTGGTCGCCCGCAAAATACCATCGATGGTGCTCTGCCCGGTCCCGTAGCGGTTGTCGAAGAGGTGTTTGGTCAGCGCGTCGTTCACGGCGATGATCGGGTATTTGAGAACACCCTCCTTCTCCATACTCCGGAGCCGGATGACGCCCGTCGTGGTCTCCTCCGTGCCGCCAAAGACCTGCTCCAGGACTTCCTCTCTGCTGGTGTGGAGCGTCGAGACGAGATCCGCCCCGTCATCCATCGTGATCTGGGGATTCATGTCCAACACATCGTTGATATGACGGTAGTACGTGTCGTTGTCCTCGCCCGTGATCGCAAAAGTAGAAATCTGAAAGTCCGCAATCAAACTGGCCGTGACATCGTCCTGCGTGCTGAGCGGGTTGGAGGCGCACAGCGCCACCTCGGCCCCGCCGGCCTGGAGAACGCGCATCAGGTTGGCCGTCTCGGTCGTCACATGCAGACATGCGGCGATACGGATTCCCGAAAGCGGTTTCTCCTTGCCAAACCGTTCCCGTATGGACCTCAGCACCGGCATCCGATCGTCGGCCCACAGAATCCTGTCCTTGCCCTTCGGGGCCAGGCCGATGTCTTTACAATCGTGCTTCATTGTCATCCTTTCTGGTGCAAAATCAACGTTTGTAACTCTTCAACTTGTCTACGTAGTCTCGAAGTTCCCAACTAAAGTCCTTGTCTTCCCTGCCAAAGTGGCCGTACGCGGCGGTCTTTCTGTATACGGGCCGTCTGAGGTTCAGGCGCTCGATGATCCCTGTGGGTGTCAGATCGAACGTGTCCCGGACCATACGCGTAAGCTCGTCCTCTGGCAGTTTCCCGGTGCCGGCCGTATCGACCATCACCGAGACCGGCTCGGCTTCTCCGATCGCATACGCGATCTGGATCTCGCAGACGTCGGCCATTTCGGCAGCCACGATGTTCTTTGCAATATGCCGCGCGGCGTAGGACCCGCTGCGATCCACTTTTGAGGGATCTTTGCCGGAGAACGCGCCTCCACCGTGGCTTCCGACACCACCGTATGTATCCACGATAATCTTTCGGCCCGTAAGACCGCAGTCCGCCTTCGGGCCACCCTCGACAAACCTGCCCGTCGGGTTGACAAACAAAACGTAGTCATCGCCGCTATTGAGACCTGCCTCTTTCAAAACAGGATTAACGACGTTCGCCTGGACGTCCTTTCGGATCTGATCGATCTCGACATCTGCGTCGTGCTGGGCCGAAACGACAACGGTGTGCACCCGTTTGGGCTGCCGGTCCTCGTACTCTATGGTGACCTGTGTCTTCCCGTCCGGACGCAGATACGCCATCGATGGCTCGTTGCGGCGTTGATCGGCGAGACGTTTCGCCATCCTCTGCGCGAGGACGATCGGCATCGGCATCAACACATCGGTCTCTTTCGATGCGTAGCCGAACATCATCCCCTGGTCCCCGGCGCCCTTCTTGTCGACGACACCCATGGCGATGTCCGGAGACTGTTCATCGATCGATGTAATGACGGCACACGTCCGATAATCGAAGCCGAACTTCGCATCGGTGTATCCGATGTCCTTGACGACATCTCTGGCTATGGTCGGGATGTCGATGTAGGCCGACGTCGTGATCTCACCGGCGATGAAGATCACGCCTGTGGTGACCAGCGTTTCGCAGGCCACCTTGCCCATGGGGTCCTTTTCCAAAATGTTGTCCAGAACGGCGTCCGATATCTGATCCGAGACCTTGTCCGGGTGACCCTCGGTCACAGACTCTGACGTAAAAAGCCGTCGCACTGCCATGCCGTCCTCCTCTGTGGATGCGGGATGTTACTATACAATCATGTTTATTTGAAGACCACTTCGCTGGAATCCCCAATGTTGAGCTGCTTGGCTCCCCCCTTCACCACCGCATCCAGCCCGACGATGCTGCTCTCGAGCAAACAGTCGGATACGCGGGCCCCCTGGTCGAGCATCGAGTCCCTGATGATCGAGTTGGTCACCGAACACCCGGAGGCAATCGATACGTAAGGGCCAATAATCGAATTGGTTATGGTTGCCGCCGGATCGATCGACACGGGACCGTTGATCAGCGAACCCTCGATCTCCGCGTGGTTCTTCCCTTTCTTGAGAAGCTCCCGGTTCGTCTCCAGCAACGTCTCCGGTTTACCGCAGTCGAACCAAGCGTCGATCTCGAACGGGTCGAATCGCGCCCCGTCATCGATCATCATCTGCATCGTATCGGTGATCTGATACTCCCCGTGGCTCTTGATGCCGCCATCGATCTGGCTCTTCAGCGTGCCGAACAGGGCACCCGAATCCTTGAAATAATAAAGCCCAACGATCACCAGGTTGCTCTTGGGATGCTCGGGCTTTTCGACAAGCTTCGACACCCGCCCATCCTCCACCTCGACCACACCGAACCGCCTCGGGTCTTCCACGCCTCGGACCGCAAGTACGTTGTTATCCGACCCAACGATTGCACGGAGATCCGCGCGGACTATCGTGTCTCCAAGAATGATCAAGATCGGCTCACCCGTATCCGCCACGTCTCTCGTCAGATTGACCGCGTGAGCGATCCCGTTTCTCTCTTCCTGCACCACGTAGTCGATCTGGAGATCGGCGTACTCTTTCGACACATACTCGCGCACCAGAGCGCTCTTGTAGCCGACAATGACAACGATACTGCTGATGTCCAGCGTTCTCACTTCGTCGAGTATATGAGAAATGATCGGCCGGCCGGCCACGTAGAGCAGCGCCTTCGGGCGCGTGTGTGTGAGCGGTCTCAGACGGGTTCCGATACCCGCAGCAGGAACGATGACTTTCAATTGGGGTGCTGCCTTTCTATTCGTAAACGCAACGTCGGTCCATTCGCGCTTCTCTTACAGCCCGGTTTCGGTGAGTTCGTTAGGCATTGGGTCAGCACGACATCCCAACCCATGTCCCGCCGGCGAGCAGATTGCCGCTAGCTTTCTTTCTTTAGCCGGCCCTTTAGCAGATCGATGTTCTTCACTGGTGTAGGATCCACGCCGTTGAGGTAACCGAGATAGACGCTGACAAAATCACCCAGCATCATCATCGACAGAATCCTCGTCATCCGGCATCCGGACGCCGACAGCGTCACCATTCCCGCGCAGTGAGGCTCGACGACCTCCATCGCAATATCGGCCTGCCGCTTCGCCATCGGATCATCGTCTTCGTCGTCCAATCGAACGATGACAATGTTGTCACGAAGCTCCGGCAGGGCTTCCCAGCCCACGATTTCGTTGTGAGTCAGCTCCGGCAGAACGGCATAATGCGCAAGCGACTTGCTGTTTTCATTGATCTGTGTGCACCACCGTCGCGCAACGGCCTCCATCAACCCGCCGGTCGAATACACAAACGGGAGCTTCCCCACAAGCTCGTACGCGAGGCTCGCCGCGCGATTCGCCGGATCGTCTGATTGATACGTGTCGCTCAGCTTCGCCAGCGTCTTTCTTGCCTCTTCGTATTCACCTTCGGTGACATCCGCCAAACCGAGCGCCGTCAGAATCCGCAGCAACGGGAAAAACGAATACGAGATCGCCGACCGTGGTGGCATACCGCCGGGGATCTTGCAGACCGGCACCCCATCCGCCTCGCAGCGCGACCCCAACTCTCCGCCACTGGTGATGGCGAACGAGGGTCTGCCGCTCTTCCGAACGCTGTCATACGCCGACAACGTCTCCGCGGTGTTGCCCGAATAGCTCGAAAAAACAAAAACGGCATCCTTAATCAGCGATGGCGCGACCCGGTAGCTGCGGTTGGCGACAAGGGGCACACTAAGGCGATCGCCAAGGGCCGAACGCACCATGTCTCCACCGATCGCCGATCCACCCATCCCGCAAACCACAATCCTCGAGGCCGATGTCTTCTTCAACCCGGCAGCGAACTCACCGCCGATCGCCCAGCCATCGCTCATATGCGACGGAATGGACGCGACGAGATCGATCATCTTCCTCTCGTCGAGCTTCTCGCCCAGTTCCTTCAATTTGCTATAATCAAAGCTCACACCAAAGCCACCTCTCTAATTGGATCCCTCACTGAATATGGCGAGATCGGGGCATCGCTCCTTCAAAAGCGTACGAACTTTCGCCTCGATATCCTCGGTCGTTCTGAGCTTGAGTATTTTCTTCACCAGCATCTTGGACTCGTCATACGTGACCGATCGAATGACCTTCTTTACTTCGGGTATCGTATTCGGAGTGCAACTGAACTCGTCGATCTGCAACCCGATCAAGACGATCGCCGACAACGGATCCACGGCCATCTCTCCACATATCGCCACCGGTATGCCGGCCTTGTGCCCCGCATCGGTCGTCATCTTCAAGAAGCGAAGAATACTTGGGTGCAGATGCTGATAGAGGTGCGCTATCCTGGCGTTGCCGCGATCCACCGCCATTGTGTACTGAATCAAATCATTGGTACCAATCGAAAAGAAATCGCTCTCTTTTGCCAAAGCGTCCGCCAGGGCGACCGCCGACGGTGTCTCCACCATGACGCCGATCGGAACCTCCTGGTCGAATCGGTGGCGGTCCGCAGTCAGTTCCGCGCGGATCTGGGCGCAGATCTCCCTTGTCTCTCGCACCTCATTCAGATCGACTATGAGCGGTAGCATGATGCGCACCTTGCCGTGCGCGCTGGCTCGGTAGATCGCCCGCAGCTGAGTCTTGAGGATATCCTTGCGCGTCAGCAAAAACCGGATCCCGCGCCATCCCATAAACGGGTTCGGCTCCGGCGAGCCACTCAGATAACCGGCAATCTTGTCCCCTCCGATATCAAGGACGCGGATCGTGACCGGCTTGCCGGCCATCTTCTCCACGACGGAACGATATACCCTGTACTGCTCCTCCTCCGTCGGGAGTTGCTTCTGTGTGATAAAGAAGTACTCCGTTCGAAACAGCCCGATGCCCTCGGCGCCGTACTGAAGCGCCGCCCCCACCTCATCGGCGAGATCGATATTGGCCTCCAGCCCGATCCTGTGGTTGTCGAGGGTCTCGGCGGGGTAGCCGGTCAGCGTCAGCAGCTGGCTCTCAAAATCCTTGTAACGTTTGATCTCACGTTTGTATTCGCGCAGCGTGCTGGCGAGAGGATTGACGATGAGTACGCCGCAGTTACCGTCGAGTATAACGGTATCACCCGTCTTTATTCTCGTCGTGAGGTTCTCCAGCCCGACGACCGCCGCCACACGCTGAGACCGGGCAAGAATCGCCGTATGGGATGTCCTCCCACCCGACGCGGTTGCGAACCCGAGCACTTTCTTGCGGTCCAGCTGCGCCGTTTCGCTCGGACTGAGGTCGCGCGCAACGATCACCGACGGCGACGTCAGACCGCGGAACTTCGTGCCCGGCGCCCCCAGGAGTTTCTGGAGCACGCGCTTTTTGACATCCAGGATATCTGCGTAACGGTCCTTGAGGTACTCGTCCTCGATATTCTCAAAACTCGCTGTTACGTTTGCAATAACCCACTGAAACGCCCAAGCGGCGTTACGCTTTTCATTCCGTATCAACGCTTCGGTATCATCGACGACCAGCACATCATCGAGAATAAGGAGATGCGCATCGAAGATCCTCGCGTGGTCCTCACCCAGCTGCTCCGCGAGACGCCCCTTGATCTCGACGAGCTCGAGTCGAGTCGCCTCGAGTGCTTGCCGGAGCCTGGCCACCTCGTCCTCGACCTGCCTGGCCTTCACCGGGGCGTCGGGAATGTTGAGGGTCTCCGAGTTCAGCACGAACGCGGGACCGATCACAATCCCGGGAGCCGCGGAGATACCACCCAGGTTTATTTCTTCCCGCACCGCGGTCTTCTCCGACTGCCGCTTGTCGCCAACGGGCGTGCGTCTGCCACGAGCGCTGCTCACGTCTTTTGCCTCCACAAGCGTTCTTTACTCCTCATAGAAATTGTCGCTGATAAGCTGTTCGATCGCTTCCCTGGCCGGCGTCTCATCATCACCATTGATTTGTACGGTGATCATCGCTCCCCGTCCAACGGCAAGGCCCGCCAGACCGAGAATGCTCTTACCGTTAGCTTTCTTGCCGTTCTTGATCACCGTGATCTGGCTGCTGAACCGCGACGCGAGCTTTACGAACTCACCGGCGGCCCTCAGGTGTAAGCCGATTTTGTTGTTCACCGTTGCATCGAATTCTATCATATCTTGAGCCCCAATCCCTCCTGTCGAGGTAACGCGCCAATTCAACCTACGAACAGGGTTATGAGAACGCACGCGGGGAATAGCGCTACCGCAAGCCAGGAAGCGGGTAGATCCTTCTTCAACAGATAAAGGGTAATCACCGTCAGCACACCGCCGACAGCCAACATCCAGTGTCCATCCCCCGGCAAGCGGTGAAAGATAACCCCCACCAACAAGCCGCCAACACTCGCTCCTACACCCTGGATGATGCCCAGTGCGCGGGGGAACCTAGGGCCCGTGAAGACATCCACGAGTTCCCAACCTTTGGAGTAACCGAAGTATAAACCCCAGAAGCGGCAGGAGATGATCGCAAGGTTGTACACCAAAAAAACTGCCAGTAACCCTATGGGAAATTGATTTATAGCAAAGATGCATGCCAAAGTCAATGCCAGAGGCTTCAGGTTGCCGATGAACAACATGTCGCCCATCGCGGCAAACGGGCTGGCCAGTGATTTCTTGAAATACGCTATGTCGCTATCGCCAACAGGCTTACCCGCGGCCTTCTGTTCCTCGAGACGAATCAGCCCGCCCACGATCAGCGGTACGCAGTTGGGGTTGGAATTGAAGTACTCCAAGTGTTTGATTATCAACCGGTTATCATCTGTGTCCGCGAGCCTGCCACCGACCTTGCTCAAAGCGCTCATCAGACCCAGGTTCTGCATACCCCGGCGATTGATCAGGCCCTGAATAAAGAGCAGCCTCAAGAACACCCGAAAAAGATCAAATCTGCCTGTGTTCAAACTCATCGGAGCCACAGCACCAGAATCACGAGTACACAACCCAACACCAGAATACGCCTCGTTTGCCTCCGCCAGTACATCTGCACCACGGCGGCCACACCAATCGCGGCAGCGAGCGAGGCCCACAGGATCGCGCCATCGGACAACGCTCCGCCGACCCGGGCCGTCGACCATTCAGCGATGTTGTACCCTAAGGAGAGAAAAGCGAACACCACGATCGACTCGGCGACAAAAATGTAGCCAATAGACGCCGCATGCATCCAGGTTAACCTGGCCGCCGTCGCCCGGCGATCGGCATCCGCTCGAAAACCGACGACGCTCAGCATCTCATTGAGAAACCTGTAGAGCCTGTTCGAGACATATCCGCCCAACTCTCCGGCGATAAGCCCGAGCAGAGCACCGACAGAAGCGAGAAGAGCGACCCGCGGATCACCGGTGAGTTTCGCGACCAGACAGACCGATCCGGCGCCTGTGATGGCACCGAGGGCCTGATCCGGTCGTCTGGAACCACGCATCGGCAGAATCGACAGCCAAACCAGCTCGAGGATCAATCCGACGGGAAGGGCCACCGCCATTTCACCGGTGATGAGCCCGACGAATGCGGCCGCGAACACCGGCTGTGCGAGGAGGCTCTGCCAGCCCGCGCGGTCATCGACGGCAAGCAACCCACCTGTCAGACTGAGAAGGATAAACGGGTTCATCACCTGTTTCTGGCCCGGAACGGAGAGAGTCACGACGCGTCCTGCGAGTTGTGATGATCTTATATTAGATGCGAGGATTGGGCCAATACATTAATTCGAAGCGGGATGGAGCCGTCGACCGGGCGGGCACGGTTCGCCGGTCATACCGAGGACTAGACAACCAGCGGGTTGATCACGGTTGCGGAGGCACCCGGGACATCCTGGGCACGGAGGGTCACGCCCTGCTTCACGAGCTCGCGGAGGAGCCCGCGGTCTTCATCTGTCAAAAACACGTACGGCAGGAGCTCTTCGGCGCCCTCGCGGTGGTGCAATCCACCGATGTTCACCTCTTCGAACCGCACGCCTTTCTCGACCATCGCGTACACGTCCCTGACCGCTTCGAAAAGGATCAGAACCGACTCGTTCTTGTAGATGTCGCCCAAAAGCCCGACCGCCGTTTCTTCCAGCGTGAGAAAGGACACCTTGATATGCGGCGGCACACTCGCCGTGTAGAACTTCCTCTCCCACGAGTTGGTGGCGACCCGATCGTTCGCGACGGCAATACGGTCCGGTTTGAGAACGCGGGACCAGCCCAGGACAACCTGTCCATGGATCAAGCGATCGTCTATGCGAATCATGCTTACCGGCATTAGATCTTTCTCGGGTCCAGAACCTGTACGCTCCGGCAACCTCTCTCGACGATCATCTCCGGCAGTTCCTCGAACGACACTTCATCACGTTTGTTCAGGAACGCCAGCAGCATCGGGAGATTCACACCACTGATGATCGGGATGTCCTGCGCTTCACCCCCGGCGCTCGCCTGCATCAAACACGCGTGACTACAGCTGCCGCCGAGAAAATCAACGAATATGATACAAGGCCTTCCCTTGACGGCTTTGATCACGCCTCCGATCTCCTTCATGAGAGCATCGGAGGATTTGGATGCGTTGGACAACGCGTGGCAATCAGAAAACTCACCGTAAACGGTATGGGCGGTCCGAAGAAGTTCGTCCGCGAGGTTCCCGTGTGTAACAACGATTCCGGCTACCATTCGCATCCTCTCCGAGATGCTACTCCGTGTCGTAACGCAAGTAGTGACGCGTCTTGCGATCGCTTTCCATCTGGCTGATCAACATCCTGTTGAACCGCTCGGCCGCGTTTATACCGTAGACCTTGAGCATCTGGTTCATCGCGATCACCTCGATGATCACGGTGATGTTCTTGCCAGGAAAGAGCGGCACGATCACCTGGGGTATCCCCACCCCGAGGACCTCCGTCACGCGCTCATCCAGACCCTGTCGCTCCCAATCCGCCTGGCTGTTCCACTCCTTGAGACGCACCTCGACCTCGAGACGCTTCTGTACACGGATCGCGCGAATACCGAACAGGTCCTGCAGGTTTATGACTCCGATACCCCGAATCTCCATGAAGTGCTGGAGGTGCTCCTGTCCCCTGCCGATGAGGATGTCATCCGCCTTGCGCGTCACCTCGACGGTGTCATCGGCTACCAACCGGTGTCCCCTCTCCACGAGGTCCAGGGCGATCTCGCTCTTGCCGATCCCGCTCTTGCCGGTGAACAGAAGCCCTACCCCATACACATCGACAAATGTCCCGTGAACGACTTCGGTCGGCGCAAAAACCGCGCCCAGGTACTTCGTGAGTTCGTGGATGAACGGGGTTGTCAACATGCTGGAGCGCAGGACGGGAATGCTGGCCCGGTTCGCCGCATCGATCAGCACTTTCGGTGCTTCGAGCTTGCGAGTAACGATGATGCACACGAGCGGCACCGTAAAAAGGTTTTCAACGTCTCGCTTGCGTTCATCCGGGCTCCTCGTGTTCAGATAGAGGATCTCGGTCTCGCCAAGGATCTGGATGCGCTCGTTGAGGAAGTTCTGCATAAAGCCCGTCAGGGCCAGACCGGGACGGTGAATGTCGGGGACGGTAATGGGAAGCGGGCCATCCAGCGATTCGCCGACCAGTTCGAGCGAGAACAGGTCTCCCGTCGTCTCGTAGAACTCTTTGACCGTCAGTACTTTTTTCTGCATAGCATCACGCCTCGATGAGCCCTATCGTTCCGTCTTCGCGCTTGTAGAGCACATTGACACGTTTCGTTGTGCTGTTGGAGAAGATGCTGAATCCCTTCCCGTTCTCGATCAACGATGACACAGCCTCACCCATCGTCATCTGCGGGAACTCGACAGGATCCGCCGGTATGACTTCGTTCTCCTGAACCTCCACGTGTTCATCGGACTCTTCCGGGGGCACGTCGACTTCAGTCTGGGGGCGTTTCCGGGGCTTCTTGTTGTAACGTTTCCCCTTGTACTTGACGATCTGACGCTCGAGCTTCTCAGCCACACGATCCACGGACACGAACATGTCTTCGGATATCTCACGCCCGACGAGATCCCGTCCGTTGACATGAAGGGTGACCTCGACGCTGTGTCTGTATTTCTCGAGGCTAAATATGATGTGTGCACTCGCAATATTGTCGAAGTAGGTTTTGAGATTCTCGATCTTCGATTCGGCGTATTGCTTGAGTGCCGGCGTAAGCTCATAGTGCCTCGAAGTCGTCGTGATTTTCATTCCTCACCTCTCTCAAAGGTAATTACCATCACTGATAACGCCGATGGGCCCACAAGCGTGGAACCATGGTCGCAGTTTATCACTGTCCTGGCTACTCGTATGTCGTGAGAGTTTAAACGGAAGTGCGGGGTTGCTGGTATTGACGATATGATGGTCACGCCAGAGTGAGTCTTGCGAATAGAGATAGAAAAACTTCAGCCGTAAAAGTCTTCTGCTTACAGATAGTATAACGAACCGACCCGGATTTTCCAAGCCCGTGTTTGGACACCCCTAATACTGCTTGCGCATGCGCGCCGGGAGGATATTGAGCTGTTCGCGGTACTTGGCCACGGTGCGACGCGCGATATTCAAGCCCCCACTCCTGAGTATATCCGCTATCTTTTGATCACTCAACGGATTATGAGAATCTTCGGCATCGATTATTCGGCGGATCCTGTCCTTCGCGCTCTTGGCGGAGATCTCGCTGCCGTCCTGGGTCCCCAGGCTGCTCGAGAAGAAGAACTTCAGCTCGAAGACCCCGCGGGGGGTCTGAACATACTTGCTCGTCGTCACCCGGCTGACCGTCGACTCGTGCATGTTGATCTCACTGGCGACCTGCTGCAGGGTGAGCGGCCTGAGGAAGGCTGTGCCGCCTTCGAAGAAGGCACGCTGCTTCTCGACTATGCACTCCATGACCTTGACCATCGTTCGCCTGCGCTGCTCTATCGTCTGGATCAACCATTTCGCCGACTTGAGGCGCGAGTGGATAAACTCCTTCGTCTCCTTGACACCGCTATCCTTGTTGTCCTTGAGCAATTCCTCCTGATACGCATGGCTGATCCGGAGCCGCGGAATGTTCTTGTCGTTGAGGTAGACAATGTACTTCTCGTCAACCTTCTCGACAACAAGATCCGGGATCACGTACTGCGGGTCTCCCGCCATGATCTCGAGACCGGGCTTGGGATCCAGCGTGCTGATGATTTTGCTCTGGTTCTGAATCTCCTGAACGGGCAACTTGAGCTTCTTACCGATCTCCAGGTACTTCTTCTGTTTGAAATCGTTGAAGTGGTCCCGGATGATCCTGGCGGCCATCGAGTCCTGCAATCCCTTTGTGGCAAGCTGGATGAGTAGGCACTCCTGAAGGTTGCGTGCGCCAACTCCCGGAGGATCGAACGTCTGGATGATACTGAGAACCCGTCCCACCTCCTCCAAGGATGCATCGAACGTCGACGCCACTTCCTCCAATTCACAGGTCAAATAGCCGCTATCATCGAGACTGCCGATGATGTAGTCCCCGATAACCAGCGTCCGCTCGTCGTCGGTGGCGATCCTGAGCTGGCTGATCAACTGATCCGTAAACGAGCGCTTCGCAATCGGGACACGCTCGAAAAACTCCTCCTTGGTCTCCTCGCCGAGTCCGTACCCGATCTCGAACCCGTCCTGGAAGTACTCGTTCCAGTCGATTTGTTCCTCTTCGTTGCCGTCCGTCTTTTCCTTGCCTTCCTCCTTGGTCGCCTCGGTTTGCTCATCTTCCTGGACCTCGAGATAATCGTCGACTTCCTCGAGCAACGGGTTTTCCATGATCTCCTGCTTGAGCATCTGCTGGAGCTCAATGGCAGGCATCTGTAGGAGCTTCAGCGCCTGCTGGAGCTTGGGTGTCATCACCAGCTGCTGTCTCTGCCTGAGATGCAGACCTATTTTCATTTCCATGGCAATTCCACCTGTAAACCGGAAGACCCCTAGAGGCGAAAACCCTCGCCCAAGTAAATCTCGCGGACCTCGGAATCCTGGGCAAGCTCATCCGCAGACCCAGACCGCTTGATACTTCCCTCGTACATCACGTACGACCTGTCCGTGATGCTCAACGTATCCCTCACGTTGTGATCTGTTATCAGAACACCTAACCCTTTGTCTTTAAGTTTTTTTACAATCCGCTGAAGATCGGCCACCGCAATGGGGTCGATCCCGGCAAAGGGCTCGTCGAGCAGTATGAACTTGGGCTCGGTCACCAGAGCGCGGGTGATCTCAACCCGGCGTCTCTCTCCCCCCGACAGCTGGTGGCCCATGCTCTTGCGAATATGCGAGATATCCAGCTCATCGAGAAGCTCATCAACTCTTTGCTTCCTCTCCGCCCTTTTGATTGGCAGCGTTTCCAATATTGCCAGCAAGTTTTGCTCCACTGTGAGCCCCCGGAAAATGGATGGGTCCTGCGGCAAATACCCGATTCCGGTCCGAGCACGTCGATACATCGGTTCCTTCGTGATGTCGGTGTCCCCAAAAAAGATTTTCCCGGTGCTCGGCCGGATCATGCCGACGATCATGTAGAAGGTCGTAGTTTTACCGGCGCCGTTCGGCCCAAGGAGACCGACAATCTCCCCGGATTGGACATCGATGCTCACGTCGTCGACCACCCGGCGCTTGCCGTAGATCTTTACGACCGCTTCCGTGCGCACCGATGTGTGGTTTAGCTTGCCGGTTCCGTCTCCCATGATTACTGCACAATCTCTTCGGTTTGGTCGACTATCGTCACCTTGACGTCCCTCTTGATATCAACCGAATTGAGGTTCGGGTCGCATTCCAACCCGTATCCCGTGAGCACATCTCTGCCGCGTGTGAGCTTGACAAAAGAATTACTCAGGATCTTGTCCTGCTTGCTGTTCCAAAAGAGGCTGTCCGTTTCGAGCACGTCGCCTTCGACCGACTCGACTATGACGTTGCCATAGGCGAGCATGTCCCGGGTCTCCTCCGAGTACTCGCCGGCATCTGCGATGAGCGTCGTCTGTTTCGTCCCCTCCTTGTCGAAGAAATCGATGATCGGACTGTCGAGCATGATGAGCTTCTCCTTCGAGTAGCGTGTGGCCTTGGGAGCCGTCAACCGCCACTTCACGAGCCCGCTATCGCTCTCCAGCGTGACAAAGTCCGTAAATACCTCATCGGGCGACCTCGCCGGTGTATCTTCGACCGTGACGTTCTCAGGAACCTCCTCGTTGCAGGCCGACAGCAACAAGGCGACCGACAAAGAAACGGCGAACTTAATTAACCGTCGCATCGATTCTCGCTTTCTCCTCGACCCTCCACCGCCTGTGAAACCAAACCCACTGTTTTGGATCAAATCGCACCAGTTCCTCGATCGCGCGTGAACACTTCTCCGTCACGACCTCGATCGCGCGCTGGCGATCCTCCGCACCATTGCACTCGATCGCCGGGAGAATCCGTATCACGTGTTTTCCCGGTTCGGTCATGTAGATGGCCATCGGCAGGATCGGGACCCCGGTAGCCTGCGCCAGCCGCGCAACACCCGTCGGGGTGTGGGCGGGCCGGTTGAAGAACGGCACATAGATGCCGTCCACCCGCGTGTGCTGATCGATCAGGATCGCAAGGACGCCCTTGCCACGCAGGGTGCGGAGCATCTCGCGGCCTCCCGTGTCGCGATCAATCGTGTGGTAGCCCATCGATTCCCGCACACGGATCAGATCGCTATTCAGCCGCTTCTCCCACAGTTCTCTGCCAATGACGTTAACCATGTACCCCCGCTGTACGAAATAGCCTGCAAGAAGCTCCCAGCAGCCAATGTGACCGGTGATGCCGATCAGGCCCTGTCCCCTGCCAAACGCCTCGTCGAGATGCTCCTGACCGTCAACCCGCTCGACAAGCTGCAGCAGCCTCGTCTCCGAACTGCCTTCCAGCGTGAGAAACTCATAGGCGTTCCGGCCCAGGGACTTGAACATCGCGTTGGTCATCGCCTTTCGGAACGACAGAGACATATCGGGAAAGGCGATCTCCAGATTGTCGATCGCGCGCCGGCGGTCCCGCCTCAGCAAGTACCCCGCCGTCGCCCCAATCGCCGAGAATATTTTGAACCCCGCTCCGCGCGGCAGTGCCCTGGCGAACCGCCACAATCCTCGGGTCGCAGCGACCTCGAAATTTCTTTTGATTTTTTTTCGCCGCCGCACGTATTTCCCTCAAATTTGGCCTGTACGGAAAACTGCCAGGGGGTCCCGCAAATCGCAAAAAACCTTTACATCTATATAGTTAGCACACAGGCGGTGTGTAGTCAAGCAAATATTGTGCCGAAAAACCACAATGGGGAATTCGAAGGGTGTACGGACGACGATGAGGTGACACGGCGGACTACTCGGCGCCGAAACCCGCCTTGAGGATATCGTGGATATGGAGAATCCCCGTCGGTACGCCGCGTTCGTCGGTTATAAAATACATCGTCAGCGGTCCGGAGGGGTTCATTTCCATGGCGTTGAGCGCGGCGGCGGCAAGCCCGTCTGCACCGATCGTCTTGGGGTTGGGTGTCATGACCTCCTGGACCGGGGCCTGCATGGCGTCGGGGTCCTTCGAGAGGATCCGCTTGAGGTCGCCGTCGGTGATGATGCCGCAGAGCCGCTCGTCCTTGTCCTGCACACCGACACACCCCACGGATTTGGACATCATCTCGAAGAGAGCGTCCCGCAAAAGCGTATCGTTACGAACGAGCGGTACCGCGTCTCCCGTCCTCATCAACTCGCCGACCCGCAGCGTCAGTCTTCTGCCGAGAATTCCGCTCGGATGGTTCTTGGCGAAATCTTCCTCGCCGAAGTTCCGTCGCTTCATCAGGGCGCAGGCCAGCGCATCGCCCATCACCAGGGCCGCCGTCGTGCTCGTCGTCGGCGCGAGGTCCAGTGCGCATGCTTCGTGACCGACGCTGCACCTCAACACGATGTCGCTGTGTTTGGCGAGAAATGAACCGGCGTTGCCGGTGATCGCAATCAACGTCACTTCGAGTCTGGCGAGTGGTGGCTGCAGCTGCCGGAACTCATCGCTCATCCCGCTGTTCGATATGAACAGGACGACGTCACCGTTGCCCACCAGACCCAAATCACCGTGGGCCGCCTCGACCGGATGGATGTAAAAGCTTGGTGTTCCCGTGCTCGTAAACGTGGCAGCGATCTTCTTGCCGATCAAACCCGACTTGCCAACACCGGAGATGATCAGCCGGCCACCACAGTGAAAGATCGCCTCGACCGCTCGATGGAAGCTGTGATCGAGATGGGAACGAACCGCTCGAAGTCCCTCGATCTCGTCCGAAAAGACGGCTTTCCCCAGCTCCAGATCGTTCTGGTTCTGCGTTTGCGGATCGCCGGCTTCCGCGGCATCCGCCTGGGGCGACGTCTCTTTGGGTGCCACCGATAGTCTGCGTTTCATGTCAGCTTCCTTCGATCTGTTGCGATCATTATGTTGCACTTTCCCTCTCGCGCCCGAGGGCAAAAAAGCGCCGTGTGTCCTCTAGCAACGACGACAGCCGCGCGAAAGGCAGCATGGAGTCCGCATCACTCTTCGCCTTCGACGGGTCGGGATGGGTTTCGAGAAAGATACCATCGCACGGCACCGCGGCTGCCGCCCTCGCCATCGCTTCGGCCAGATCGGGCTCACCACCCGAGTGATCACCGAGTCCGGTCGGCCTCTGGAGGCTGTGGGTCACATCGAAGATCACCGGGCATCCGAACGCCCGCATCTTCGCAAGACTCCGAAAATCGACGATAAGATCGCCGTAGCCAAACGTCGTCCCACGCTCCGTCAGGAGAATGTCCTTGCCACCGACGGCGCGGAGTTTTTCTACACCCAACCCGGCCGCCTTCGGCGAGAGAAACTGGCCCTTCTTGAGGTTTATCGCGCGGCCCGATTTCGCCACCGCCTCGAGCAGGCTCGTCTGACGTGACAGAAACGCCGGGACCTGTATCACATCGAGCACCTCGGCCGCCGGTGCAACCTCGCTCACCGAGTGCACGTCGGAGAGAACCGGACACCCCACCTCTGACTTCACACGACCGAGGATCCTCAAACCCTCGTCGAGACCAGGGCCGCGATAACTGGAGGAAGAGCTCCGGTTGTCCTTTGCATAGCTCGCCTTGAATATATAGAAATACTCCTTCGTGGCGTTGAGTGTGGCGATCCGTTCCGCCAGTCGCAGCGCGTCGGACTCATCCTCGATGGCACACGGGCCCGCGATGAGAATCGGTCGATCCCGGTAGTCTACGTCGTGGTTGCCAATTCGAATCGATGTCATTGTACCGGTTTCTGCTTCTACGAGTTCATGGCCTGGCGGTTATGCAGCGTCTTGTTCGACGCCTGCATCTTAGCCGCCTTGACGAGCGCTCTGAACAGGGGATGGGGGCGGTTGGGACGGCTCTTTAGTTCCGGATGAAACTGCACGGCGATAAAGAAAGGATGGTCATTGAGCTCGACCATCTCGATGAGACGTCCGTCCGGCGATGCACCGGACACGGTGAGCCCGTTCTTCTCGAACGCGTCGCGATACTTGTTGTTGACTTCCCATCGGTGGCGGTGTCTCTCCGAAATCTCCTTGCGTCCGTAGCACTCCTCGGCCAACGTGTTTGGCTCTATCCGGCAAGGGTATGCACCGAGACGCATCGTCCCGCCCTTGTCGCCGTCGTGCTCCTGGTCTTTCATGAGATCGATAACGGGATTACCACAGCCCATGTTGAACTCCGAACTGTCGGCATCCTCCAGCCCGCAAACGTTCTTGGCAAATTCTATCACCGCACCCTGCATACCCAGACATATACCCAGATAAGGAAGTTTTCTCTCGCGCGCGTATCGTGCCGCCTCGAGTTTGCCCTGTATCCCGCGTTCGCCAAACCCGCCGGGTACCAGAACACCCGACACATCCCCCAGCAACCGGTCGGCACCCTGCGTTTCGATATCCTCTGCATCGACCCACCGTATATCGACCCGAACGTCGTTGTGTATCCCCGCATGCGTGAACGCCTCAATGATCGACTTGTAGGCATCGCGAAGATGAACGTACTTGCCGCACACCGCAATCGACACCTGATTCTCCGCCTCGTTCATCCGCCGGAGTAGTTGAAGCCATTCGCCGAGATCCGGCGCGGGCACGTCGATGTGGAGCAGGTCTACAACGACCTTATCGAGACGTTCCTTCTCGAGCTGCACAGGCACCTGATATATCGATGCAACATCACGCGCTTCGATGACGTGTTCTTCCTGGACATTGCAGAAAAGCGCGAGTTTCTGCCGGATCTCACGGTTGAGCGGCACCTCGGTCCTGCACAGCAGCACATCGGGCTGAATACCGATTTCACGGAGCGTTCTGACGCTGTTCTGAGTGGGCTTGGTTTTCAGTTCCTTGGCCACACGGATGTACGGGATCAACGTCAAATGGATAAAGATACAGTTGTCCGGGCCCAGCTCCAGCCGTAGCTGACGCAGCGCTTCGAGAAAGGGCTGGCTCTCGATGTCACCCGTCGTCCCCCCAACCTCGGTGATGATCACATCGGGCGGATCGTCCCCGTGGCCGAGCTCCCGAATCCTGTCCTTGATTTCATCGGTGATGTGCGGAATGACCTGAACGGTCTTTCCCAGGTAGCCGCCCTCGCGCTCGCGATTGATAACCGCTTGATAGATCTGACCGGTGGACACGCTGTGCTTCTTCGTTAGATCGGTGTCGATAAATCGTTCGTAGTGTCCCAGATCGAGATCGGTTTCCGCCCCATCCTCGGTCACGAAAACTTCGCCATGCTGAAACGGGCTCATCGTCCCCGGATCAACATTGATGTAAGGATCGACTTTCTGAATGGTGACTTTCAGGCCGCGCTGTTTGAGTAATAGACCCAACGACGCACACGCTATACCCTTGCCGAGGGAAGAGACAACACCGCCTGTAACAAAAATGTATTTCAATCCTCACACCTCGCTTCCTAACTAAATACCCACCGCGCCCGCTGCTTGTCCAATTCACAAAGAATAGGAAGCGGTCAGAGCTTTTTCAACAGTTTTTGTATCTTCTGGAACGTCAACACCTACCGTTGAATACTCCGTTTCCACAAGCCGAATCATCATGCCGTTTTCGAGCGCTCGAAGCTGCTCGAGACTCTCCGCCTTCTCGAGCGGTGTCGGCTCCAGCTCTGCAAACCGTATCAGGGATTCTCTTCTGAAAACGTAGATCCCGATGTGTCGATAATAGCGCGCCTCTCGATTGTCACGAGCAGACGGAATCACCGACCGCGAAAAATACATCGCGCGTCCGATACGATCCATGACCACTTTTACACAATTAGGATTGTTGATCTCGTCGGGGTCGGTGATCGGATGACACGCGGTGACGATGTCGATCTCCGGCGGAGTCTTGCCATTCGCAGCGGGTGGCGCCCCAGCACCGCGCGCAGCGTTAGCGAGCACGGGTGGGCTGTTCGGGGACAGGACCCGCGGCTCACCCGCGACTGTTCCTTGCTCACCCGCCAGAACCGCAATCATCTCTTCCACCAAAGCAGGTGGAAACAGCGGCTCATCACCTTGAAGATTTACGATGATTCTAGAATCGACTTCGCTGGCGACCGCGGCAACGCGGTCGGTTCCCGTGGCATGATCGGCGCTCGTCATCACGACGTCGCCGCCAAACTCCCTGACGACCGAGGCGATGTCATCGTGATCCGTCGCGACGAGAACGCGGGAGACGCCCCTCACCTCGCTCGCGCGCTGATAAACCCATTCGATGAGCGGCTTTCCGGCGATGACGGCCAGCGGCTTACCCGGGAAGCGCGTGGAGTGATAACGAGCGGGCAGAATGATGGCAGCGCCGGAGGAGATCACAGACACCTCGCTTTGTGGTGCGAGTCTGTTACAGGAGGCTCAGGTGGTGGAAGAGGGACCGGTGTCAGGCAGGCAGAGACAGGGGAGGCGCGCCGTTGGGCGCGCTCATGCCGCCTGAAATACACTGACTCGTTTCTTGTTCTTGCCGTAGGTTTCGTACCGGACCACTCCATCGATCTTTGAAAAGAGCGTATCGTCTTTGCCTTTTCCCACGTTGACGCCGGGGTGGATCCGGGTTCCCCGCTGGCGGACCAGGATACTGCCCGCGGTCACCCGCTGGCCGGCATAGCGTTTGACACCCAGCCGTTTGCTCTGACTGTCTCGACCGTTCTTTGTACTACCCAGACCTTTTTTGTGTGCCATTTCTAAATCCTAACCTTCTTGCGCTTTCGGTTTTCGTCGGTTGAGCTGCACCCGCAGGGTGTCTGCTCCAACCGGCACATGTAACGCGGCCGCAAGGTCCGCGTTACAAACTCTTGACCAGAATTTCAGTGAAGTGCTGGCGGTGCCCTCGGGTCACCCTGTACTTCTTCCTGCGCTTCTTCTTGAAGACGATGATCTTCTTGTCCCTGCCGTGACGAAGGACTTCACCTTCGATCGTCTTGCCCTCGAGATAGGGCTGTCCCACCGCGACTTTCTTGCCGTCCGACACCAGCAACACTTTGTCCAGGGACACCTTGCTCCCCACGTCGGCATCGAGCTTCGGCACGCGAAAGGCTATATCTGGTATTACTTTACATTGATGCCCCGCGACATCAACGATTGCATATCCATCCATACGAAAGGCTCCTTAAACCGCTGAAAATGAGCAAGATAACCTTTGTTTAATAAAGCAAATTTGCCGAACTGTCAAGTGACTTCTTGCATTAAGTCCCTGAAAGAGCTCAGCGAGACCAGCTTGAAATCCTCCCTGTGGAGCCGCGGATCGTCCTGAATCTCTATCTTGAGCTTGTACTGCCGCTCCATCGTATCCAGGATCTGGCGCCTCTCCTCTTCCATGAAGAGCGCCAGAGACGAGTTGACCCTGAGCTGGATCCGCTTCTCCTTGGTCTTGGAGCCCACGCGGCGAATCCACTGCTCGATCTTGTTGGCCAGCGAGTCGAACGAAAGGACCCTCCCGCTACCCTTGCAGTAGGGGCAATCGTCGCTAAAGAAATGCAGGAGGCTCGGGCGGACACGCTTGCGGCTGAGCTCGACGAGCCCCAGCTCGCTCACGGCAAATGCCTTTGCCCGCGAGCGGTCTTTCTTCAGGTTCTGCCGCAGCTCGGCCAGGACCTTCCGCCGGTGCGCCTCCGTCTCCATATCGATGAAATCGATCACGATGATTCCGCCAATATCGCGCAGACGCAGCTGTTTGGGGATTTCTCGCGCCGCGAGCATGTTGGTCTCGAAAATCGTCTCCTCCTGATCCTTCTTACCCACATATCGCCCCGTGTTGACGTCGACCGCCACGAGCGCTTCCGTGGGGTCGATGACGATATAACCGCCCTTCTTGAGCCAGATCTTTCGCTCGAGCGTTTTCTCGATTTCCCGCTCGATGTTGAACTTGTCGAATATCGGTGTCCTCTCGCGATAGAGCTTCACACGGTTTGTGAGTTCTGGACTAAACGTCCTCAGGTATCGCTGGAGTTTTTTGTATTCCCGATCGCCATCGATCAGAATTCGATCGACGTCGCCGGTCATCACATCGCGGACCATACCGATCAGGAGCCCGACCTCCTCGTGAATCAGATGAGGTGCGGTCACCTTCTCGGATCGGACTTTGACATCCTGCCAAAGCTTGTGCAGGTAGTTGATGTCCGACACGATGTGTTTCGGCGCGACTCCGGAGCACGCCGTCCTGGCGATAATCGCTGTGTTGGCGGGTTTTCTCCGCGAAATAAGGCTCTTCAACCGCACTCTCTCCTGGCGCGATTCGATTTTCCGGGACACACCGAGATAGTTCGAGTTGGGCAGATAGACGACGAAACGCCCGGGAATCGACACCTGGGCCGACAGCCTCGGACCCTTCGTGCCGATCGCCTCCTTGGTCACCTGGACGAGAACTTCCTGCCCTTTGGTCAGAACCTTCTCGATCGGCGTCTGACCGTTCTTCTCGCGTTGGTCCTTGCGCCCCCGCGCTCTTCTGCGCGGCTCCACGATGTCGAAGTCCTTGAAAGCATCCATCGACCCGTAGAGATCGCTGGCATGGAGAAACCCGGCCTTGTCGTATCCAATGTCGACAAATGCGGCCTGGATACCCGGTATGATCGCGTTGACCTTGCCGAGGTAAACGTCACCCACAAGCCGTCTGGATTGTTCGCGCTCGACAAGAAAATCGACGAGGTCGCCGTCCTCGAGCGTTGCCACTCGAATCTCGAGTGACGTGATATTGATGATGATTTCCTTCATAGCAGATTCTGCACTACTCCTTTGCTGATCGGCGAGTGGTGGGCACCGTCGCGCTCGACCAGGAGCGCCGTCCTCACCACTTTCATCGGGACTTCCATCCCGGGCGAATCCCCTAGGTACTCCTCGAGCATATCGGGGAACAGGCTCTTTCCCTGCTCCATCGTGCTCATGTAGTGAATTCGCATCTCGCCGTCCTTCTCTGTGATTTTGATATCGAGGAGTGAAGGAGCGTCGCCGCTGTTATCCGCCGATTCCGAATCGAACCGGCGTCGAAGCTCGTCTTCGAGCACGCGGCACAGACCCTCCGGGTCTTCCGCTGCCGCGGCGCCTGCCTTCCTCCTGAAGCTGTCCCAATTGGGGTTACTACCCTCTTGCAGATTGCTCTCGTCCACGGTGACTTCGTAGCTCGCCGCCGTGATATCCGTCGACAGCTTGGGGACCGAGTCCCCGACACCGGCGCAGCCGACTATCTTCAGCCCGTCCGGCAGTTTGCTGTTGAAGCGGGTATCGAGATCATCGGTCACCTGCTCGAGTTGGACATCGAGGTACTCGTCGAGCCCCTCCCATCCCGTCCTCAGCGACGGCCCGAATGAGAAGCGTGGGTGCGGGTTGAACCCCCGGGAATAGCATACCGGTACATCGGCCGCGGCAAGGCTTCGCCTGAAAATACGCAGCAGGTCCCGGTGGGACGTGAAACGAATCGCCCCGACCTTCTGGTATCTGATTCGGTATCGAACCATACCTGCAGACAGATCCGGTGTTTGCAAACTAAGAGAGGTGTTATTGTTGCCGATCGAGGTTTTCGTCCGCCCTCGTCCGTCCCTGACACACCACCGGCATCGGGATATCGCCGGATATCGCGTGCGGAACGCGTAAACACGATCAGCTCGCTTCCTTCGGGAGTATCGATCCCTCGGAAGCAGGGGAAATGAAGGGGGGAATAAATACTCGGGTGCACCTCTTTGACACCCGTTTTTCTCAAAATCTCGACCCGATTCTCGCGGTCGAACGCGTACAGAAACTCGAAAACACTTAATGCGCGGTCAGTGAATCTCTTTTTGTCTCTTCGATCGACGTCGTCCCCCGCTCGCCCGCATCGACGAGTTCCCCTGGTTCAACGTCTCTCACTTACTTCGACTACCCAAGCTTTCCAGCCGGTCTTGCCGGCTTCGTGGATTTGAAATGACTCGCTGTCCGGTCGGGTCGCAAGGATCGAACCACTCCCGCCCATCTCCCCACACTTCTCTAATCCATTGATAATGCTATCGTTGTGGGTTTCCGTCACCCCGGCGATCCTGCTGCTCACGCGCAGCGACTGGATACTGGTCAAACGGCTTTGTCCCGTCGCCAAGTATCCCGATCGATCTTACCGAGTGATAACAATTTGTATCTCTGGTAGTTGGGATTCAGAAGAAGACCTCGGTTTCTGCCTTCCGTTATGGCAATCTCGCGCGTCACGCGTTTGGCCTCTTCTTCGGACCCGACGCGCAACGCCAGATGCCACCGTGTCCCCAACTCGGACACCGACACCGGGGTGGTCGAGAGCTCGGTCTCGAGCTTCTCGGCCAGCAACCGCCTGGCCGCCGTATCGATATCTTCCACCAGAACCTCAGCCCGGTAGATCGGATTGTCTGAAAGAATAACCCGAGGTGGGGTCGCCTGACCATTCAAATCTTGAGGCTCGTCAATCTGGCCCCATCGAGCCGCCTGATCGGCCAGTGATTCGAGACGGTCAATCGGCGTGCCCTCGGTGTGGTGGTTGCCGTCCCATCGGCAGTCGAGAAAGTAGTTGTGCTTATTGCGATTGTAGAAGATTGTCTGCGTCGAGACAAAGTCTCTCAGCCGCTGAAGCGTCGATGCGGCGTCCGTACACCCCACCGTGAACTCATACGATTCTAACCGATTCAATGCCAGTAGGTTATCCGAATAGCCCATCTTTCCTGTCAATGTCATATAGGCCGTGTTGATCAACGGATCGATGCCCTTTAGGGCCACCCTCAATCGTATGTCGAGCGAGCTTGTCATTGGGCCAGCGCCTTCTTGAGGGCGTCGAAGAAACCGCGCCCGGGGCCGGCCGAGAACAACCCGTCCCCAGCGGTGTCCAGCCTCCGTCGGCTCCACACGCCACCGATACCGCTCGGCACCTGATGTAACCACGACGCCCGTTCGGGGTGGGGCATCAGAGCCAGGACGTTGCCATCCGGGTTGGCCACTCCCGCAATCGAGAGCATCGAGTCGTTGGGGTTCTGAGGGAACGTGTCGGCCGGCTGACCGTTCGATGATGCGTAGACGAGCGCCACACCTTCGCCGTCGCGAAGACGGCCGGTCGTTTCCTCCGACCCCGTGACAAACCGGCCCTCCGCATGGGCCGTGGGTATCGGAAGGGTACCGTTGTCATCCGACATATCTTCCATGAACTCGGTGAAGACACACCTGGCGGGACCCTTCTTCACCCGAATCCACGTGCAGAAATAGCCGCTTCGGTCCGGCATGCGATTGGGCGCCAGTGCCAGATCGATCGAACCCGCATCGAAACCCGGCACCGCACCGGTTTCCACGAGTATTTGCGCCCCGTTGCAGATACCCATCACGGGGACGCCTTTCCCTACCGCCTCGAGTATGCTGTCGGCCACGCGATCCTTTGCCGCGACGACCCCGGCACGAATTCGATCCTGATACGAAAACCCGCCCGGGAGAATAATCGCGGCGGCCGAGGTGAGTACGGGTGCGTCGACATTCCAGCGAACCACGCGAGCGGACAGCCCCACCGTTTCGAGAACACGGACGGTCTCGTATTCGCAGTTCACACCCGGAAACTGTATGACAATGACTTCAGACACCACATTACCTTAGGCAAAAAGAGGGTTGACCTTGCCACCCCGGTGCGCGGACCGGAGGGTCTCTATGGAAGCCTCGACCGACACGCCGCCGACACGCAGTTCGAGGATCGGTCGCTCGTGGGTCCGGCCGAGTTCCATCCAATCGACGCGAACGTCCTCGAGATCTTCCCGGAACCGAGGCCAGAGATCCGACGGGACCTCGACGATGACGCCGCCGAACTCGCTGAACAACTCGTGCGCCGCGGGTGAATTGTTCGATGTATGCCCACCCAGCCGGATGTCGCAGCCGATATCGAGCGGTCCGCTTTCGATAGCCATCTCGGCGACTGCAACCGCAAGACCGCCGTGGCTGATGTCGTGCGCCGCAAGGACGAGTCGATTTTCGACGCCTTCGATCAGGGCGCGAATCATCGCGCTTTCGCGTACGAAGTCGGGTTGCGGCGGATCGAATTGCCCGTCGGTCAGAAACCGCTTCGCGTACTCGCTCCCACCGATGCGATCGTGCAAGAGTCCGAGCAGGACGATGTGCGACCCGGGCCGCTTGAACCCAAGGCTTTGAGAAACACTCGCATCGTTGACCCGTCCTGCACAGGCAACGATCGGTGACGGAGCGATCGGCCGCCCGTTCCCGCTCTGGTTGTAGAACGACACGTTACCGGAAACAACCGGGATCGGGTGTCCGCCGTCACCGGCGACGCGGAGACCCTTGCAGGCCTCGCCGACCCCCCGCACCCCTTCGGAGAATTCCCAGAAGACTTCCGGATCCTCGGGATCACCGTAGTTGAGGCAATCGGTGATCGCCAGCGGCGTGCCGCCGACACAGGCAACGTTACGAACAGCCTCCACGACCGCCCACGCACCACCCAGGTATGGATCCACCAGACCAATCCGCGGACTGCCTCCAATACCCGCGGCCACACCGACGGTCTCACCCGGCAGGACGACGGCAACGGCGGCATCCGCTTCTCCCGGACGCAGAACCGCGTGGCCCTGCACCTCGGAATCGTAATGCCGGTACAAGATCGATTTATCGGAAATGTTGTAAGACGAGAGAAGCTCGATCAGTAATTCCTCCATCGACTCCGTCGGGTGTGTCACCTCGACTCCGCTCGCGGTCGACTCGCGCTTCCTTGCGGGACGCTCGTACTCGATCCCCGTCGTGATCACATCGACATCCGCGTCGCAGACCACACTCTCCTCGGATATCAGCTTGAATCGTTTGTCCAGCGTCGTGCTGCCGATCACGTACGCCCCTGCTCCTGGGTAGAGATGTGGCAACTCAAAATCCTCGTTGTATACGCGGCACACCGTCTCGGAAAAACCCTGTGGCACGATCATCGCGTATCGCTCCTGTGTCTCCGAGCATGCAATGACTTCGGGCAGAAAGGACTGCGACGCGGTGTTTACCCGATCCAGATCTAACGTGGCTCCCACACCACCCGCCTGGGCCATTTCGGATACGGCGCAGCTGATGCCGCCCGCGCCGAGGTCCTTGAAGCCGATGGGCACGCCGTCCCGCTTGGCATCGGCGAGAACGACTTTTGTCGCCTCGGCAAGAACTCGCTTCAAGAACGGGTCGGGTACCTGCACCGCTTCCTGCCGCTCCTCCGTCTGATCGCCGCTCAATCTGACCGACGCAAATGCAGCCCCGCCAAACCCGGATGCGTCCGTCGGTTTTCCGATCAGGACGATGTCATGCGGCTCGCGCCGGGCTTCGCCGGGCGCCCGGCTGCGAATGATGTCCTCCTCGGCAACCATTCCCAACGCCACCACATTGACAAGGCAGTTGTCGTCGAAACGCCCGTCGAAATAAGCGTCCCCGCCATAGTTCGGCACCCCGAGCGCGTTGCCGTATTGGGCGATCCCGTCGACGACACCGCGGACGATCTCGCGGACCCTTTTTCCATTGGCACCGTCGGGGTCGCCAAACCGAAGCGGATCCATGACACCGATGACATCGGCGCCCATACAGTAGACATCACGTACGATGCCGCCGATGCCGGTGGCCGCGCCTTCGACCGGCAAGACCTGCGAAGGATGATTGTGACTCTCGTGGGCAAGCACCAGACAGTACTGCTTGCCGTCCTTCTCGTGAAAGCGGACGATACCTGCGTCTTCCCCGGGTCCCAACACGACATGTGGCGCCTCGGTAGGCAGGTGCTTCTTGAGAAGCGCCTTGGAACTCTTGTAAGAACAATGTTCGCTCCACATCGTGTTGAAGATATGGAGTTCGACACGCGTCGGATCACGCTCGAGCATCGAGCGAATCTGCAGCAGCTCGTTCGGTTTCAAGCTGATGTTCTGCTCTGCCAGAAAATCCTGAAGGTCTTTCGACTCAGGATTCTCGACGTTGATCAAGTCTTCGTTGCGCATTTCGTTCATTTTCATATCGCAAGGGGCACGGCGCGGTTAGCCGCCTGTCCTGGAAGGGAGCGAAGTGGAGCGAGGGTCCCGAGAAAGAGCCTCGCGAGTGAACCCCAGACCCCTAAAGAACGCGATCGAAGATCGCGTCCACTGCTTTCAGAAAGTTCTGCAGGGAAAAGATACCCTGCAATGTCGCGTCGTCGAGTTTTGATGTAATCTCTTTCCTGTTCGCGACCGCGTCCTTGAAAGGCTTGCCGGTCTCCCAGGTCTCCATGGCAGCGGTTTGCACAAGCAAGTAGGCATCCTCTCGCGTCATCCCGGCCTTTGCCAGCGCGAGAAGGAGTTTTTGAGAGTAGATCAATCCATTCGTTTTCTCCAGATTTTTGATCATGTTTTCCGGATAGACGACCAGATTCTTGATCAGCCACGTGCTGCGCTCCAGCATGTAGTCCATTCCCACCGTTACATCCGGCAGGATGACTCGCTCGACAGAGGAATGGCTGATATCCCGCTCGTGCCACAAGGCCACATTCTCGTACGCGACCATCGCGTCGGCTCGAATGAGACGCGCCAGTCCACAGATCCGCTCCGACACGATCGGGTTTTTTTTGTGCGGCATCGCAGAGCTGCCTTTTTGCCCTCGCCCGAAGAACTCCTCAACCTCCAGAGTCTCCGTCTTCTGAAGCCCCCGAATCTCCGTCGCTATCTTGTCAAGCGAAGCGGCGAGAACGGCGAGCGCTGATACATACTCGGCGTGACGATCCCTCTGGACGATCTGCGTCGACACAGGCGCAGGGCGAAGACCCAGCTTCTTCATGACATACTCTTCGACCCTAAGGTCCAGGTGCGCGTAGTTACCGACCGCTCCGGAGATCTTTCCATAGGATATGGTCTCGACCGCGTGCCGAAACATCGTCTCGCGCCGCCCGATCTCGTCGTACCACATCAGCATCTTGAGACCGAACGTCATCGGCTCCGCGTGGATCCCGTGCGTCCTGCCGATCATGACGGTGTTCTTGTGCGCCAGGGCCTGGGTCTTGAGGACTTCCCTCAGCGCGGCAACACGTCCCAGAATCAACCCGCCCGCCTGCTTGAGCTGACAGGAAAGCGCCGTATCGAGGAGATCCGAGCTCGTCATTCCCAGGTGAATGTACCTCGACTCCGGACCGACGTTCTCCGCCACGTTGGTCAAGAAGGCGATGACGTCGTGCTGTGTTTCTTCTTCGATTTCCAGGATGCGTTTGACAGTGAAGGCCGCCTTGTCCTTGATGACCTGAACGGCTTCGGGTGGGATCTCACCGAGTTCGGCGAGCGCTTCACATGCGAGTATTTCGATTCTCAGCCATGTTCCGAATTTGTTCTCGTCCGACCAGACCCTCCCCATCTCTGGAAGGGTATAGCGTTCAATCATGTGAACTCCATTCAGTATTAGGGAACAACCTGAATGCAGGTTGGAGCCCTTCCAAGACAGGCAGACGCGCTTCGCGCGCAGCTCAACCGGCCTGTGGCATCGCCGCCAGGTCAACGTTAACTAGATTTCGTTGGGTCTCTCCGCGAGCACGACATCGATCTTACGCCGCTTGCCGTCGCGCAGGATTTGAAACGTCAGAATCTCGCCGATTCGAGACCCGTAGATGATACGGTTCGCCTGACGACTCGTGACGACCTTCTGGCCGCCTACAGCGATGATGAGATCGCCAAGCCTCATGCTCGCCTTGTCGGCGGGGCTTCCGTGGTCGATTTCCCGGATCAGAAGACCATGTTTCTGATTGAGGTTGAGACCTGCGGCCAACTCCGGCGTGATCGTGCTCACGCGGATCCCAAGCCACGCGTCTCGGATTCTACCATGTTCTCGAATCTCTGCCAGCACCCACTTGCCGCGGTTGCTCGGTACTGCGAACCCCATCCCAAGGTTGCCTCCCCCCCGGTTCGCAAAGATAAACGTGTTGATCCCGATGACCTCGCCCTTCGAGTTGATCAGAGGTCCCCCGCTGTTGCCCGGGTTGATCGCGGCGTCCGTCTGGATCATGTCTTTGTAGAACTGATCGCTGTTCGCGTTCTCTCTGACATCACGGTGGAGCGCACTGATCACGCCGACGGTCACCGTGGGCTGGCTGTCGTAGAGCAGCTGGCCAAACGGCTGACCGATGGCAATCGCCCATTCCCCGACAACGAGATCATCCGAGTTGCCCAGCTTGGCATAGGGCAGGTCCTCCATCTCGACCCTGATAACCGCGAGATCGTGGTCGTGGGAGGTGTCCACCAGACGAGCAAGAACGGTTTCACCGGTCTGAAACGTGACCTCGATCTGGTCGGCGTTCTGAACCACATGCTCGTTCGTGAGGATATAGCCGTTGGGATCCACGACGATGCCCGACCCCAGAGACGAGATTTCCTTCTTGTACGTATCCGGGACCCCCCAGAGCTCCAACCACTCGCGCGGGAAAAACGGCGAACGCGTACGATAGACCTCGGTACGTTTCGACGTGATGTTGACGACCGCGGGGGCCACGGCTCGCGTCGCCCTGACGATGGCGTTCAGGCGGCTGGTCTCGATCAAATCCTGAGAGTCGTTGACGACCGGGTGTTGTGCGGGCGTGCTCGCGACGCCGCCCCGGGGACTCTTGAAAAAGAGGACACCCGAGACAATCAGCAGCCCGAGGGATACGCCGAGGAGTGCCCCGAACACATAAGGAAGCGGTCCGTGTCGACGGCTTGTCCACAAAGCACTCATGACGCTGTATTCCACCTACCTTTGAACCCAACTCGGATGTTGTTCAATAATAACCAATTCGGTAACGCGGTCCAAGCTCAAATCATTCGTCGTAAACGACTTCCATGAGAAACAACCCGTTTGGCGGAATGGTTGGACCGGCCGCCGCACGATCCTTTCTACGCAGGATCCCCTCGATGTGTTCCGGCTGAAATCGGCCCCGTCCCACTTCGATCAGCGTGCCGACGATCACCCTGACCATATTGTGGAGGAAATGATCGGCCGTCACATCGATCGCCACGATCTCGTCGTGTTGCTCGACCTCGATGGCCAACACGTTGCAGTGGGTCGGCATACCGTCCGTGCGGCTGGGCGTAAAGCTCTTGAAATCCTTCTCTCCGATCAGGTACCCGGCGGCCTGTTTCATCGTGTCGATGTCGAGGGACATCGTGACCACGTAGGCAAAACGCCTCCAGATCGCCGTGGGTTCGGTGCGCAGGTAATATACGTAACGGCGTCTCCTGGCGCTGAATCGTGCGTGAAAATCGAGACTGACCTCGTCGACCTTGTAGACCTGGATATCCTCCGGGAGTTTCGCGCCGATCGCCCTGCCGATCTGCTCCGACGTCATCCGTGTATCCACCACAAAGTTGGCCACCTGACCGAGCGCGTGTACGCCCGCGTCGGTCCGCCCCGCTCCGTTGATCTGAACATCCTTTCCAAAAATCCCGGCGACGGCCTCGTCCAGGATACCCTGCACGGTCCTCATGCCCGGCTGTCTCTGCCAGCCGTGGAAGTCCGTCCCGTCGTATTCCAGAACCAGCTTGAAGTTTCGCATCGTTATCCTGTCGATACTACATGCGAACAGCAATCAACAAGACGATCAGCGTCGCGCCCGCGAACACGAAGTCTCTCAAAGCGGGGCCGCCAATGACAAGCATTCGTTCGATCGACGACTCGATGCCCCGCAACTCGACCGCCATGGCCAACTGACCCGATCGATGAATCGCCGAGACGAGCAACGGTACAATGAGCGTCCTCGCGCCCGCTACGCGTCGGAGCAGCCCGCCTTCGATCCCACCGCCGCGAAAACCCTGTGCGATTCGGATCCGCCGGGTTTCGTCACCAAAGAGCGGCAAGAAGCCGATCGCGAGAAAACCGTGGAGTGCCACGCGGCGCGCGAACCGCTTTGAGAAGGGCCTGAGCAACGATGACAGGCCCGCCGCCATCGCCTCCTGCGATGTAACGGACAGAAATAAGACAAGCGCGCAATACAACACGACGACGCGCAGGCCGTAGTAGAATCCCTTGTATACGCCTTGTGCCGACAAAAACGGGACACCCATAAGCGGCTCGCCCTTGATGAGAAACCCGTTGACCGCGACGATGATAAACAAAAACAGAACGAGACCGCGCAGCCCCCGCACGAGCCGCCTCACCGGCACCCGCGCCAGGAGGGACAGGGCGGCAACATACGCAAGCAACAACACAAGGCCTGCCGTGCTCCCGATCAAAAACGTAAAGGCGAGAATCAGAAGGAAGACGATAATCAGACACCGCGGGTCATCGGATACAAAGCCGGGCGCCTTCGCGTTATCCTCAGCCCGGTGCCAGTCCGTATTCATTTTTCCGACCAGAGTTCGGCAATCTGGACGGAGTTGGTCGCCGCGCCCTTTCTGAGATTGTCGCCTACTACCCAGAAGCTCAGCGCAGAAGGCCGTGTGGGATCGCGTCTCAGACGACCGACCACAACGGCATCCCGGCCCTCGATGTCGCGCTGCGTGGGCAACCCTTCATCCACCTCGACGCCCGGCGCCTCACGCCACAACTTCGCGGCGCGATCCACGGTAAGCTCATCGGAGAGCTCGATGTTGATCGACAGTGCGTGCCCGACCCGAACGGGCACCCTGACGGCGGTCGGGACGACGTTGAGCCCCGGCGCCTCCATGATCTTCTGTGTTTCCTCGATGATTTTCTGCTCTTCGACAGACAATCCCGATTCGGTGATCTCACCGACTTTGGGCACACAGTTGAATGCAATCGGCTTCGGAAACACCACGGCAACCGGTGTCTTGCCATCGAGGTCGGATTGCGTCTGGCTGTCGAGTTCCGCGATCGCCTGTCTGCCGGCGCCCGACACGCTCTGAAAAGATGTAACGACGACTCGCTCGATCCTGACCTCGCGGTGGATCGGCGCGAGCGCCATGACCAGGTTGATCGTCGTACAGTTTGGACACGCGACGAGCCGCGTGTCGGATGAGACTTCGCCCCCGTTGATCTCTGGGACGACGAGCGGGACATCCGGGTCCATTCGAAAGGCTGTGGTGTTATCCACGACCCGACAACCCGCGTCCAGCGCCCGGGGAATCATGTCGCGACTGACCGCCGCGCCCGCCGTGAAGAAGCACAGATCGACGCCCTCGAAATCCACATCGTCCGCCTGCCGAACCACCCACTCCTTGTCGAGACACTCGACACGGCGATCGCGGGAGGCACCCGTTGCTACCGGCACATAATCCGCGACGGGAAAACGCCGCTCGGCCAGCACCCGGGCGATCGTTTGACCCACCACCCCGGTGGCACCGACTACGGCGACGCGTTTCTTCACGAGCTTGGACATTTGTTTCACCGCACTGGAGTCGTGACGACCTTACGTATTTTCATTATTAGAGATAGAGCACTCTGAACGGCACGGTATCACAGGGGCCGCCCGGATGTCAACAATACGGTGATCGTCGGAACGTTATTTGCAACAACCGCTTGACAGGTTTGTACGGCCGTGAAATGATCCAAATACATCCACTCCAACGCTGGACGGACAGCCCAGGTGTCGGAAACCGTCCACTACTCAAGATGAAAAAACTCTCTCTTTTGTTGCTTCTGACTTTGGTCGCCGGTCTGCCGTCGCCGCTCGCGGCCAGCCGTTACCAGTCGCTGCTTGCCACGTCCGCCGGACGGGACAGTCTGGCGAATCTGGCACTCTGGGAAGACGGACGCGTGACCGGCAAGGGAAAACTCTTCGAGTATCTCAGATCGGATAATCCTCTCATCCGTCTTCGGGCGGTGGAGGTCATCGGACGTATACAGGACCCGCAGGATGTTACCCACCTCACCCCGATGCTGCGCGACCCCGATCCAAGGGTCGTCCGAGAGACGGTGTTCGCACTCGGGCAAATCGATTCGGAAGAGGCGATTCCCGCCCTTGTCAAGGCAAGCGACACGGCCATGCCGGATATGCATCCACTGTACGCCGAGGCCTTCGGCAAGATCGGTGGCGAGGACGCGGTCGTCGAACTGATGGAGATGCTGCATTCCTTTCAAGGAAGTGTGAGGGCCGGCGCCGCGATCAGTATGGCCAACATCGATGACCCGTCTGCAACTAATGCACTGCTCGTCTCGATTCACGACAATGATGCGAAGGTGACGTGGCGGGCGATTTATGCGTTGGAAAAGGCAAACACAAAGCGTGTCTGGGAATCGGTGATCCCCTTCTTGAGGAACGAAGACCCCACAGTGCGTTCGTACGCGGCGAGGACCCTGGGAAAGCAGAAGGTAAGGGGCGCGGTCGAACCACTGGCGCCGAACGCGGTCGATCCGGACCCCCGTGTGTCGATCAATGCGATCAATGCACTTGCGGCAATCCTGGAAGGAGACAAGAACAAGAACGTCGTTGATTTTCTGGGAACGAATATCGGAAAGAGTCAACCACACAACGTCCGGAAGGCCGCCGTGATCGCGATTGGCGACATCGGTCACAAGAACGGCAAGGACTACCTCGCGCAAACGATCCTCAACGTTTATCCCGGTATACGGGCCGAATCGTACCGATCAATGGCCAAGGTCCTGGGAAAGAACTCCCTCGTGTTTATTAGCGGCGGTCTCAACGACAGCGCCATCGGAGTGCGCGCGGTGGCGATCGAGTCGGTCGGCCTGGCCGGCGAGAAGAAGCGAGTCCCCGATTTGATCGCCATCATCGAGGACAACGATGATCCGCGCTTACGGGCGGCCGCGGTACGAGGGCTCTCGAACTTCGATTCGGATGAGGTGAGAGCGACGCTCGAGACGTGTCTGTCGGACGGAGACTGGGTCGTAGCGACCGAGGCGGCGAAGGCGCTGGGCAAGATCGATGACGAGAAATCGGTGCCGGCGCTGATTGATCGTTTCTCGATGCGAAACAATCACGTCGACAATGACATTCGTCTGGAGATCATGCGAATCCTCGCGGAGATGAAGGCGGAAGAGGCAAGGGCGATCGCCATCGAGGCGCTGGATGACAGCGATGCGCGGCTTCGGCGGGCGGCCGTCGATTACTTCGAGAACACCGGGATCGACATGCCGCAACTGGAGAGCGATCGCTATTTCTATGAGCGTGACTTCGATCCCTCGAGAAGAGCCGAGCTAAGCCTGCCTCTGGGGACCCAGCGGGCAATAATCCGGACAAAACGCGGCGATATCGAGATCGAGCTCTTTGGCGACGACGCGACACAGACCGTCGCGAACTTTATTCGGCTAGCAACGTCGGATTTTTATAGGCGACTGACCTTCCACCGGGTGGTTCCCAACTTCGTGATTCAGGGAGGATGTCCGCGCGGTGATGGCTGGGGAGATACGGGCTACTACATACGATCCGAGTTCAACCAGTACAGGTACGAACGCGGCATGGTTGGTATCGCTCACTCGGGCAAGGATACCGGGGGGTCGCAGTTCTTCATAACACACTCGTCACAACCGCATCTCAACGGTCGACATACGATTTTCGGGAGGGTGACAAAGGGAATGGATGTCGTCGACCGGATCGCCCAGTGGGACCAGTTCAGCGTATTTATTATCGAGTAGAGAATTCCCGCCGGGGACTTACGTCACAGATTTCCATCTGCAAACGCTTTCTTGATGTCCGCGATCGCGCGCCGGTGTGCGCGAAACGCGATATCCTCTGGCAGGTTGTCGAGCTCGAAAAAACCGGCGTCGCTTGCATCATCCCCGCACTCGAGCGTCCCGCCGACCTTCTTGCAGAGGTAGAGAATCAGGACCACGGCCGCTCGCGGGTCGTCGAAAGCTGAATAGACCCCAAACAGCCGGATCACTTCGACGTCGAGGTTGGTTTCTTCGTTGGCCTCCCGGACGGCGCACTCCGCGGCGTCTTCACCGGATTCCACAAAGCCCGCGGGAAGCGTCCACATCCCGACCTTTGGCTTGTACTTTCGCTTTACGAGGAGTACGCGATCATCGACAAAGACGATCACGCCCGCCGCCGGAGTGGGGTTGTCGTAGTGAATAAAACCACACGAGGGACAAACCGGCCTCTCCGTGCTCTCGAGCTCGGCGACTCGATTCTCGAGAGCGTGACCACACATCGGACAGAATTTGAATTCGCCGTGAATCATCCGCCGGGCCCCGTTTCTCCCGAGAAATCCGCCCGGTCGAGCACCCGTCTCCAGGCTTCTTCCGTCTCGGCCAGCGTTCTGCCGTAGACGCTCCAGAACGCCTGTGCGAATCCCTCGTAGGCCATATCCGGCTTCGTCTTCGTGTGAAGCTCGAGGTACTTCGCCGGACCACCGATCTCGATGAGATACCCCACAAACGACGCAGCCGCAGGAATCATTTTCGCCGGATCAGCGCGCCGCAAGGAAAATGGGTCGAGCACGATACCGAGCGGCGGGAGCTCGCCTGCACGAAGCAGCTCCTGGGCCATCGGTTGGATACTCCGTCCCTCAAATCGTCCCATGAGATAAAACGCGGTACCCTCGTTCATTATCGTGGGCATCACACCGTACGGGTCGGTCAACATGTGAACGATCTCGTGGTCATCCACGGGATTCACGGTGTGGATCTCCCGCCGTTTGTAATCCGCGTGAATGTTCCCTCTCTTCATTCCCACGGTTTCACGAAACGTGGCCGTGTCCGGATACAGATAGTAAGAGATGCGGACGCGTTCTTCGGGCGTAATACCGAGCCGTGTCGCGTAGGTCTCGAACAACTGCTGCTGATACTCTCGAGAGCCCTCCGGGTACGGTGCCTCGAGCCAGTGGTGGACGAAGTTCTCGGTTTCCGAGGTCTGCCAGGGCAGCTCCACGGGCACCTCGAGTGATACGTCATCGAACCAGATTGCCCCTTCCAAACCCAGAACGCAGTGCAAAACCACAAACTCGGTGTTCAGCGACAACCGGAAGACCTGGTCGACCTGAATCCACCCCTCCGTCGAGCCATAGTTGGGATTGGTCCGCACATCCGCAAAGCGAGTCGATTTGAAGCGTTCGCGATTGGATCCGTAGTAGGTGAGCGCGAAGTTCGCCTGGGGATACTGCCTCACGTGATCACCGACTCCAACCCCCAGGATCGCTCCCCGAACCCGGACGCGTTTGGCGCCTCCAACCCTGACCTCCTGGGCGAGCGTGTAGAACCGGCGCGCCGTCGGGGTCGCCTTGAAGAAGAAGGAGCGCTCACCATCGTATGCCACGGAATCGGTCACCCCGTACACCGAGGCTTCCATGTCCTGCAGCCCGCGAAAGTTGGTGATCTTCCAATGTTTGGGCAGTTCGCCGCCAACGCTCTCGAACGAGCCGTTGCGCAGCAGGTTGTCTCCGACTTTCGGTGCCTTCTCGCCGCATCCCAGAAACACACAAACGGCAAACGCCGCCGTGGTCATCAGCAGAATTCTGGATTGTCTATAAAACGCCTTCAATGGTGCGTCCCTCTTTTCTTGCGCGTCGTCACATCGACTATCAATATTAGCACCGCGTTTTGGCGTGCATCAACGAAAACAGTTTGAGTCGTTGTCATCCCTCCGCGCGTGTCTTGCGAAGCTGGCTCGGGACATCGTCACCCTCGAGCCTCGCGATCACCGCACAGCCGACGGTGTCACCCCAGACGTTGACCGTCGTCCGGCACATATCCAGTATACGATCGACCGCGAGGATCATTCCGATACCTTCGAGCGGCAGACCCACGGCGTTGAGCACGATGGCCATCGTGACCAGACCGGCGCTGGGTATGCCCGCGGCACCGACCGCCGCAAGCGTTGCCGTCAGAAACACCACGACCTGCTGCATCAGGGAAAGCTCGATGCCGTATACCTGGGCAATAAAGACCGCGGCGACCGACTCATACAGTGCGGTCCCATCCATGTTTATCGTCGCGCCGATCGGCAGCACAAAACTCGACACGCGTTTGGAGATGCCGGCCCGGTTCTCGACGCAGTCCATGGAAAGCGGCAACGTCGCACTACTGCTTGCCGTCGAGAATGCCGTCGTCAGCGCCGGTGCCACATTCGACAAATAGCGCGACGGGCCCACCCTCCCAACGTATCTAAGCAGGAGCGGCAACACGACGACGGCGTGGATGGCCAGACCGAGCAGAACCGTCAGCATGTATTTGCCGAGATTGGTGAATATCGAGGGGCCCGTCTCCGCCACCACACTTGCCAGAAGCGCAAAGACACCGTACGGGGTCAGTTTGATGACAACGTCGGCCATTTTCAACATGGCCGCGTTGAGGCTGTCGAAGAAATTGATCAGCGGCTCGGCCTTCTTGCCCAGCGTCGTCAGGATCGCACCAAAGAAGAGCGAGAAGACGATGATGGGAAGGATATCCATGTTCGCCATCGCCTCGAACAGATTGCTCGGGATCATACCGATGATCGTGTCCCAGAACCCGCGCACGTTCCTCGCCGCTTCGGGGACATTTCCGGGGAGCGACGGCGCGCCGGCCCCCGGGCGGATCAGGTTGACGAGGATCAGACCGACGAGAACCGATGCCCAGGTTGTCATGAGATAAAAGGCGAACGTCCGGCCGCCCAGGCCACCGAGCTTTCGGATATCGCCGACCCTGGCCACACCGAGAACCATGGACGCCAGTATCAGCGGCACGATCAGCATCTTGAGCAGCGTGATGAAGATCCTGCCAATCGGATCGAACAGCGGCTCGATGACGCGTTCCAGAAAGGTGCCGACAGGTCCGCCGACCCCGAACTCGTCGTTCACCAGGAGCCCGACGATGACACCGGCGATCATTCCGATGAGTATTTTCCAGTGCAACTTCACGATGTGATCCTATTCACCTTGCTTGATTTCATCTTGTTTGATCTTGTCCGCGACCTGTCCCACGAAGTCTTCGACGGAGACATCTTTTGGCAACTGGACCGTTGCGAACCCGCCCTTGCCGCCACCGCTGCCGCCGAGGGACTCGGCAACCTTCACCACCGAATCCGAGAAATCGATCTGAACATCCTTGGAGGCGTTGCACACAACCGTTCCGTCGTCCGAGCCTATAATATTGATGGTTCCCTTCGTGCTCTTTAGCGCCGCCGATAACGCCCTGAGATAGCCGTCATCATAGTCTTTGAAAACACGCACGATGAGTTTCCGGTCGCCGTGTACCTCGGCTGTTTCCAGAAGAGATCCGGCTTCGAGCCCGGCGAGCTTCTTCGATAGTTTTTTGAGGTCTTTGCGATGACGCTGGGCCTCGGCCTGCAGCTTGTCGACCTTGTCGGTCACACCCTCGGCAGAGGTGGTAAAGCGGTTGGCGAGTGTTTTCACGATATCGTGCTTGTCACAGAAGTCCTGAAAGGCCCTCCGTCCTACCTTGAACGAGACACGGTACGCATCCCTGACCTTCTCGTATTTGAGGACCTTGATGGTTCCCAGCTCACCGGTCCGTCGCACATGCGTGCCGCAACACCCGCAGACATCGAAGCCATCGACATCCACGAGTCTCACTGTCGCCACGCCATCGGGTAGTTTCTTTCTCAGCTCGGTGTCGCTCAGCTCGGAGGGGCTAACCGTCTTGACCCGGACGTCGCGGTCCTGCCATATCACGGCGTTGGCCAGTGCCTCGGCTTTGTTGATTGCCTCATCGAGGAGCTGCCCGCTTTCGAGATCGATCGTGCATCCGTCGGCCCCCATGTGAAACGACACCGTATCGAGACCGGCGATTTCAATAAACGCACGAGAGAGCACGTGCTGACCCGTGTGTTGCTGCATGTGGTCGAACCGGCGATCCCAATCGGCCCGGCAGGTGACCGGCCCCGGTGGCAGCTTTTTGGCGAGCCCGTGATAGACGATTTCCGAGTCGTCTTCCCATACATCGATGACATCGACGTCCCCGATGACACCCCGGTCCGATAGCTGTCCACCCGACTCGGGATAGAAGCACGTCTGGTCGAGAATGGCCGCAATACGGCCGTCATCGAGTGTCTGGCATGAGAGGAGCGTGGCTTGAAAGGAAACGGTGTAGGAATCTTCGAGGTAGAGTTTCTGGGTTGCCTCGATGTCGCCCATCACTTGGCAAACGATCTCCGGACCACGGCGTTGCTCTTGTCCAGCTGGACGATCCTCGGCTCGAAACTGTCGGCCTCCGCCTCGGTCATCGCGGCAAAGGCGAAGATCGTGAGCCGATCGCCGATCTCACCGAGCAGCGCGGTCGCGCCGTTGAGCTTGATATCGCCCGAGCCACGCTCGCCCGTGATCACATAGGTCTCGAAACGGTTGCCGTTTTTCATGTCCGCAACGAGGACTTTTTCATAGTGGCGAAGCCCGACCTCGTCCATGAGTACGGGATCGATAACAATGCTGCCCTCGTAGCCGAGGTCCTTGCCGGTGACGGCTGCCCTGTGAATCTTGGATTTCATCATGATAATATTCATTGTCGATTACCTCAGACACATAATAGTCGCAACGCCGGTCGTTTACAAGAGGAACTGAGCGAGGGGCGAGTGAGGTCTTCCGTAGGATCCCTTCGCGGGAACCCTCTTTCAGAGGACAGG
>CBDVBZ010000015.1:0-39863 GCA_965372355.1 uncultured bacterium | reverse complement strand
TCACGCCCATCCCGGGCCCCACATTCGTGGGTGAATCGGGCGCCACTCCCACCGGCGGGACCCACATTCGTGGGTGAATCGAGCGCCGCTCCCACCGGTGGGACCCACATTCGTTGATGGATCGAGCGCCGCCCGAAAAAAAGAGCCTGCCGTCACCGGCAGGCTCTTCTACGGCTACCCATGCCGCTGCTTACCATACGCTCTTGCCCCAGACACTCTTGCCGAAGAATGCCAGCAGCGTCATGATCAAACCCAGATTTGAGATTATGATGTATTTCATTGTTGTGCCTCCGTGTGATTTGTTAACCGCTTCAGTGAAGTCCCTCGTCGTGTCTTCTGGTTACGGGTTAGAGCAACTCGTGTACCATAACGGCGAGTCGTTCCATATGTTTTCTAACTGTTTCTATATCAACCGATTACTGTCCCATTGTGGCCCGTCGCTCCCGGCCGTCCCCCGTCGCATCCCCACAGAAGTGTAACGAATAAGTTACACGCAAAACCGAACGAGGCTCATAACGCACTTATTAACAAGCCAATAGACCTGTCATCAATCATTGACACATACTGTCCAAAAAATCTTACTGGCCGGGGCTCGTGAATATGGTGTTGTGTTTGTGGCTTCAAGAGGTTAGGTTAAACGCGAGCGCGATCGGTATATACCGAAGCGGCGGATCCGGCAACTTTCCCCACCTCAACGACTTGGCAGTTAATGCGACGCGCCCGACACCACGCGGGCGTGCCTTTCGAACGAGGCGACCCGGTGAACACAATAAAGCTCAGAAACCATATTGGCGTCATCGCCGCGTGTGTACTCGGCATGGCGTTGCTCTCGCAGTGTACCGACGAGGGCTTCGTACCCGACATCAACCTGGGAGAGGCGGGAACGATCACGATCCTCTCGGGCAATGACCAGTATTCCCGTTACGGGACCCAACTGACGGATCCCCTCGTTGTCGAGATCAAGACCGATGAGGGAACGCCCACGGCAGGGATCGCCATCAGGTTCACCGCCATTCAGGGTGGGGGTACCGTCACTCAAGACCAGGTCCTTACGGATGGCAACGGGCGCGCCTCTACGCGGCTCACACTCGGCAGCGCGGCCGGCCCCAACCAGGTGAGGGCGTCTGTCAGTTCCGACCCCCAGCTTTCCGTCGTCTTCGACGCCGTCTCGAGCAACTTCTTCTGCCCGGAGGCGGAGGACGAACTCACGGTCTGCGGCAACCCGGCCATATGCCCGACGGCCTACGTGCCCAATACAATCCTCGATTTGTTTCTCGTTACGGCGCGGTCCGAGCTCTACCCCGGTCTCTCCGCCGGCGTGGTGCAGGTCAACATATCCAGCCAGGCGGCGCGGCCATTCGCCGAGATCCCCTACGTGAGCTGGGTACCCGTCATCTGGGACGGTGTGTTCACCCCGCGGGGTGACTATTTCGTCGCCCAGCGGAGGCTCTTCGTAGAGATCGTCAAGATCGGCGTCGATGGCAGCATGTCGACGTTTGCCAGTCTCAGCTCGAGCGTAGTCGACTACACGGGTATCGAGCTCGCGAGCAACCCCGTCGGTCTACTCGTTGGCTGCGACGTCAACGGGCCGTTCATCATCCGCTGCAACACGGTCCTCCGCTATAACGAGGCGAGCTATTCGGGAGGAATAAACAATGACGCTCTCGCCGTGGATCCAAGAAAACACTCAGAGGATCCGCTGGGCGAGGACATCTATTTTATCAACACGGCGGACCGGACGCTGTACCGGCTTCCGATGGACAGCCTCGCGGTCGAGACACAGGGGCTGCAAACGGTCGCCCCGCTGACGGCCGAGCAGGCCCTGGGGGCGCGCGGCATGGTTTGCGACGGGACCGACGGAAACATTTACATTCTGGTCGATACGGATACGACGAAGGAGATTATCAAGGTGACGACGGCTGGTGGCGTATCGCAGGTTTTCAATTTCTTTAGCCGCGGCGGGGGAACGGCGCAGGAGGCCGGTATTCAGAGCGACCTTGCCCTTAGAAAACCTCTTTTGTTTACGCTGGATACGCTCAACGACAAAATGCTCGTGTACGATCTGGGCGGCACCTTCACGCCGTTGTTTTCGGACTCGATCGAGCAGGCCAAGCTCTCGAAGAGGGATTCGGCGGGCAATCTGTCGGGTGGCGAGCGCGTGGGCCTCGACGTCTTGAAGTAGTGCCCGTTTTAGGATACCTCGACCGTACCGTCTCCGGACTGGATCTCACCCACGCGGTACACGGCCCCGGAGGATTGGAGCTTTTCCCCGTCTTCCCTGTCGACGACGACGAGCATCCCGAGACCCATATTGAACACCTTGAACATCTCGGCCTCAGCGACACGACCTCGCGAGCGCAGCCAGTCGAACACCGGTGGCACGGGCCACGACCCCTTGTGGATCGCCGCGCTGCAGCCCTTGGGAAGAACGCGGGGGAGATTGCCAACGATTCCACCACCGGTAATGTGTGCAAGCCCCTTGACGCGGACGGACTTCATGAGCGTCGTGACCGGCTTCAGGTAGGACTTGTGAACGCGAAGGAGTTCCTCCCCGACGGTACAACCCAACTCGTCAACCGCGTCGTCGACCCCGAGCCCCATCTCTTCGAAGATTATCTTGCGGACCAGCGAGTACCCGTTTGTGTGGAGTCCATCTGATGGCAAGCCGTACACGCAGTCACCGGGTTCAATACCGGAACCGTCGATGATCTCGCTCTTTTCAACGGCCCCGACAATGCACCCCGCCAGATCGAAATCATCCCCCTCGTATACACCCGGCATCTCCGCCGTCTCACCCCCGATCAGGGCACATCCGTTGTCACCACACGCCGTCGCCAGCCCATCGATAACCGCCTCCGCCACCTCCGCCCTCAGGCGACCGGTCGCGAAGTAATCGAGGAAGAAGATCGGACTCGCCCCCTGGACGAGGATGTCGTTGACGCAATGATTGACCAGGTCTTGCCCGACGGTGTTGTATCGCTTCGCCATCACGGCGACGAGCAGCTTTGTGCCGACACCGTCGATACTGCTCACTAAAACGGGTTCCCGGTACGACCTGTCCAACTCGAAGAGCCCGCCAAACGCACCGGTCTCCGACAGGACCCCCGGGCCCCAAGTTGCCTTGACCCGTCTGGCAATCGATTTCTTGGCGCGATCCGCCCGGTCGATATTGACACCTGAATCTTCGTATTTCATGTCGGCTTCCTGAGCTCTTACAAACGTTTCTTGAGTGCCTCGTACACGGCCGTCGTTGGATCGGTCTCGACGATAACCGGAAACTCTCCCGCCCGAACCAGCTTTATCACCAGGTTGGCCACGTCGAGATCAAACTGGATCCCCTTGTACTGTTCAAACTGTTCGACCACTTTCTCGACCGGCAGGCCCTTTCGATAGGGCCGATCCGATGTCATTGCATCGAACGCGTCCGCACAACCCAGTATACGCGACCCGACGGGCACTTCATCTCCCTTGAGGCCTTCGGGGTACCCCTTCCCGCTCGGCTGCTCATGATGGTAGCGCACCAGCACCGCCGCTTCCTTGAGGAACCTGAGATTCTCGACGATATCCGCGCCAATCGTTGGGTGTGTCACCATGGCGCTCCAATCCTCGTCCGAGAGCTTGCCTATCTTGTGCAGAACGTCCTTTTGTATGGCGATCTTGCCGATATCGTGAAGCAGCGCGCTGTACTCCAGGATCTCCATATCCTTGGCAGGCAGTCCCATCGCACTCCCAATACGAAGCGCGTAGCGGGAAACTCGATAGGAGTGACCGTGCGTGTAGGGGTCGTTGGCGTCGAGCGCGGATGTAAGCGCGGTCACCGTGTTGATATGCGCTTCCTTCATCTCGATGTAGAGCTGAAATGTATAACGGGCGAGAAAAAGAGGCACCACAAAGAGGCCGATCGTCCACATCCCACTCCTCAGATACACAAGCGCGATGATCGCGGCGACGGGAAGGAAAGCCAGAATGTGAAAGAAATTCCACATGTAGTTCTGTTTCCAGATCCGGAAAGGATTCTTTTTGTCGCTGAGCGCGATGATGGTGCTTATCGAGACCGTGTTGATGAGGTAATAGGAAATACCGCAAGCCAGCAACGGCAACAGAAACCGTGGGGACTCCAGACTCGTCCAGGTGGGACCAAAGCTCTCGTAAACGAGCCCGGCTACACCGACGGTCACAATGAGTAGGGGCACGTTGAAGGCGATTCGCACGGCCGGGCGGCGCTGGATGAAAACCTCCGACAGCAGAGTCGCCACGGCTTCGATAAAGACGGTTGCCGGCGCCCCGAGGAGCAGGATCGCCGCGATGTCAATGGGGCTCGACGCGTAAATCGAAGCGCCGCCGCGAGGTAACGAGATCTGAGCCGTATCGGCGACAATGATCAACGCAATAAAAAGGAGAATATCTCTGAATCTGTCGAGAGGGATGTCGCGCATCAAGTACGCGAAGAGCAAAAAGCCGATTATGATGAAGGAGAAATAGAACAGCCGGAATGCAGCGCTCGAGTTCCTGAATTCTTGTATCAACTTAGCGTACCACTCGCCGGTCGGTTACAGAGCCTCGGCGCAGAATCGCCCAACGAGCAATCAACGCCTCATGCACCAGGACTCGTCGGACTGTACGGTCCGATCACTTGATATTGTACTCGATGCTGCTGCGAGACTTGAGCACCCCCAACACCCTGTTCACGGCATCCAGGGTTGCGTATACCGCCGTCTGGTTCGCGTTACGCGTCAGCAGGGAGCAACCGATGAGGCTCTTGCGCTCACGGTTTTGAACAAGATCGACCCTGACAACGAAGGCGATATCCCCGCCCAAAACGACTTCCTCGAACCCAGATAAGCATAGCCGGATATCCTCGTCAAGCAATTCTCCGACCGCCTTGAGTGTCGCCTCAGCGACGACTATCTCGTGATCTACGCTGGGGTTATCGCTTTTCGCCTTGCCGAGGGTCTCCATCTCATCGCGCACGAGCTCGACCTCAGCCTGCACGCTGTCCTGGGAGATAAAGAGGTTCACGCTTTGGAAGGCGCAACGGGATGCGAACTCCTCGACGGGGAACTCCGCCAGATCCTCCCCGAACGGGCGGGCGGGGCCCTCTCTCTCGTCGTCCGAGACGGGCGTGGATTCGAGCTGGACGACCCCGATCTTCCTGAAATCAACAGAGATCTTCATCTCCGCTATCAGGCAGCTTTGAACGTCTCTGGAAATCAGCTTGGGGGATTTGTTCGCTGTGGAAACCACATGCACTTCAGTAATCTCGCCCTGATCATCGGTCGATATCCGGCATGAAGATATGCCTCGGATCTTCGAAACCGCCTGTTCAGCACGCGCAATAATATCCGACGTATACCGTTGTGGTGTCATGGGTTGCTGCGTATGTAGAGCGTTGATTGCGTGCGAGAGTGCCGGGCTATTATAGCACATTACTCGCAGAAAAGCTCGTGCAAAAAGCTCTCCAGTCTCTCCGGAGTCGAGAAAAAAGCACGGGCACACGGGTTGGGAGCCACCCGTTTCAAACAGGCGGGTCTAGATTGTGTCGCGGGAAAGACACCTACGTGTAGGTCGTCATCGACTCGAGAAACTCTCGACGCAGATCGATTGTCGCCCTGTCGTGGCCGAGCAAGCCGTCCACCGAAAACTTCTCGACCGCGAAGCTCGCCATCACGGTGCCATAGATCATGCCTTGCGCGAGTGCTGCGCGATTGATTTCTCCCGCGTGGGCGACGGCTCCGAGGAATCCGCCGGCGAACGAGTCGCCGGCTCCCGTGGGATCGACGACCTTCGAGAGCAGGACCGCGGGAACAAACAAACAGATGTCGCACCCGAACAGGAGCGAACCGAATTCACCCCGTTTGATAACGACATACTTGGGACCCAGATCGAGTATTCCCTCAGCCGCGTTCAGTACCTGACGCTCGCCGCTCAACTGGGTGGCCTCTTCGTCATTGATGAAAAGCACGTCTACGCGCTTCAACACAGATTTTAGATCATCGGGCGCACTCTCGATCCAGAAATTCATCGTGTCCAGTCCGACAAAACGAGCATCTGACACCTGGTCGAGTACCTTCGATTGGATCTTCGGTTCGATGTTGCCCAGAAAAACGAACGAAGAGTCACGAAGCGGCGGTGGCACCTTGGGATCGAATCCATCGAAGACGTTGAGTTGAGTATCCAGTGTATCGCGATCCCGCATGTTCTCATGATACCGTCCCCGCCAGTGGAACGTCTCGCCGTCTGCGCGCTCGAGACCGCTCGTGTCGACGCCGCACCGCTCGAGCGTTGCGATGTGCTCATCACCAAAATCCTGCCCCACAATCGCAACCACTTGAGGGGTAACAAAATAACTCGCCGCGAGTGACGCGTACGCGGCCGATCCGCCCAGAGCTTTTTCCACCTTGCCTGCCGGGGTCTCCACGGAATCGAACGCAACCGACCCTACCGTGAGAATCGCCTGTTTGTGATTGGCCTCAACCATCTTTCTACCCACTCCTTCTACATGCTGCTCGGCGCCGCGACGCCCGAGAGAGTCAGAACGTTGTCCAGGACTTGCCTCGTCGCCCTTACCAGATACAAACGCGCGTTGGACATTTCAATGTCATCGGTGACAATTCGGTGCTCGTGATAAAACCGGTGAAAGAGTGTCGCGAGTTCCCGCGCGTAGTTCGTGAGACGGTGCGGCTCGTAACCCAGCGCCGCCGACTCGACCTCATACGGAAAGTAGAGCAGATGTACCATCAGGTCGCGCTCCTCGGGCGCGCCGAGTCTGTCGAGTCTCACGTCGCCTTCCCCCGCCACCTTACCCTCCGCAAAGCGGATCACGCTCATGATCCGTGCGTGGGCGTACTGCACATAGTAAACCGGGTTTTCTTCGGACTGCGTCCGGGCCAGCTCGAGGTCGAAGTCGAGCGGCGCGTTGGCACGGCGCATCAAGAAGATGTATTTCGCCACATCCGGACCAACGTCCTCGATCAGTTCACGCATCGTGATGATTTCTCCGGCTCGCTTGCTCATGCTAACCGGTTTGTCGCCCTCCAGGAGCCGAATCCACCCAACGGTCAGGATGCTCAGCCATTCATCGTTCGCCCCGAGAACGGAGGCCGCCGCCTTCATCCTGGGGATGTGGCCGTGGTGGTCGGGCCCCAGGAGGTCGATCACCCATTTGTACCCGCGCCGGAGCTTGTCGAGGTGATAAGCGATATCTCCCAGGAAATACGTCGGTTTGCCGTCGCTCTTGACCATGACGCGGTCTTTCTCGTCGCCGAATTTGGTCGTGCTGAAATACAGCGCTCCCTCGTCCGTATACGCAAAGCTCTTCTCCTCCACGATACGACGCGCCTCTTCGACGCCGGCCGGGTGCAGCTCGGACTCCCTGAAAAAGCGATCGAAGGACACACCGAACAAATCGAGATCGTCCTTTATCGAGTGGAGCAGCCAGTCCGTGGCAAATCTGCCGTACTCCACGACTGCATCGTCCTTGGCGTCCCATTCCTCCATCTGCGTTCGAGATACGTCCTCGGCAACCTTCGTGAGATACCCGCCCGGATACGCGATGGGTTCTGCACCGGGAGCGACCGTTCCGGCCCGTTCCCAAACCCTGTGCCTGAGGCTCTCACCCAACGCTCGAACCTGATTGCCGTGGTCGTTGACGTAGTATTCGCTATCCACATCGAAACCCACGAATCTCAACAGATTCACCAGAACCGATCCCACGGCGGCCGCGCGGGCAGACACCACGACGAGCGGCCCCGTCGGGTTTGCCGATACATATTCGATCTGGCACTTCGTCCCGCCACCCACATCGCTCGATCCAAAACGATCGCCCTCCGCCATAATCTCCTTCAGATTCTCCGCGAGTCTCGACGGTGCCACGTGCAGGTTTATATAGCCCGGTTTGGCGACCTCTATCCTCGAGACCTCACCACCAGGAAAACTCAACTCACTCGCGATTCGTTCGGCGATGTGGATGGGGTTTTTCTTCAGAACCCTCGCGAGGGACAGCGCCAGGGGCGTCGCGATATCACCGTGCTCCTTTATCCTCGGCCTCTCGAGCACGAGCCGTTCACCGCCCTGCAGGTACCCGCAGGCTTCGAGCGCCGCCAACAACTGCTTCTCTATGATCTCCTTGAACCTCACGTGACCACTTCTCTCCCGCCCTCGTAACTGTACCTCTCGATTTTTGCGTCGCCCCAAAGCCTCTCGAGTTGGTAGTACTTGCGAACATCCGGCTGGAAAATATGAACGACAATATCAACGAGATCGATCAACACCCACGTCATAGCATCGAACCCCTCGACGTGATAGATCTTGTAGTCCTTCTTCTTGCAACCTTCGATCACGGCGTCCGCGATCGCCTTGACCTGTACATCGCTGGTACCCGAGCAGATGATAAAAAAGTCCGCCATCGACGTGATCTTGCGCAGGTCGAAAAGCAGGACATCTTCGGCCTTCTTGCTCAAGGTGAACTCAATGATCTTCTTTGCTGTTACCTTTGGTCTCCTGGCCAAAAAATGCTCCTCCTGTTGATGCTGTCTACTACTATGCAAGGCTGGCCTGACGGCAGGCCTTCCAGGACAGGCCTTACGCATGCCGGTTGGGGCCCTTCCAGGACAGGCTGACTTCCCTCGGACGCAGCCCTTCCAGGGCAGGCTCAATCGGCCATGTCACCATAACCGAACTCAATCCTCATGATCTTCCACCCCTTTCTCATGCTTCTTCCTTACGACCACAAACGCCACAAGGATGCTCGAAATATAGAGCAACAGTATCGGCAGAGCCATGAACATCAGCGAGATCGCGTCCGGCGGCGTCAATACGGCCGAGCCCAGAAATATGATGAGCACGCCGTAGCGCCATTGCTTCAGCAAGAACCTCGGCGTCACCAGACCGATCGAGCTCAGTACGAGCACGACGATGGGTATCTGAAATACGACGCCAAAGACAAACGACAGGCGGGCAACGAAGCCGAAGTAGGCGCTCACGGACAACAGCGGATTGACGTGCTCCGTCCCGAATCCGACGAGAAACCTCAGCACGATCGGGATCAGTATCACGTAACAGAACAAAACGCCAACGTAAAACAAGGTCGCGCTGGCGACTATGAGCGGATAGACACGCTTTCTCTCGTGCCAAAAAAGCCCGGGCGCCACGAACGACCAAACTTTGAGCAGCACAAAGGGAAAAGCGATCATCAGACCGAGGACGAGACTCACCTTCATCCGGATCATGAACGCCTCTATCGGAGACGTAAAATAGAGGCTGTCCACGGGGAGATCCTTGACGAGGATATCGAGAATCATGCCGCTCAAGAACCAGCATCCGGCCGACAATACGAGAACAACGATCAAGGATTGGATGATCGCCCGGCGGAGTTCGTCCAAGTGTCCGATAAAGGACATCTCCTTTAGCTGTTCCGTCTTTTCGTGTTGTTTGTCGCCGAGGGTTTTCACTTATTTGTCTGTCGACGAGGTCTTCTTCTTGCCCTTGTCGACCAGGATGCCCTTGATCTCGTCCATAAACTCATTGATGTCCTTGAACTGCCGGTAAACGGATGCAAACCGAACGTACGCAACCTCGTCGATCGCCTTGAGGCGGTCTATGATTTGCCTCCCGAGATCCTCCGAGTGCACTTCGTGTTTGAACTTGCCAAACGTTGCGACTTCCACATCGTCAATGAGCTTCTCGAGCTGACTGCGTGCCACCGGTCTCTTCTCGCACGCCTTGATCAGCCCGCTGAGGAGCTTCTCCCTCTCGTAGGCTTCCCGCCCGCCGTCCTTCTTTACCACCATCAACGGCGCTTTTTCGATGTATTCGTATGTCGTATACCGTTTGCCGCACTTGAGGCATTCGCGTCTGCGTCTGATCGCTGCGCCTTCCTTCGTCGTTCTCGAGTCCACAACCTTGTCCTCGAGATGATTGCATACAGGACACTTCATTCGGAACCTCGCCGCAATGCGGAGTTATCCATCAAACTGTGACAGTGATTACTGCTTGGGAAATATGGCTGATCGGGATTAGCGTCTATATTCTGCATACAATGGGAACATCTCGCAGAGCTCGCTCGTCTTGTTGCGCACGTCCGTGATGACATCCTCGTCACCGATGTTCTCGAGGACACGGATGATCAGGCCAGCGATCGTTTTCATCTCGGGCTCCTTCATACCCCTCGTGGTCAGCGCCGGCGTACCCACTCGTATGCCGCTCGTCACAAACGGGCTCTTCTTATCAAATGGAACTGTGTTCTTGTTCACCGTAATCCCCGCCTCTTCAAGCACCCTCTCGGCCTTTTTGCCGCTGAGACCCTTTGCGCTCAGATCGAGGAGGAAAAGATGGGTGTCCGTATGCCCCCCGACGACGTCGAAGCCGTTGTCCATCAACTCCTGAGCCAACGCTCTCGCATTCGCGACCACCTGCTTCTGGTAGACCTTGAACTCGTCGCTCATCGCCTCCTTGAAGCAAACCGCCTTGGCCGCGATCACGTGCATGAAGGGACCACCCTGCATCCCCGGAAAGGTCAGCTTGTCGAGACTCTCCTGATGTTCGGCCTTGCACAAAACGAGTCCACCGCGCGGACCCCGCAGCGTCTTGTGTGTCGTGCTGGTCACGATATCGGCATATGGGGCGGGGTTGGGGTGGATCCCTGCCGCGATCAGCCCGGCGATATGCGCCATATCAACCATGAGATAGCACGATGCCTTGTCGCAGATCTGCCTCAGTCTCGGAAAATCGAGCGTGCTTGCATAGGCGCTCGCACCGGCGACCAGCATTTTGGGCCGTTCGCGAAGCACCTGCTCCTCGAGAGAGTCGTAGTTCAGGACACGCGTGGTGGGGTCCACCTCGTAGTGCACAACCTCGAAGAACATGCCGGAGAAATTGACCGGGTGACCGTGGGTAAGGTGCCCGCCATGCGACAGGCTCAAACCCATGATCTTGTCACCATGGGATAGCAGCGCAAAATAGGCCGCCATATTCGCCTGGCTGCCCGAGTGAGGCTGCACGTTGGCGTGATCGGCGGAAAACAGGGTCTTCGCCCTCTCGCGAGCGAGATTCTCGACCTTGTCGACTTCCGAACAACCGCCGTAATACCGCTTGCCCGGGTAACCCTCTGCATACTTGTTGGACATGACACAACCCGTCGCCGCGAAAACCGCCCGGCTCGCGAAGTTCTCCGACGCGATCATCTCCAGCTGCCCGTGCTGTCTCCGCACCTCGAGCCTGATCGCATCCGCCACCTCGGGATCGGTCTTCTCGAGAACCTCAAAGTCCGTGTCTACGCGCACCTTGTCGCCCACCGCTTCTCTCCTGTCCTAGACCATTGTCATCCATTTGTATTTGTCTTCGACTTCGCCCGCCAACACCCCAAAGAAACGCTTCTGAAGCGCTTCGGTCACCGGTCCGCGCCGGCCAGCGCCCACCGTTATCTTGTCGACGCTTCGAATCGGTGATATCTCAGCCGCGCTGCCGGTAAAAAACACCTCGTCGGCAATATAGAGCGCCTCACGAGGAATCATTCTCTCCTGAAACTCGATACCGAGATCTCCCGCGAGCTTGATCACGCAATCCCGCGTGATCCCGGGCAACACCGAGGCGCCTAGAGGCGGCGAGGCCAGAACCCCGTCCTGGACGATAAATAAGTTCTCACCGCTGCCCTCGCTCACATAGCCGTTTGTGTCCAGCGCAATCCCCTCAACATAACCGTTGAGGATGGCTTCCATCTTGATGAGCTGCGAGTTCATGTAGTTGGCGCCGCACTTCGAGAGGGCGGGCATCGTATTGGGTGCAATCCTGTTCCAGGTCGACACGCATACATCGACACCCTCTTCGAGGGCTTCCTTACCCAGATACGCACCCCATTCCCAAACCGCGATAAACACATTGACCGGGTTCGGGAACGGGTTGACCCCCAGCTCGCCATAGCCCCGATAAACCACCGGGCGAACGTAGCACTCGGTCAGTTTGTTGACTCGGATCGTTTCGAGTATTGCATCAAATATCTGTTTTCCGGAGAACGGGATTTCCATCCGATACATCTTCCCCGAGTTAAAAAGCCTCTTCACATGAGCGTCGAGCCGAAACGCGGCGGACCCCATCGGTGTTTTGTAAACCCGCATTCCCTCGAATACCGAGGTTCCGTAGTGAATCACGTGCGAGCACACGTGCATCTTCGCATCGTCCCAGTCAACAAACTCTCCATCCATCCAGATCTTTTTGGATTTCGGTATCGGCATGCTTTCCCTTCCTTTGCTATTCCGTCTTCCAACCGTCGAAACTCTGCAGCTTGTCTTTCATCTCTTTCACGCACTTGTCGATAAACATATACGTTCGTTCATACCCCTCGAGGCTCCATCCGATCGGGTCGGCGACATCTCCCTCCTCGTCTTTAAAAAAACTCGTCAGCAGATACGTGTATTCCAGCGCCGTCGGCTCTATGACGCCCACGGTGTGCCGGTGGTTAGAGCCCATCGCGACAATCAAGTCCGCTTCCTTTACCAACGTCTCGTTGAGCAACCTGGCTTTGTGGTTGGAGAGATCAACAGATCTCGCTTTGGCAACCTTGACGGCCAGCGATGATGCGGGCAATCCATCCTGAGCCGAAGAACCGGCTGAAGAGATCTTGAACGGGTTGCCTTTCGATAATACCTTCTTTGCGATTCCCTCCGCCATCGGGCTACGGCATGTATTGCCCGAGCAGACAAAGAGTATTTTTTTCAATATCCTGACCCTTTCTCGATTCGTTCCCCACTCTACCAACGCCAACACGCGCTGTCAAGCGAATAGCGGCATGGCGATCAGCCCTAAGTGCTTCTAAAAAAAAGAGGTCCAGCGTTACGCAAGGGCAAATACCGAGTTGACACATGCGCCGAAATTGGTTATTAAGTAACAAAGGAAGTGTGTTAATGAATCATCGGCACATGACGGCAGTCTTGGTCCTGATATCGGTTCTGACGGCTATTTTGCTCGCCCCCATCGCGCAGTCTCAAGCGGATCCGATTCTCAAACCCAAGAAATACCACGGACCGATCCCAAAGAAGTCCTTCGGGCTGAGTATTGGATTTCTCGGGGGACCGAATAACGAGCAGATGTACGAGTATCTCGATCGTCAGGTCGATCAGGTGTTCCAGTCCACATTGCAGACGAACGACTTCGAAGGATCCCCTCAGATCGACGCGTACTACACGGTCAAGCTGCATCCAAACTTCGCTTTCCGCGCAACGGGCGGTGTCGCCTTCCTCACATCGGACAGCAAGGGCTTCGCCATCGCGTCCGAAGTGGACACGACGACCGGTCTGAAGCCGCTGCTTGCGTTCGAACGAGAATTCAACGTGGCTCTCTTCTCGCTCCAGGCGACGGGGCTCTACTACTTTCAGGATGCATCTGTTGCCGAGTTTCAGGCCTACATCGGGGGCGGGTTGAGCTTGTTCTTGCCGTGGGCCAAGTACCAGCAGAACACAACGCTTGCGCAACAGAATCCAGACGGCAGCATCTCAGACACCGGCCAGCACTACTCCAGTACCGAGACAACGAAGTTCAGCGCCGAACCAGGCATTCACGGAGTCCTCGGTGCCCTCTATCATATAAGAAACAATCTGGCGTTTTTTGTGGAAGGAAGATACCAGATCGGCCAGAGCAAGTTCTCGCTGGACCTCCCCACACCGACAGCCGGCATACAGAATCTGAGCTTCGATGTGAACTACTCGGGCTTCATACTGGCCGTCGGCGCTTCCCGGTTCTTCTGATCACGTATCCATGATCCAACAGAGCACAAACAACTCGGCGAGTGAAAAGGCCGACGTGGCAATCGTCGGTTGCGGCCCCGCGGGCGGATTGCTGGCCGGACGTCTCGCGCGTGATGGCTATCGCGTGATCGCGTTCGAGAAACGTCCGCTGATAGGCGTACCTGTTCGCTGTGGTGAGGCGGCCGGCAGCCGGAAAGAGATATCTCATTTCGTCCCCGTCGATGACAAGTGGGTTGTCGCCGAGCTGAATGCGGCCCGCATGGTTGCGCCAAACGGTACGTTTGTCGAAAAGGTGATGCCGGGGTTCAGTCTGATGTTGAAGCGGGACGGCTTCGACCAGGCTCTGGCGGAACAGGCGCAGAACTGGGGCGCCGATATCCGCACCTACAGCGCGGTGACGGGGCTTCGGTGGCGAGACGAGGCGGTATGCGGCGTGAACGTAACGGGCCACAAAAGCGCTCGCACCTATCACGTCGATGCGCGCGTCGTGGTCGGCGCTGACGGCGTCGAGTCCTTCGTGGGACGCTGGACGGGGCTCACGAGCCACCTGCGACCGAGGCAGATTCACTCGGCGATCGAGTACCTGCTCGAGGATGATTCGTTTCCCAGGGACCGTCTCGAGCTGTTCGTCAGCCGGGAGCACCTCCCGGGCGGCTATGGCTGGATGTTTCCGAAGGGCGGCAACACGGCCAACGTTGGCGTTGGGGTCCACCCGACCATGGCGAAGAACGGCACGGCACGGGACTACCTAGACCGTTTTATCAAGGCCCGTTACCCCCGGGCGAAGGTCGGGCGGCTGGTGGCCGGTGGCACCTCCGGGTCCAAACCGCTAAAGACACTGGTCGGGGACGGCGTTCTGCTCGTCGGAGAAGCGGGGCGCATGAACAACCCGCTCTCCGGTGGCGGTATCATGAATGCGTTGGAAGGGGCGGAAGAGGCACACAAGGTGCTGTGTGAGGCGCTGGAGAGGGATGATATGAGCGCGGAGTTCCTCCGGCGGTTCGACAAGGCCTGGCACGACCGCAACGGCCACCTGATTCATAAGTTCGGCCTACTCCGGGAGCTGTTCTTCAAACTCGACGACGAGGACATCAACAACATCGTCGGCGTTCTCAACAAACTCGCATCGAAGAGGCCCGGAGCGATCAGCGACTACACCGAGTTATTCCACGCCGCGTTCAAGGCGGTACCGGGAGTGCTGTGGAAAGCAAGAAAAATGCTATGGTAGACCCCTGCAGACTTCGGATCGACCGAGGCAACTGCGTGAGCTGTGCTGCCTGCCCCTCCGTTTGCCACACCCTCGCCCTCGATATGGATGCGTTGACGCTCGAGCTCGACGAGGAGCTATGCGACAACTGTTCGCTGTGCATCCATGTGTGTCCCACCGGCGCCCTCCATTTTCGCGATGACAAATCTCCCCGGTCGTCCTAAGATAGGTCGTCATTCCCCATAGGCTGTCTTGGCTTTATCCCGTGGAGCCGTCATGATCCGAATCGTTCGTAGTACACCCAACATTACCGGCAAGGAAGAAGTCATTGTCCTTCCGATCCTCGAAGGCCAGAAGCGACTATCCGGTCTTGCCAAGAAACTCGATGTGCTGTGCCGTTCCGCGGTCAGCCGTTCCATGACAAAAGGCCATTTCACCGGCAAAACCGACTCGACGTTGTTGCTGACGCATCATCTGCCCAAGGCTCCCGACCATGTGCTCCTACTCGGTATGGGACGAAAGAAAAAACTCAACGCGGAATTGGTGGCCCGGGCCGCCGGCGCCGCGTCGGGGCTACTGAAGTCCAACAATTTCAAATCCTGCCACATCGTTTTCAACAACGAAGCGCAGAGCGGGTTGCTCGACGAATTTCTCCATCCGTTCTTGAAGGGGTTTATGCTCGCCCAGTACCGGTTTATGCTCACCAACAAGAAGGATCCGGCGGGATCTTTGAGAAAAGCGACGCTGCTTGCCAACGGCTCCAGGGCGGTCAACTCGGCGATCCGGTATGCGCGGCTCGTTGTCGAGCACACCGCGAAGGTGCGCGATCTGGTCAACACACCCGGCGACAGGATGACACCGGTGAAAATGGCGGACGAGGCGAAGGCCCTTGCGAAGAAGCACGGGGTCGAGTGCCGTGTCATGGGGTTGCGGGATCTGCAGCGGCTCGAGATGGGAGCGGTGCTGGGCGTGGCGCAGGGCAGTCGTGAAGAGCCTCGGTTTATTACGCTCCACTACAACAAGGGGCGGTCGAAGCTGCCAAAGATCTGTCTGGTCGGGAAGGGGGTAACGTTCGACTCGGGCGGCATCTCGATCAAGCCGTGGCTGGATATGAATGAAATGAAAGGCGATATGGCGGGTGGCGCGGTCGTGATCAACGCCGTTGCGGCCGCCGCACGCGAGAAGCTGTCCGTCGAGATCATCGGCCTCGTACCGTGTGTCGAGAATATGCCAAGCGGATCGGCTTTTCGACCGGGTGACGTCGTCACGACCTACGCGGGCAAGACCATCGAGGTGCTCTCCACCGATGCCGAGGGACGTCTGATTCTATCCGACGCGTTGACCTACGCGGGCGAGTTCAAGCCGGATGTCATCGTCGACTATGCGACGCTCACCGGTGCCGTGATCATCGCCCTTGGCACGCGGATCGCCGGCGTGATGGGCAACAGCCAGAAATACATCGACCGACTCATCGAGGCGGGACGACAGGCGGGCGAGCCGGTGTGGCAGCTTCCGCTCGACGATTTCTTTGCCGAATCCATCAAAGGCGACATCTCGGATTATAAGAACTACGGCGGTCGCGGCGGTTCAACGATCACAGCGGCAGCGCTTCTCGCCGAATTCGTCGGCAGGACGCCCTGGGTACACGTCGACATCGCGGGGACATTCTGGGGCAGCGGCAAGGTATCGTACCAACCGAAGGGTGCCACCGGCTATGGAGTTGATTTGACACTGCGTTTTCTCCGCTCGATTGCGGAAAAACCGTAGCGGCTTTCGACCCAGCCCGGATTCGTAAAATCACTGCCGTGGGGAAACGGGAACCACCGCGCGAGGCACAAAATCGCGCCCACACAAAAAAAGTCTTAACTTGTGGTCTGCTAATATGGTTAACCGCGCCGCGGATGCGTTTATAACCATAGACAAACGGAATTGTCGTTGACGCCCCACAAAGCGGACGAGTATAATTAGCAGTGTCGAAATAGCAGCCTTGAGGGCGGGTCCAGCGAGGCGCAACAGTACGGAGAAGCCAACCACCCCGTTGGTTTTTTTGTTGGAGGCGAGATGAGAACCAGATTTGCAGCGGTGGCGAGGCAACTCGTCGAGACGAAGCTCAATCAGCTGGCCATGCTGGTCAGACGACTGTGGATGACGGTGGCACTGTCATTCGGAGGAGCGCGTCATTGGCTCACCGTCACTCCCCGCTCGATCGCCGCCCGGCTCACCACCCGCCAGGTGATGGTGTCGGCGGTGCTGGCCGCCCTGGTTATCACACCTTCCGCTCTCTACATGGCCGAGAGAAATCACCGCAAGGCGCATGAACGTGAGTATCAGGCGCAGGGTCTCGCGTCGGCCGTCGAGACCGCCTATCTCCGTTCTTCGCTGACCGAGTTGCTGGCCGAGCGGTCTCGCCTGACAGACGTTCTTCTCGATGCGGGATACTCGATCCGTTCGAATGACAACGTGATGGTCAAGGTCGTCGCCACGGGCTATTCCAGCTCGATATACGAGACCGACTCCACCCCGTTTATCACGGCCTCCAACACCCGGACGAGGGACGGCATTCTGGCGCTATCCCGCGACTTGCTGAGGCGTTATACGCCCGGGGCGCCGTTTCACTTTGGGGATCGCGTCCACGTCACCGGTCTTGGGGAGTTCGTCGTCGAGGATTCGATGAACCAGCGGTGGAACAACCGTATCGACATCTGGTTTCCCTCGAGACTCCAGGCAATCCGTTTTGGCGTCAAAGAGGTCTACCTCAAAACGGTTAACGAGGATCTGGACGTACCGGACGAGCTGTCGGAAACCGAGCCTGCCGAATCCATCACGGGTATGTAATCGCGAGAAGCACCTCTGTCGCTCGAAAACAATCGGAGTTTTGTATCGTGGTTGTCGCAGTCGTTGGTGCATCCAGCAATCGAGATAAGTTTGGCAACAAGGCGGTGCGCGCCTACGCGCGCCAGGGTTTCGATGTCTACCCGGTGAACCCAAAAGACGAGACGATCGAGGGACTCAAGGTCTATCGTTCCGTTCTCGACATCCCGGTCGACATCGATCGCGTTACGGTCTACCTGCCACCCAAACGGACGCTCGGTGTCCTCGATGAGATTGCGAAGAAAGGGACAAAGGAACTCTATCTGAATCCCGGTAGTGAGGACCCGCGCGTCGTCGACAGGGCGGCCGAGCTGGGTCTGCAACCGATTCTCGCCTGCGCCATCATCGCGATTGACGATTCCCCTAGTAACTATTCTTAATCGTTGGGCTCGTTCGCCGCACCCCTAATCCACAATATTCTCGCCGCCGTCGACGCCGATCACATTCCCCGTGACCCAGTGTGAGTCGATGAGGCTCAGTGCAGCGATGGTCTCCGCAACGTCTTCCGGTTGGGTAAGTCTGCCGGATGGGTTCTTGCGGGTTGCCTCCTCGATCAGCCGGTCGTTCCCGGGGATCTTGCGAAGCGCCGGGGTATCGGTCACACCGGCCCGGATCGAGTTTGCACTGATACCGTGCGGCGCGAGCTCGAGCGCCAGCTGCCGGATGTGCGACTCCAGCGCGGCCTTCGCTGCCGAGACGGCTCCGTAGAACGGAAACACCCGCTCCCCACCCGAGCTGGTCATCGCGAACACCTTGCTCCCCTTGGCGAGCAGCCCCGCATGAAACAGATCCTGTGTCCAGTAGACCAGCGAGTGCGCCATGACATCGAGCGTCATATCCATCTGCGGTTTGTTGATGACGTCGTCGGCCGCCTTGACAAACGGCTTGAGGGTGCCGAAGGCGAGCGAGTGGACGAGCGTGGTCACCGGGGGTGACGGGGGCGCATCGCCCAATGTGTCCTTGATCTTGTCGATCACCTCGCGGCGTTTTTCTTCGGACGATGCGTTTATGTTAAAAAACGCCGCCTGACCGCCGGCCGACTCGATATCTGCGCGGACCTCGTCGACCAGACCCATGGTCGCCCGGCGGTCCAGGTGAACGCCGAAGATACTGAAACCCGTCTCGGCAAGACGCCTCGAAATCGCCGCTCCAAAGCCGCTCGAGGCACCCAGAATAACTGCCCAGCGCCTGCCTGCCTTCATTTGCACCCACCTTTGCGAAGAATGACCTTCTATTCCAACAAAGACCGCCGCTATCGCAAACGGCCTACACAACATCTAATCGATCACTGCAAAACTGTCAACCCGTTTTCATTTATATAGTTGCGGCTGTTGAAGATATCGAGGGCGCACGTTTGTCCGACGATGCGACTCGCATCGCGGAGAGACAACGGCAACGGGTGAATCGCCGTTAACCCGTGTGCTGTCAACCGATTGGGTTTACCGCCACTTCCATCTTGATCATCGATCCCGAGTCGGTTAATATAACGGGGCCTCGCTCAACTGGCTATGTAGGCTTTGACAGCAGGACGATCCCAGTCCGACAGATCAGGAAACAAGCCGGGTCGATGGTTCCACGGTCGATCTCTGCACCCTGCTACCCATTCGCAAATCGAAGGGAGTGTGTCTTGAAGGAGTTTCAGGTGGTCATCATTGGCAGCGGTCCCGGCGGCTATGTCGCGGCGATCCGCGCCGGGATCCTCGGGCTCAAGACCGCGCTGGTGGAGAAGGACCCGTTTCTCGGGGGTACGTGTCTCCACCGGGGCTGTATACCCACGAAGGCCCTCTTGCACACGGCGCACGTCTGTGACGAGTTCCACCACGCCCCCGCTCTCGGTCTCGACGTCGGTGAGCTCAAGATCGATTTCACAAAAGTTCAGAAACGCAAATCGGGGATCGTCACCAAACTCTCAAAGGGCATCGAGTACCTCATGAAGAAACGCAAGATCGAGGTCCTCACCGGGACGGGCCGGATCGTTGACAAGAACACGGTGGCCATCCAGGGGGAGAAGGGCGAGGAGAAGATCAAGGCGGGTGCCATCATCATCGCGACGGGATCGACACCGGCACGGCTTCCCCATCTCAAACCCGATCACAAGGTCATTCTGGATAGCGATAGCATCCTGGTCATCGATGAGATCCCGGAGACGCTCGCCGTCATCGGCGCGGGCGCCGTCGGTGTCGAGTTTGCATCGATCTTTAATTCGTTCGGCACGAAAGTGTCCGTCATCGAGCTGCTCCCGCACGCCGTGCCCGTAGAGGACGAAGCGATATCCAAAGCCCTGGAGCAGGCGTACAAAAAGAAGGGCATCGATGTATTCACATCGAGCGAAGTCAAGTCGATCGACAAGAAGGGCGGCAGTGCAACACTCAAGATCGCTTCCGGCGACAAGGAGACCGAGCTCGAGGCACAGCGTGTGTTGCTTTCCGTCGGTCGCAAACCGGTCACGGAGGACATCGGGCTCGACACCATCGGTGTGGCCGCCGAGAGAGGTTATATCCCCGTAAACGAATTCATGCAGACGAGCGCGGGCAATGTGTACGCGATCGGCGATGTTGTCGCCACGCCGCTTCTCGCCCATGTCGCATCCGCCGAGGGCGTGCTCGCCGTGGATCACATCGCGGGCAAGCACCCACGCCCCATCGACTACGGCAAAACTCCGAATTGCACATACTGCACCCCGGAGATCGCGAGTGTCGGCCTGACAGAGGAAGCGGCGAAGGAGCGGGGACACAAGGTCAAGGTGGGTCAGTTCCCTTTCTCGGCTATCGGCAAGGCCATGATACTCGGCGACACGACAGGTTTTATCAAGATCGTCAGCGAAGAGACGTACGACGAGGTCTTGGGGGTCCACATCATCGGACCCAGGGCAACGGAGCTGATCGCGGAGGCCTGTCTGGGCCTCAGCCTGGAGACGACGGTGGAAGAGATGGCAAAGACCGTCCACCCCCACCCAACCCTATCGGAAACCATGATGGAGGCGGCGCACAGTGTCTACGGTGAAGCCATCCACATCTAAGACGTACCGAATCGAGGCCCCGAAGGATCTCGATCTCGATACGCCGCGGCTCATCGAGCTCTATCAGTACATGACGCTCAACCGTCGGCTCGAAGAGCGCCTGGACAGCCTGTACCGTCAGAACCAGGTCGTCGGCAGCTTCTTCTCCAGTCTCGGGCAGGAGGCCACTTCAGTCGGCACCGCCTACGCACTCGAGGACGGGGATTTCGTCGGTCCGATGATCCGCAACCTCGGCGCGACACTCGTCAGGGGCGTGACGGCGAAGGACTGGCTGGCCCACTATCTCGCGAGAGACTGCAGCCCGACACAGGGTAAGTGCATGCATCTCGGTGTCATGGAGACGGGGATCATCGCGTGTATCAGTGTGCTGGGCACGCAGATCCCGGTCATGGCCGGTATCGCGCTGGCCTTCAAGAACCGCAAGCAGAAGAACGTCGCGCTCGTGTACAGCGGTGACGGGGGTACGAGCACATCGGATTTTCACGAGGGAATGAATTTTGCCGCGGTGCAGCGGGTGCCGCTCATCCTGGTCGCCGAGAACAACCAGTACGCCTACTCGACGCCGGTATCCGCTCAGTTTCCCACAAAGGATCTGATCGATAAGGCATGTGAATACGGAATGGAAGGTGAGATCTTCGATGGCAACAACGTCCTGGCTGCCTACGACGCGGCCAGCCGGGCAAGAGCCGCGTGCATGAAAGGCAAAGGCCCTGTGTTTCTCGAATCGAAGACGTTTCGCAGAAAGGGCCACGCGGAGCACGACCCCGCCAACTACGTGCCGAAGAAGCTGCGTGCAGAGTGGGAGGCGAAAGACCCGCTCGATGCCTACACGAGATTCTTGATCGACGAAGGAATTGTAGAAAAAACCGATCTGGAAGAGATCAACGACAAGGTCGCCAGAGAGATTGATGAAAGCGCTCAGGAAATCCTGGACAGTCCGTTTCCCGACAAGAGCGTTGCCACTAAAGATGTATACTATTCCAATTGATGGAGGCGCCCGATGAGCGAGCGAAAAACGGCGACCCGAACGAAGACAAAAATGAAAACGAAGATCGATAAGGAGACGAAGCGGCAGCTGCTCTACTACATGAAGCTGTCGCGGGATATCGAGTACCGTATCGAGCGGGTCCTTTATCGCCAGGGCAAGATCGTCGGCGGCGTCTATGTCGGTCGCGGCCAGGAGGCGATCAGCGTCGGCACATCGATTCACATGCTGGATGACGACATCGCCGCGCCGACACACCGCGACATGGGGATCTTTTTGATTCGGGGCGTTTCGGTCCGTCGGATCATCGCGCAGTACATGGGACGAGAGACGGGGGTCACCCGCGGCAGAGACGGCAACATGCACATGGGCGACCTCAAACACAACATCATCGCATTTGTCAGCCATCTCGGCGACAACGTACCCGTTGCGGCGGGTGTTGCGCTGACATTCAAGATGCGCGGCCAGAAAAACGTGGCGTTCTGCTACTCCGGTGAGGGTGCGACGAGCCGCGGCGACTGGCACGAAGGCGTCAACCTGGCGGCCGTCCACAAGCTGCCGATCGTCTTCTTTATCAACAACAATCAATACGCGTACTCGACGCCTGTCGAACTCCAGATGGCGACCAAGAACGTGGCCGATCGCGCGCCGGCATATGCGATGCCCGGCGAGGTCATCGACGGCAACGACATCGTGGCCGTCTACGAGTCGGCCAAACGCGCCATCGACTGGGCACGCTCGGGCAAAGGCCCCTACCTCGTCGAGTACAAGACATTCCGGATGACCGGTCACTCGGCGCACGATGACGCGGGCTATGTCCCCGAGGAGCTTTTCGAGGAGTGGGCCAAAAAAGACCCGGTCGATCGATTCCAGAATCAGTTGATCAAAGCCGGCGAGTTGACGACGGAAGAAATCTCACAGATGGAAAGCGAGATTACCGCCCTTATCGATGACGCCGTGGACTGGGCCGAGAAGAGTCCGTACCCGGACCCGGCAGATGTCACCAAGGACGTTTACTACGAAGATCAGTAGACCATCGCGGGTGGTGCCGAACGGGCGCCGGCGAAAGCGACTGGACCCGCGATGCATGCCAGAAGACAAGGAGCACGAATGGCGGAAACCACATACATCGAGGCAATCCGGCAGGGCATCTGGGAGGAGATGGAAAGAGATGAAAACGTCTTTGTCCTGGGCGAAGACGTGGGCACCTATGGCGGTGCGTTCAAGCTGACCAAAGGGATGCTCGACCATTTCGGACCCCAGCGAGTGATCGACACACCGATTTCCGAGTCCGCGATCGTCGGGGCGGCCATCGGCGCCGCCTACGTCGGTATGCGGCCGATCGCCGAGATGCAGTTCATCGATTTTATCTCGTGCGCATTCGACCAGATCACCAACTTTGCCGCCAAGAGCCGTTATCGTTGGGGCGCCGGTGTGCCCATCGTGATTCGCGGCCCGAGCGGTGGCAACACGCACGGTGGACCGTTCCACTCGCAGAACGTCGAGAGTTATTTCTACAACACGCCGGGGATCAAGATCGTCCAGCCGTCGACGGCGTACGATGCCAAGGGATTGATCAAGGCGGCGATTCGCGACGAAGACCCAGTGCTCTATCTCGAACACAAGTATCTCTACAGACGGATCAAAGAGGAGCTGCCCGAGGAGGATTTCGTGGTGCCGATCGGCAAGGCGGCGGTCCGGCGCGAGGGCACCGATCTTGGGATCGTCACGTACGGCGCCATGGTCTACACGGCGCTGGAGGCAGCGGAGGCTCTCGCCAAGGACGGCGTCCAGACCGAGGTGCTCGACCTGAGGTCGTTGCAACCACTGGACGAGGACGCACTCCTCGAGACCGCAATGAAGACAAGCAAAGTGATCGTTCTACACGAGGCGTGCCTGACCGGGGGCGTCGGCGGCGAGCTGGCCGCACGGATCGCCGAGAAGGCGTTTGATTTTCTGGATGGCCCGGTCGTGAGGGTCGCGGCCAAGGATACACCCGTACCGTACAGCCCGCCGCTCGAGCACGCCTTCCTCCCGCAGGTGGAGGACGTCCTCGAAGCAGCGAAAAAGTTGCTGGCCTATTAAACCCGAATCAACAGAGGAAAGAAGCGATGAGCACCGACGTCATCATGCCCCAAATGGGCGAGAGTATCGCTGAGGGAACCGTTACCCGATGGCTCAAGCAGGTTGGCGACCACGTCAAACGCGACGAGCCGCTCTTTGAGATCTCGACCGACAAAGTCGACGCAGAGATCCCTTCGCCGGCAGAGGGGGTACTTCTCGAGATCATCGTGCCCGAAGGCGAGACCGTAGAGATCAACACCATCGTCGCAAGAATCGGTGCGGAGGGCGAGGTGCCCGCAAAGGACGCCGGAGCGAGCGCTCCGGCCCCGGCGGCACCGGAGCCCGTTGCCGCGCAACCCGCTCCGCAGGAGCCCCCGGCCGCGCCGGCTCCCGAACCCGTTGCGACCGGGGGCGCCGCAACCGCGGGGGACGAGGTGGCCGCTCGCCGTAAGACCAAGTCATCTCCCCTCGTCCGCAACATCGCCAAGGAGCACGGTGTCGATCTCACGTTGATCGATGGCACGGGAAGCGGCGGGCGTGTGACCAAGAAAGACATCCTTGCCTATATCGATCAGGGGTCAAAACCCGATATCCCGGCCCCGGCGGCGGCGCCCGCACCGGCTGCCGCGACACCGGCCGCACCTCCGGCACCGCCTGCGTCCGCACCGCCACAACCGGCGGTGAGCTTTGCTCCCGGCGAACGTGTCGCGCGCGAGACGATGAGTATCATGCGCAAGAAGATCGCCGAGCACATGGTGATGAGCCGGCACGTGTCGGCGCATGTGCAGACCTGGCAGGAGTGCGACATGCACAACGTGGTCAAGAAGCGGGCCGCGTTGAAGGAAGAGTTCGCAAGCCAGGGAGTCAAGCTGACATTCACCGCGTTTATCGTCGAAGCCGTGGTCAAGTCGCTCCAGGCGTTTCCCACGGTCAACGCGTCCATCGAAGGTGAAGACACGATTCTCTATCACAAAGATGTCAATGTTGGCATCGCCGTCGCGCTCGACTGGGGGCTCATCGTCCCCGTGGTCAAGAACGCCGAACAGATGAACCTCCTGGGTCTGGCCAACTCGGTCAACGACCTGGCAGAGCGCGCCCGCACCAAGAAGCTCTCCCCCGACGACGTCCAGAGCGGTACGTTCACGATTACGAACCCCGGTGTCTTCGGCAGCCTGATGGGGGCTCCGATCATCAACCAGCCGCAGGTCGCGATCCTCGGTGTCGGTGTGATCAAGAAGCGGCCCGTTGTGATCGACGACGCGATCGCCATTCGACCGATCATGGTTCTGAGCCTGTCGTTCGACCACCGTCTGGTCGACGGTGCGCTCGCCGCACGGTTTTTGTCGCATGTCGTCGGTGAGCTCGAGAACCCCTACGCCGGAGTGTGATCGTGCTGGTTGTCCGTGATCTGAATGTTATCGCCTACAACGAGGCGCTCGAGCTTCAACGGCAGACGGTGACGCGTCTCCAGAGTGGTGAGGGTGATGAGATGCTCTATCTCCTCGAGCATCCGCACGTGATCACGCTGGGGCGAAACGCCACGACCGACGCCCTCCTCGCCGATACCAGTCTGCTGGACCGCAGAGGAGTGACCGTGGTCGAAACGGATCGTGGCGGCGATATCACATACCACGGTCCCGGACAGCTCGTCGGCTACCCGATTCTCGCGCTCGAGGAGGGACGCCGGGATATCCGCCGGTATGTGACCGATCTCGAAGAGGTGCTGTTGCAAACGCTCGCCGAATTCGGTATCGAGGGCAGGCGTGACCCGGTCCACCGTGGCGTCTGGGTCGGCGGCAAGAAGATCGCCTCGGTCGGTATCCGTATCTCGCGTTGGGTGACATCGCACGGTTTTGCGCTGAACGTCAGCACGGACCTGTCGTACTTCTCTCTCATTCACCCGTGTGGGATTGTCGGGTGCCCGATGACATCGATTTCACAGGAAAAGGGTTCCGCGATCGACATGCACGTCGTCAAAGCGATCTTTACGGACAAGTTCTCACGCCTTTTTGACCGCGAGGTTGTCTCCGAACCCGTTGCCAGGAGTGTGCCCCGTGGCTAAACGCAAACGCATCCCTCGACCCGATTGGCTAAAGATCAAGCTGAAGACAACGGGCAACTACAAAGAGGTCAACGGGCTGATCACCGATCACTCGCTCCACACGGTCTGCCAGGAGGCCCGGTGTCCCAACATCTACGAGTGCTGGAACGAGCGCACGGCGACCTTCATGATCCTCGGAGACATCTGCACGCGTCACTGTGGCTTCTGTTCGGTCAAGAAAGGCAAACCCGGACCGGCCGATCCCGCCGAGCCCGATAACGTCGCCAAAGCGGCCGCCAAGATGAATGTCGACTATGCCGTGGTCACATCGGTCGACCGCGACGATATGCCCGATGAGGGCGCGGCGCACTTCGCAAAGACGATTCAAGCGATCCGCTCGCGTCTGCCGGAGTGCAAGGTGGAAGTATTGATCCCCGATTTCAACGGCAACCGTGAACTCCTCGATATCGTGCTCGACGCGCGACCTGAGGTGCTCGCCCACAATGTCGAGACCGTCGAAGCGCTGTACCGCCGGGTGCGCCCCGTCGCCAACTACAAACAGTCGCTCAAGGTCCTCGAGGATGCCATCAGATACCGTGAGGAACACGGGGCCAACATCCAGACGAAGAGCGGCATCATGCTGGGTCTCGGTGAGACACGCGAGCAGCTTCTATCAACGATCAAGGACATCGCCGATACCGGTTGCGATATCCTCACGATTGGCCAGTACCTCAGTCCAAAACTCAATTCGCTCCCCGTCGAGCGTTTCTACACACCGGACGAGTTCGACGAGATCCGCGACCGCGGTTACGAGTTCGGACTCAAACACGTCGAATCCTCACCGCTCGTCCGCAGCTCCTACAAGGCCAAGGAACAGTGGGAGAAAGTCTGCGCGCTCTCGGTTCGATAGTCTTCGCTTACCGTCCGCCCCAAGACCCGCCCAAGACGAGCAAATCGGGCCCGTCCCACAATCTCGACCAACGCTTCGAATCAGCGACGTCGTCGCCGTGGCCGAGGCTCTGTAATGCGTTACGGGTTAGCTGTTTACTTTCGGATGCGATCTGTGGTATAATACACGCGTTGCCGGCCAAAAGGGGGCGTTATGAAAACGATTATCTGCCTCACATCACTGGCTATCATCCTTTCTACCATTTCCATTAACAATTCAGTCTCACCCGCTGCCGCGAAGAAAACCGCGACAACATCCTTGCAACGCGAATCCACACCGGTGCCCAACGCGCCGCTGCCACCGGATCTGGTCGGCTATGCGGGGGGAGCTCTGCGATCCGCGGCCGCAGCGGATACATTTCTGCTACATTCGGCGAGCTTCGATGGCCCAACCGGTCCGGACCCCATGGGGTATACAACAGTTGATGTGACCGATCAGATCGCCGCGTTCTTCCACGTTGCCGACGGCGCCGAGCTGGATGGCGGCCAGTTTGGCAACCTGCTTCCACTGAGCGGTGCCAAATCGATGTGGTGCGGCCAGGATGCCTCGACCGCGGTGCCGTACTGTGGGTATGCCTCGCTGCCGGGTTACGGAAACGACTGGGACCAGATTCTCGAGAGCGCTCTCCTTGCGGGTGACAGCATTAGCCTCAGCTATAAGGTCTTCTGGGACTCGGAACCCGGTTACGACGGAACGGTTGTCGAGTACACGTTCGACAATGGCTCGACATGGTTCTCGTTCTGTATCACCGATACGTTGTCGGTCCGCGCGCTGATTTACGACGGTACGTCGCTGACACCATACATAACAGAGACGGTGACGAACAGGATCGCCGGCATGCCGGGCGGCGAAGTCAAGGTTCGCTTTCGGTTCACGTCCGACGGTGCGTGGTCCGATGAGGATGGACTCTGGCAAACCGATGGCGCGATTATTGTCGATGACATCACGATCAATACGTGGGTCGATGGTATACCTGCAGAGAGCAACACCGAGGACTTCGAGCCGGCACCCGCAGGCTCCAACACCGCCGGCATCTGGACGGGCCGCAAGGCGCCCGCTTTCGGCGACTATGCGAGCCTGTATCCAGGTGTCGCTGTGTGGCAGGAAGACCCGTGCTTTAACAATATGAGCTTCTTCTGGGGGTTCTTCGACGATCCGATGGTTACAGACTACTACTGTCACAGGCCCAACCCGCTGCCGGGCCAGGGTGCCATGCCATACGCCACCGCCGACTGGGTCTACATGCACAATGAGATCTGGTCCCCCCTTTTCGATAACACCGGCAGCGGCGACGACTATCGGCTCAGCTTTCTGGTATACCGAGACCTTGGCCTGGACAGAATGCAGTTCTACATATGGCACGTTCGTTCCTGGAAAGACCCCGACGGTGCGGGCCCCCTGCCCTCGTGCCCGGGTGTGTGGAAGGATTTCAACTTCGTCTACTATGGCTGGCAGATGGACTGGCATCGAAGCTCGTTTCAAATCGGATCGCTCGTGGATCCGACGGCGGATCAGATTCAAATCGCCGTCGGCGCCTGGGACGGATGCTCGGTTTGGTATTGCTGGAATGAGGAGTGTCACAGCCACGCGCCCCTGATCGACGAGATTCGCGTCGAGAGGATCGACGTCTCGGGACCGCAGTACACGGTGCGGCACATCGAACTCTTTCAGGACAATTTCGCCGAAGACGGGACACTCACCGGTACGGCACGAGCGGATGCAGCGATTGATGTTTTATCGTCGAGTAGCCCAGGGATTCAGCCGGGCGACTCGGTGGTCATGACCATCGCACCGGTCGGGACCGATCCCCACACGGGCACCGGGCCTGCCGCGTATGCGTATGTCGTCGTGCAGCCCTTTGGCCAGACCGGGAAGACACCGGCCGATATCGAAGCCCCCGAGACCCGCGCGGGAGGCAAGCGCTGGCCACTCGTCGGGACGACGACAATCGATGATATCACATGGGCCTGCTTTCGCATGGACAGTGTCATCGCAGGCGGAGGAGCAGCTCCGGACAGGTACTGTTTCGATCTCAACGACGACCTCTTTACACCGGGTGACACGGTTCACTATTTCTTCGCCGCGGATGGTGACGGTACACCCGGCAATGGAAACGAGCGATACTGGCACCGAACGCTCGAGGGTCAGGGCACCACGAACACGACGTCTGATATCCAGGAAGCGGCTGCCAGCCCGTGCGAGATGACCATCCTCCCCGCTGGTGGCTACAACCGCGGCGGGGATATCCTGTATGTCGATGACACGGATGACCGGGGCGGTCCGGCGCAGCTCTTCTTCGACAGTTCTTTTGATCTCCTGGGTATGCGCAGTATGATCGACCGCTTCGACGTACTTGGCCCATCTTCGGCCGTCGGTAACAGCCTGGCCTCTCGTGTGAAGAACAACGTTGTTCAGATCCTCGATGTCTACAAGAAGATCATCTGGCACTCGGGCAACCTGTCCAGCGCCACAGTCGGTGACGGCACAGGCAACCCGGAAAAATCGAATGATTTCGGCCTGCTCTACCAGTTCTTGAATACGTCGGATAAAAACCCGGGGCTCTATCTTTCCGGCGATGACATTGCCCAGGAATGGGCACGGCTCTCGGGCGCCGGCGCAATTCAACTGCGTTCTATCTACATGACCCACGACGTGTTCTACCATGGGCACGTCTATCGCGGCGAGGCCGTGTCACCGACATTGACGGCGACCGGCGCGTCGTTTATCCACCTGGGTGTCCCCGACAAGCTCATTGCCTACGGGGGCTGCCCGGTGATCAATGATTTCGCCGTGCTGCGGCCGACCGGAATCGCGATCACCGAATTCCCCTACCCCACCATCGGTGACGCCGCCGTGATCAGCCAGACGACGACAAACGCGGCAAACGCGACGGCCACGGTCCTTCTGTCTGGATTCAGTTTTGACTATATCCGCGATGCCCCCGAGGTCTGGCCCACATGGCCGCCCGCACGGACCAAGCATCTGCGCGCCATTCTGATCAAGTTGGGCAACATCGTTCCCGAAGCATCCGGGATCGATCCGGGGCCGCGGCCCCGGCTTGCGAACTTCCTGAAGCCGAGCTATCCCAATCCGTTCAACCCGACAACCACGATCGTCTACGGCATCAAGAAAGAGGCGCACGTGTCGTTGAAGGTCTACAATGCGGCGGGACAGCTTGTAAAGACACTCGTCGACGAGGCTCAGGCACCGGATGAGGTCAAACCGGTGACATGGAATGGCACCAACGACGCCGGTCAGTTCGTATCGAGCGGTGTGTATTTCTACAAGCTGGTGACGAAGGATTTCTCTCAGACGAGAAAGACGGTTCTTCTAAAGTAGTCCGCGGCTCTTTTGAATTCTTGGGGTTAAGAAGCCCGGTTGTCGAGTGGATGGAGACTCGATGGCCGGGGTTGGCGGGGCAAGTATCACCGAAGCATGCTGGCCGCGCAGGCCATGTGCACTCCCACCGGTGGGACCCACTTTTGTTGGTGGTTCGGGCTCCACTCCCGCACCGGGACCCACTTTTGTTGGTGGTTCGGGCTCCACTCCCGCACCGGGACCAACTTTTGTTGGTGGTTCGGGCTCCACTCCCGCACCGGGACCAACTTTCGTTGGTGGTTCGGGCCGCACTCCCACCGGTGGGACCAACTTTCGTTGGTGGTTCGGGCTCCACTCCCCGCACCGGGACCAACTTTCGTTGGTGGTGCGTGGAGATCCTCAGTCGCCCAACGCGAGCAAAAACGGGTTGGTCTTCTTCTCCGCACCGATCGTGGTCGTGGGACCGTGCCCCGAATAGACAACCATATCGTCGGGCATGGTCATGATGACATCCTTGAGTGTTGACATCATGACGCCGTTATTCGAGCCGGGCAGATCGGTCCGGCCGATGCTCCCCTGAAACAACACATCGCCGACAAACGCCATCGGCGGCGCCTTGTCATCGAAGACGAACGTGACCCCGCCCGGAGAGTGACCCGGTGTCTCGACGACCCGGCCGGTCACATTCCCAAACTTGATCTCGTCTCCACCCGCAACAAAGCGCTCAATCTCGGTGGTCTCCGGGATGGGGAGTCCGAACATCCGGGCGCTGTTGGCAAGACCTTCATAGACGGGCAACTCGTTTCGATGCATGAGCGCCGGCACGGAGAGCGCCAGCGTCACGCGGGCCAGGGCTGAGACGTGATCGATATGGGCGTGTGTGCACACGACCATCTGGACCTTCAGGTCATTGGCCTGCACGTGTGTCAGTATGCTTCCCGCATCGTCGCCGGCATCGACAACGATCGCCTCTTTGGTTTCCTCACAGGACACGATGAAGCAGTTGCTCAGAAAAGGCCCAACCTCGAGCACCGAAACGTTCATGATGTTCTCCTTGCTCAAAAGAATCGAATAACGCAGAATACCAGTGAAGCGTTGTCCATGCAAGCCTCGTCAATCCGCTATCTACCCATATGAAAAAAGAGCTGCAGAATACCTTTTCGTGGTCGGTGTCGCGCGACAGACTATTCCGCGAATGTCCTCGCAAATACTACTTCAGTTACTACGGATACTGGGGTGGTTGGCAGGATGACGTCTCCGAGCGAACGCGGATGATCTACGTGCTCAAACAGCTCAAGAACCGTCCGATCTGGATCGGTCAGGTGGTCCACGCCTGTATCGCGAGATCCCTGCAGAATCTGTCGAGGGGTGTCCCCCTTCTCGATCTCGAAGAAATCCTCAAAATCACGCGAAGCGGTATGCGACAGGACTTTCGAGACTCGAGGGATGGACGCTACCGTCAGAATCCGAAAGTGCACAACGGATTCTTCGAGCACGAGTACGAAGTCGAGGTAAGCAACGAACAGTGGCGAGAATCGGCCGGGTTGGTCGATCGGTGTCTCTTGAACTTCTACGAATCCGATGTATTCGATCGCTTCAAGAACCTGGACCCGAGCTATTTCCTCGAGGTCGAACAGTTCTCGAAGATCTATATCGATGCGGTGGAGATCGTGATGCGTCTCGACTGCGCCACGCGAGAGGGCAGCAAAACCGTTATATGGGATTGGAAAACCGGTCGTCGCGAGGCGGAGAGCGGTCTGTCGATTCAGCTGGGCTGTTACGCCAACTACGCCAAGCAGCAGTGGCGCGCCGATCCCAGCCAGGTCGAGACCAGACGCTTTGATCTATACAGAAACAAGCTCTACACGGATACGATCACACCGGGCTCTCTGGCGGAAATCGTCGACTACATCCACGGCAGCGTAAAGGACATGAAGGGCCTTCTCGATGACCCGCAAGGAAACGTGGCCAGTGAGGAACGTTTTCAGAAGGTCGAGCGGGAAAACGTCTGTTTGAAGTGTAATTTCTTCAGGGTGTGCAAGCCCAGCCTCTAACACGCGGCTCTAGCCGAGGTCGTCCCCACACCAGGCGCAGTAGTCCCAGTAGTCCGCCGCCACACTACACTTGCACTTCCCGCATCGGCCGTCGAGCTGGTGGTGGATCCAGGGCCGCAGTTTGGTGTGGCACCAGGGGCAGTAGCGCATCCAGCGCATGATCTTGCGCTCTCCGCATTGACGATTCGGACAGTTCTTGATATAGCGTTTGTCGCTCGTTACCCAGACATCCGCCCAGTTGAACTTCTTTCGATAACACCACGGGCAGAAATCCCATTCGTCCTTGACGCCATGCTCGCACCGCACGCAAACCGCGGGGAATGTCGTCAACCCCTTGAACGAGTTCTTGTCCGTTCCGCACCAGGGACAGTACATCATGTATTCCGATATCGGCCCCGCGCATTTGCAGCACTTGAATCGGAGATCGAGAATGTTTGCGTATCTCGTTGAGAACTCCAGCTCGCGATACCTGCGCCATGGCATCATACGTCGGCGCGAGTTGCCGTTGGATTTCTTGTCCAGCGCATGAGCGAACGCCCTGGACATCGTCAGTGCGTCGGGATACCGGTCCCCTTCCTCGAACTCGAGCGCCTTTCTGATGACGTTCCTGAGCCTCGGATCGATTCGGCGGTTGAACTTCTCCTTGCCCTCGAACGGCCATTGAAACGGCCACATCGGCAGAAACCCCGTGACCATTTCGTAGAAAACGAGGCCGAGCGAAAAGATGTCCGATGCAAAGCTCGGATGGCCGTAGATCTGCTCGGGCGCGAAGTAGCCCCGCGTCCCCGCGTCGGTGCCGATCGACTGCCCGGCTTTCTCCAGGACCTTGGCGATACCAAAATCACCCAGTTTGACGATGTTGTCCGAAAACAGAATGATGTTCTCCGGCTTTATATCGCGGTGGACAATATTGTGTTTCTGCACTTCGATGAGTGCGTCGAGCATCTGTTTGAGCACGCCGACGGCATACGACACAGTGATCGATCTCTTCTCCTCGAGACTCCCCTTGCCCAGCTCGGAGACAATGTAGAAACGACCGTCGAATATGTCCGCGTTCTTGAGCTTGAGGATGTTCTGGTGATCGACCCTGGAGAGGAGCTGAATCTCTTTTTTGAAAAAACGAAGTATGTCGCTCACATCGTCGGTGTGCTCGTGAATCTTCAACGCGACGTGCACACCTTCGACTTCATCGCGTGCACGATAGACAACACCAAACGCACCGTCACCGATCCGTCGCAACAGTTTGTATTTCCCGACGCGTTGCCCGATGCGTAACCGCTTCAACTTTGGCTTGGCTATCTGCATGTCCGTCAAAAAAATCCTGAGGTTATCCGAGGAGGCGCTGCAACCAGGGTGTTGCATTATCGTTGCCCGTACTCTTCTCCGTCACCAACCACTCGCGATACTTCGAGGTTAACACATAGTATCACAAGGGGTTAAACCAAGGCAACCCCTTTGGGTGCGTGGCACCGTATTTGCTTCCTCCCAATGGATCAAATCAGGGAGGAAATCATGGGAATTCTCAGCGGCGGGCGGCGCAGAACAATCGTTGTCGATAGGAAGTTCCAGGTCGGGACCACCGTAGCCGGGCTGATCTATATCGCGGCCGTGGCCATTTTTCTCACCGTCCCCTTATTCGAGATGATGAAGCACGTGGACGTGCTTCTGGGCAGCCACAGCGATGAGCTGGTGGCGTTCTACAAGGCTCAGCAGAAATCCACGACGATCTCGTTCATACTGTTCATGGTCGGCATCCTCGGTGGCTGGACGGTGTTCAGCCTGTGGCGAACGCACAAGATTGCGGGGCCGCTGGTCAAGATCACCCGTTACGTCCACCAGTTCGCGACCGGCAATTTCAAGGACCGTATCGAGCTCCGCACCGGGGACCAGATGCAGGCACTGGCCCGGGCCCTCAACGATATGGCGGGGAGCCTGGAAGAACGCGATGAGGCGATCCGGAAGGAGACCCTCGAAGAAATCGACGCCGTCAGAAACGCGCTTCTGGACACACCATCGGCCGAGCGGGCCATCCAGGCGCTCGAGCGGTTGTCCGAGGGTATCAACCAAAGCTACGACACGAGGTGGGAGGCTCCCGTCTCCGAAGAGGCACCCAGGGAACCCGTCCACAGCTAGACCCGGAGAACGGGCGGTGTGTCCGAGCGCACCGCGGTCTCTCCCAGACGACAGACAGACCCCGTGTGGCCAGGGCCCGCATACCGGCGGGCCTTTGGCCTTTTTTGCCGCCTGATTGTTTCGACACGATCCCTCCTGCATGATACGCACGATTGGCATAGGGGGGGCTTCACGGGAACACGCACCTGCCATTGTGCATCCTCGCCACCCAGTTGGCGTGTCGTCTCGAATCCGGCCTGTTCACTCCGCGTACTGCCGCTCAGAGGCCCTCGGATACCGTGCGGTCAACCAGGATAATGGCCGAAGCCGGCCACCCTCCGGCACCCGGCTTGATCCGCCGTGGCTCCCCCTGGGCGAAAACCCGCATCCACAGCCCGCTATCTTTCCGAGCATAGATGTGTAACACACGCATTCACGCGTGGTTACACCACACCCTACAGAGTGTCGGACGCTGGTATACCCATTGCTGCACTAGGCGGATATGTCCCTAAGGAATTGCACCGGACCGGTCGATGGAGAAAAAGCGTGAGCAGCCAGCGGGAACACATCAACAACACCATCCAAGAAGGCGGCATCCGGGTAATGGCGTCCGTCACCGATGAACAGGCCGACGTGCTGACCCCCGGTGCCCTTCGCTTTGTGGCCGCGCTTGTCCGTCAGTTCGAGGCGACGCGGCTGGAGCTTCTGCGCCAGCGGGAGATCCGCGACCGCGAAATCGAACGCGGCACGCTCCCCGACTTCCTCCCCAGAACCCAGCAGATCCGGAGGGCGCAGTGGAGCGTCGCCCCGATTCCCCCCGATCTGACGGATCGCCGGGTCGAGATCAGCCGGCCGGCCCAGAGTACGATGCTCGTCGACTCCCTGCATTCGGGAGCCAATGTCTGTGTGGCGGATTTCGAGGATTCGATCGCTCCCACCTGGCAGAACAGCCTCGACGGACAGGTCAACCTTCGCAATACCATCAACAGACTGATCGGACTGGTCGGCTCGAACGGCGCGGGAGACCGCCATACGACTGAGATTGCCACGCTCATCGTCCGTCCTCGCGGGTGGCATCTCATTGAGAAACACGTCACCGTGGATGACAGACCGGTCTCGGCGTCTCTCTTCGACTTTGGCATTTTCTTCTTCAACAACGCGCGGACGCTTATCGACAACGGCACCGGACCCTACTTCTACCTTCCAAAAATCGAAAGCCATCTGGAGGCGCGGCTGTGGAACGATGTGTTCAACATGGCCCAGGACGCGCTGGGTATCCAACCGGGCACGATTCGGGCGACCGTTCTTATCGAATCGATTCTCGCGGCCTTCGAGATGGACGAGATCCTTTTCGAACTCCGTCATCATTCCTCCGGTTTGACCTACGGCCGCTGGGATTACATTTTCAGCTTCATAAAGCACTTTCGCAACAAACCCGAGTTCGTGCTGCCCGATCGTCACCTCCTCACGATGGAGCACCGTTTTCTGAGTTCGTGTACCGAACTCCTCGTCGAAACATGCCACCGGCGGAGCATCCACGCGATTGGCGGAATGACGACGCACATCCCGATCCAGGCCGACCCACTCGCCAACGCCGCCGCGGTGCACGAAGTGAGAAACGACAAGCTGCGCGAGGTCAACTCCGGCCACGACGGCACGTGGGTGGCCGACCCCGATCTGGTATCCGTTGCCAGGGAGGTCTTCGACGCGCACATGACGACCCCGAACCAGATCGAGGCATCGCCGCGCGATGCAGCAATAAGCGCGGAGGATCTTCTCGCTGTTCCCGGCGGAGATGTCACCGAGGCAGGTCTGCGACGCAACATCCACGTGGGACTGCTCTATCTGGCATCGTGGCTTTGTGGCAACGGCTGCGTCGCCATACACAATCTCATCGAAGACGCCGCCACCGCGGAAGTCTCCAGAGCGCTCGTCTGGCAATGGATCCAGCACCGGACAGCGCTCAATGACGGACGCGTGGTAAGCCGGGATCTGGTGGAGCAGATAGTCGCGGAAGAACTTCAGGTCACGAGAGAAAACATCGGAAATGAAAGATACAAATCCGGCCGCTTTGATACCGCGGCCGAAATCTTCCAGCGAATCACAACAGGCGACGCTTTTCCGGCGTATATGTCGCTCATCGGGTATGAATACCTCGATTGAACGCGGATCGAAGTGAGGCGATGCACCGAATATGTTTTGACTTTCCCCCATCGTTGCTGATGAGGAAACCGGCGGCACCCCTCAGGCTCTCCTGAGCCGGTGCCGCCGGAGACATACCGAGCCACAGGCGGAGGAACGAGCCCCAGCCCAAGCCCCGGGGTCCACCACAGACCCCGTCCAACCTCACCTCCGCCCGACACACCCGACGAACTCCCTCAGTCGGGTGTGTCTTACTTTTTGACAGACAAGGGGTTTTGCTGCTATAAGGAGGCTTCGCGGGCTCCATCCGGCAGCGTACGCCCAAGACTCGCGCTCCAAAGTATTTGCCCGCCTGCGTGGCACGCGACTACATTAGACAGGTACCCCCAACGATGGGACACGTATGGCCAGGACCCAGGGACCGCACGATTCAACCGATATTGAGAACCAGGAATGGCTCGAGTCGCTGGACTACGTCCACGAACGGGGTGGCGCCGAGCGGGTTCGTGAACTCATCAGCCTTCTCCAGATCCAGGCGCAGAAGTACGGCGTCACGTCACAGTATCCGGGGAATACGCCGTATATAAACACGATACCCCTCGATCAACAGCCGCCCTTCCCGGGCAACCAGGAGATCGAGCGCCGCATCAAATCCATCGTCCGCTGGAACGCCATGGCCATGGTCGTGCGCGCCAACCGGCTTCACGATGGTATCGGTGGTCATATTTCGACATACGCCTCCGCGGCGAACCTTCTCGAGGTCGCATTCAATCATTTCCTGCGGGCCAGCGGTCCGGATCACCGGGGTGACTTCGTGTACTTCCAGGGGCACGCCTCGCCAGGGATCTATGCACGCGCATTCATCGAAGGACGGATTTCTGAGAAACAGCTGGAGAATTTCCGTAACGAACTGAGCCCCGAGGGCGGTCTTTCGTCGTACCCGCACCCGTGGTTGATGCCCAACTTCTGGCAGTTCCCGACCGTATCGATGGGTCTTACATCGATCATGGCGATCTATCAGGCGCGTTTCAATCACTACCTCTACAACCGCAAACTCAAGGAAACCGCCAGCGAGAAGGTCTGGGCGTTTCTTGGTGACGGCGAAATGGATGAGCCTGAGTCGATGGGCGCGTTGACGCTCGCATCCAGAGAACAACTCGACAACCTCATCTTTGTCGTCAACTGCAACCTGCAGCGGCTCGATGGGCCGGTCCGCGGCAATGGCAAGGTCATCCAGGAGCTCGAGGCCGCATTCCGGGGCGCCGGCTGGAATGTGATCAAGGTGATCTGGGGCGGCGATTGGGACCCGCTCCTCCGGAAGGATACGACGGGACTGCTCGCAAAACGGATGGAAGAAGTGCTCGACGGTCAATACCAGAAGTACACCGTTTCTTCAGGCGATTACATACGCAAGGACTTCTTTGGCAAGTACCCCGAGCTTCTCGAGCTCGTGAAGAACTACTCTGACGAACAGCTGCAAAAGCTCAACCGCGGCGGACACGACCCCAAGAAGGTCTTCGCTGCCTACAAGGCCGCCGTCGAGACAACGGGCGCGCCGACCATCATACTCGCCCAGACGATCAAGGGCTATGGATTGGGTGAAGCCGGTGAGGGCAGAAACATCACCCACCAGCAAAAGAAATTGAATGAAGACGAACTCCGGGATTTCAGGAGCCGTTTTGGCATCCCGATCTCGGACGCGGATGTCCCCGCGGCTCCGTTTTACCGGCCGCCGGACGATAGCGAGGAGGTCGAGTATATCCGCGCGAGACGAGAAGAACTCGGCGGATTCCTCCCCAACCGTGTTGTCGATGTGAAACCGCTCGAAATGCCGGCCGATGAGTTGTTCGCCGAGTTTCTCGAGGGCACGGGCGATCGCACCGTCGCCACGACAACGGCCTTTGTTCACCTGCTCGCAAAACTTCTCCGAGACAAGGACATCGGCAGGTACATCGTACCGATCGTTCCGGATGAGGCGAGGACGTTTGGCATGGAATCATTGTTTCGACAGGTCGGGATCTACTCGCGGCTCGGTCAGCTCTACGAGCCGGTGGACCGCGAGAACCTGCTCTACTACCGCGAGGCCAAGGACGGCGCGGTGCTCGAGGAGGGCATCACCGAGGCCGGCGCGATGTCGTCGTTCATCGCGGCAGGAACGTCGTACGCGACCCACGGGATCCCGACAATACCGTTTTTTATCTTCTATTCCATGTTCGGCATGCAGCGAATCGGCGACCTCGTCTGGGCGGCGGGCGATCTGCGCGCGCGAGGCTTTCTACTCGGCGGCACATCGGGACGCACGACACTGGCAGGCGAGGGACTCCAGCATCAGGATGGCAACAGCCACCTGACCGCGTTGACGGTGCCCAATCTCCTTGCGTACGATCCGACGTTTGCATATGAGCTCTCCGTGATCATCCGCGATGGTATGCAGCGGATGTTCGTGAACCAGGAGGACATCTTCTACTACATCACCGTGATGAATGAACCGTACGTCCAGCCCGCCATGCCCGACGGCGCCGAGGAAGGCATCCTCCGGGGTCTCTACAAGCTCAAGCCTTCGTCCACAAAGAGTGCGAAGGCGCATCTCTTTGGCAGCGGCGCGATTCTCAACGAGGCGCTGAAGGCCCAGGCGATCCTCGAGGAGAAGTACAACGTCTCCGCCGATGTGTGGAGCGCGACGAGTTACAAGGAGCTGTACAGGGACGCCATCAGCACGGAAAGGGTAAACAGGCTCAACCCGGGCAAGAAACCACAGACCCCCTATATCGGCCGTGTTCTGGGTAAGGAAAAGGGTGTGTTCGTCGCCGCCTCGGATTATGTCAAAGCACTCCCCGCATCGATCTCGAAGTGGATCCCGGGACATTTTGCCATGCTTGGCACTGATGGCTACGGCCGCAGCGACTCGCGCGCCGCCTTGCGGGATTTTTTCGAGGTCGACGCCCGGCATATTACACTGGCCACGCTGCACGCCCTGGTCCAGGAGAAGCAGATCGACGCCAAGGTCGCGACCGGTGCGATAAAGGATATGGAGATCGCCCCGGACAAACCCGATCCATTGACCGCCTAGCCAGGAGGAATACACCCTCATGATCCAAGAGGTTCGTCTGCCCGAGATCTCCGAGAACGTAGAGACGGGAGATGTCATCAAGGTGATGGTCGCCGTCGGTGACGTCATCGATATCGACCAGCCGCTCGTCGAGCTCGAAACGGACAAGGCCGTTCTCGAGGTCCCGTCACCGTTCAAGGGCAAGGTGACCGAGATCCTTGTGAACGAGGGCGAGACGATAAAGATCGACCAGATCATTCTCAAAGTGGACACGGAAGATCTCGTCGCATCGGAAACCGCCCCCCCGGCGACCGAT